>JASLIL010000109.1 GCA_030152145.1 Tissierellales bacterium
AATAACTATCTATAACCTTTAATTATATCTATATCTCTAAATACAGGCCTGCCTCCCCTGTAAAAAGCCCAGAGCTTAAGGTCTTTAAGGTCCTCTTCCACCAGCTTTAGGAGATTTTGGCTTAAGATTATAAAATCTGCCTTTTGACCTTTTGAAATGCTGGCTTCCAGCCTTCCATCACCAGAGCTAAGTTCCAGAAGATCCCTTAAATCCCCTATGGCTGGTCCTGGAATTTGATCTATAGACACCCAAAATGGATTCTCCTCCATATAACCTGTAGGAAATCCCTTCTTAACCTCTAAAAGCCCTTCCACTTCCATCATAGCCTCTGTAGTCAAGGTCTCTAGGGCCCTGGTATTAAAGGTACCCCTTCTTCCTGACTTGCTTACTAAAACCAAGGGATTCTTATTAGAGGCCGGGTCCAGATCCCATCTTTTTGGCATAGGAAAATCCTTGCTTTCATGGAAGTTTCTACAAACCACCCACTCTCCCTCTCCCACCTTATTTTCAGCTATATAGAGTCTTATTAAACTTAAAAGCTCATCAAAAGAAGACAGCCTACCTAAATCCAAAGAAAATAACTTAGCTGAATAATCTAAGTCAGAAAGCTTGCTATCCTCTGAAACTAATAAGAGTGTCCTAGTTTCCAAATCAACAAGATTAAAACCTTTATAAAGATTTATCAAGTCCTGTCCAGAACCTAAACCTATAACTTTTCCCCTTTCTACAGCCATAGCATCATAAATAGCTGAATCATCTAAAATATCCCCATTATAATAAATTTCCCCCATAGGACACCTCCCAACTCTATGTAAAGGGACAGTAGTACTACCCCTAGTCCTTAAAAAGCTTATTAACCAAATCCATCTTTAAATCTTGAAAATTTAAGCCCTCCTTGCCAAATTCATCTAAAACAAGCTCCCCTAAGCTGTTTTCCTCATAGGCCTTTTCAATCTGATCACTACTTAAACTAATAGTATAATCCTTAAAATCAATTAAATATCCTGACTCCAGCTTCTTCTGAATAAACTCCTCTTCTAAAGCTTTAGATAAAGATCTTAAGGTATCATTAAAACTTTTCTCTAAATCCTTCATAACTAGCCCTCCTAACTTATAAAACTCCAGTAGCTATCCTTCTTTCTCTCTCTAATAAAAATCCAAATACTTGGTATTATAAGAACAAGTTGAAGCACTATTATAATAACCATAAGAGTTTCATTTTCCTCTAGAGCCTGAGGTAAAGTCTCTATAAAGTTATTAAAAATATGCAAAAATATAGGCAACCATATGGACTCGGTTTTAGAATATAGATAGGCAAATAAAAGTCCTAATAGGACCGTATAGGTAAACTGAACTAAGTCCCAATGGAAAACTCCAAAGGCTAAGGCCGAAAATATAATAGCAAATTTCCTCCCCTTAAAAAGATTCCACTCCCTATAGATAATCCCTCTAAAAAGTAACTCCTCCACTATAGGGCCAAAAAGTACAACCGATAGAAATATAAAAATATATGGTTCATTCATCTCTATACTACCAGCACCCTCTTGAAAAGTCTCTAAACTGTTATTTACAAAGTCAACCTTTGTAGCCAGAAAGGCCAAAAGCTGAAACCAAAGGCCAACTATACCCTTTGTTCCCAAAAGCATTACAGTTCCCTTTAACCAGTAACTGGGCCTAGCTATTCTAGTATCTATATAGTCTAGACCATAAATTCTCCTGATCTTCTTGGACCTAATTACAATATAGATAAGAAGTAGAACAAGAGCTATAACCATAGCTAGGGCATCTGTCCTATAGTAGCTTTCCATCAAAACTGCCTGGGCCTCCTCAAAAGCATATCCATCATTCAAAAGATATAAAAGATGAATATTTCCTGCTAGAATGGCACTAAAAAAATAAATTATTATTGCTAAAATTGAATAAAACAATGCCTTAAATACAGAATATTTCTTTTCAAATAAATTCATAAAATTTTCCTTTCCTTATGTATTGTAGATACAAACAAGCTCTCTTATTAATATACCCATTTCAAAGGCTTAATTTACTTATACTTCCTTAAATCCCTTTATTTCTAGGATATTTTTGGTACTAGGCCTTAAAAAAGCCATCAATCATGCTCTTTTCTTCTGAAGCTGCCACAACCCTAGCCAGTCCCATCTCATCCCCAACTATATCCTTAAATTCTTCAAGATTTTCATCTGTAAAAGCCCCACAAAACTCAACAACTCCAAATCCTTGTTTTCTTAAGGTCACAAGCAAATCTTTAGCCTCCTCTATACTTCTAACTGTTCTTATATGTGTCTCCATTTTTTCTGATTTAAATAGAGCCCTATCCTTCTCTGTATCATAATTTCCCATTAAAACTGATGCAAACTTTTTCATTCTACCCAACCTCCCATAATTTTTAAACTCTCTTCCAATCCTCATAAACAATATCCATAAACCTATCTATATCTACAATAGCCTTGGGGATATTAATCTTATTACCCTCAAGATCCTTCCTTAAATAACCTGATTTAAGATCTTCCCTACTGGACCTAATAAGCTTATAGTCATCCTTAAATAATTCCCTATGGCTAAGATACATACTGGCAGCCAGATCCCAAATATAAAATTCCTCCCTCTTAAAGTTCCTAGCCACAAAATCCAACCAAGACTTGGAATTTTCAAGTATATAGTTATGGCCCCTATTAGAACTTTCCAGCCTCTCATACTCTCTAGGACCAAAGCCTATCTCCAAGCCTATATGACCTGACATTATGGTAATATTTTTCCCAAAGCTAAGGACATTTTCACTGGCTTCTGGGTCACAGGAAAAATTCAGCTCCTCCATCCTCTCTCCCCTTATTATAAGCTCCTTCTCTAGGCCCCCCATAAGAATAAGTTGATCTAATTTATTGTAAAAATCCCCATCCTTCAAGTAGGCCTCATATAGGTTTGACTGGCTACCTACCGCTATAATAGTAATTTCTCCAGGATACTTATTGACCATATCAACCAAAAAATCTCCAGCCTCACTATCTCTTTCCAAACCATCATTTCCTTTAAAGACCCTTAGGTCTAAATCTAAATCCCTCACCAAAGTTAGGTTGGCCTCATAGGTTTTCTCCACCCTATCATTACCAAAGCTACTGGTAACTCCTAGAATCTCAGCCTCCCTATCTCCTACTAGCTGCAGAAGGGCCAAGCCATCATCTAAAGGCCTATCCTTCATTCCCATTGTATTATCGCAATCAAATATAAGCTTTTTCATAAACCCTCCTAATTCATATATATATTTACTACATCCTCTTCTCTTATCTCCCAAATTGTTCCCTGTATATAGTCACCATCAGAGTAAATAGGAATAAGCTTATCCAACTCAAAAACAAGTTCCCAGGATTTTTCCCTAAGCTGATCCCTGTAGTTTTTAGGTAATCTATAGAAGTCTTGGTCTATAAGATCCAACTCCTCCTCAGTCTTAGCTTCAGCCATAAAACCCTTATTTAAAACTGAATGCCAAGCCATAAAATCGCTTAAAAGAACCCTAGATGAATCCAAATCTAACTCTAAAAAACACTGACCCTTCTTCAAGTCAATCTTGGGTTTCTCCACAGATCCCCCATAAATATGCCAAACCCATAAGGGAAAGTAGGCCGTCGAACTTAAGCCTATTCTTTCTATCATCCTCTCCCTCATCCACATATAGGCCTCTAAAAAATCTCTATCAGTTTTCATATAATCACCTATAGTTTTATTGCAAACAACCGTCTTATTAGTCTTTAATTCCTCTATCATCTTTACTGAACTAACTGTCCAAAGCCTCATTTGTTCTCCCCCTATTTTAAGACCTACATATATTATACATAAAATAAATTTAAATAAATAAAATTATTTG
Source organism: Tissierellales bacterium (assembly GCA_030152145.1). GTDB lineage: Bacteria > Bacillota > Clostridia > Tissierellales > JASKZW01 > JASLIL01. The sequence continues at coordinate 3,878 of JASLIL010000109.1, forward strand.
TTTATTATACCCATATAGGGTATAATAAGTATAGAGTGAATTTAAAGGAGGATTTAAAAATGCATAATATAGACTTATTGGTAACACTAACACAGCACGAAAGAGATGCAAACAACGTAACTATAGCCTTTACTATGGGACTTAAGGCAGCACAGGAAGGATATGACGTGGAACTCATCCTACTATCCGATGCAGTTCATCTAGCTAGCAAGGGCTATGCTGATAAAATTGATATAGGTGAACCTTTTAAGGCAGTAAAAGATCTTTTACCAGCCTTTCTAGAAGCTGGTGGAAAGCTAAAGGTATGTAAATCATGTATGATTCACAATGGAGTAGAAGAAGACAATCTAGTAGAAGGTTCTGAAGTTATTTCAGCTGACTATGTAGTAGACGCTGTTATGGCCAGCAAAAAATCTCTACAACTTAACTAATAAAAATCCCTGGGCCAAGGCCCAGGGATTTTATAAAACCCATCTTTATTTACTTGAACTTTAAAATAACTAATCCCACTAAACTTAATTAGTCAGACTAGTTATTTTAAAATTTCTACCTATACCGTTCAATATCTTTTTCATCCCCCTGATTTTAAAGACCTGTATAGATTCCCTACTATATCTTAACCCCAAAAGTTAAATCAATAACTTTGTATAAATTATAGCATAAAATTATCTATCTGTCTATACACCTGACTGTCTTTTAAAACAACTAGACTTTGAGAGAAACTTCCCTTTAAGTCAACTTATTTAAATCTTAGATTATATAGTTAAGTGGGACAGCTAATTTTTTTACATACAAAGGCTATATTACAGGCTCATCCTCTAGCCTAAAATGACAAAAAATAAACCAGAGAAAAATCTCTGGTTTATTTTTATACTCTATTTGGAGAAAGTCTAAATTTATAGACTATTAAAGCTAAATTTATTCTTGGGGTAAATAAATTACTAACTTGCTCCTATTTAATAATCATTATCAAGTACTATTATAGCAGCTAGGTCTTTTAAAACTTTAAATATTTTGACCTTTCTTGTAATATCTTATAACTATAATAAAACCAATCTATTTAAAATAAAATCTCTTACTCTCCTTCTGTTAAAGGGGCTAGTTTCAAGACTTGTAAAAAGTGTAAAAATCTCATCTTCATTTAATCCTAACTCTCCCTCTAAATAATCCATCATATCTGAATCTCTATAGCTTTCAAGAAGCCTTAAACCAAAGTCTTCCATATTTTTGAAAAGTTCTATATTAGAATAAAATTTATGATCCCAACCTAGATCCATAGAAAGATCAAAGACTTCCTTGTAATTCCTCTCAAATTCTTTAAATTCCTCCATTAAGTTTTCCTCATCTATAGATTTAAGGCTATCAACCAGATCTCTACAGTCTTCTAAAAGCTCTTTTGCTCCCTCCATCTCCAAAAACTCAAATATACCCTCAGGCAATTGAACTGTCAGAGCCACCCTTTGCTCCCTCTCATAAAATCTAGAAAGAGCAGCTGAAGGCACTAGGACATATAATACAAACTCCAAGACTGACTTTCCATCAGGAAGATATATTAAATTTGATTTTATATATTGGGCCTCCCTATTTACAAAATTATACTTTAAAACATAGGAATCCTTACTATAGGGATATTCCTTACCTTCACTTATATACTCTACCCACCTATTTAAATTGGTCAATTCAATCCTCCTAACCTTCACTTAAGCTTATCTTGAAAAAATCCTTAATAACAAATACTTCAAAGCCCATCTTCTCATATAGTTTCTGGGCTGGATTTTGGCTTAAACACCAAAGCACAGACTCCTTCCTAGCTCTTTCATACTGGTAATTCAAGCCAAACTCAACCATAATCCTACCATAGCCCTTGCCTTGATGGCCATCCTTTATAGCCAACCTGTCCAAGTCTCCATCTGTAAGTATTATTACCCCAACCAGCTCCTGACTATCTATAAGAAGAAATATATAGTCTCTCTTAGCCCACCACTTGTCCCTATCCTCTTGGCCTGCCTCCCTTATTTCCGACTCCATGCCTATGCTCAGCCTCATTTTATGGAAGGATTCCTCATGAATCTTAAATGCTTCCTGAAAATAAATATCATCATAGGCCACTATTCTTCTATCAAGATCAAAGGCCTCAGGCTCCCTTCTCATTCCCTCTAGAGGCCACCAACTTTTAAAACCATTTTTTATAAAAAACTGATGGTAGCCAAGTTCCCTATCAAATCCCACTACCAGCTCATCTATACTGCTAACCTTAAGCCTAGTCAAGGTCTCTTCTAAAAGATAGCTACCATTACCCCTTCTCCTTTTATCCTCTGCGATAAAGATAAAAAGCTCCGCCCTCCTATCCTCCAAGCTATAGGCCGAGAAACCAATAGGCCTCTTATCTTCAAAAAGCAAATATCCCCTATCAAAATTAAAATCCAAAGACCCTACCAGAGCTTTTAGGTCTTCTTCATATCTATCTATATATTCAACTATATGTATCATATTTTTCTCCTTTAAACTTTAATATACTAATATTATAACAAAAGCCAGATAAAAGCTTCATTAAATTTAGTAAATCACAGTAAGGGTATACAGCCATAATATAGTCAGTATTAAAGGAGAACTTTATCGTCGCTAGTAAGTATAAAGTAATAAAAGTTTCACAAATAAAATAAACTTAGTCTAGTTACTAGGCTAAGTTTATCCAATATCTTTCCATTATGCTATTATCCTCATTAACTTCATTTTCTAAAACTCCACCATTCTTTAAAATAGTCTTAGCTGACCCCACATTATCTTTATCACAGGTAACTAAGACCCTATCAAAGCCCATTTTCTTGTATTCTTATCTAAGCTTATTATTCTAATAGGAAATCTAGTTTCTCTAACAAATCGTCATAACTATACTTTTTCATAGCTCCTTGAAATTTTATAAAACAATTATATTTATCATAGTATTTAAATAACAACACATTTACCTCTTGTCTTTTTAAATCATATCTAATATTATGTTTTTTGAATTTAGGAAATTTATTATAAAATTTTTCTGCCCTTTCCGCTTCTATCTTCATCTGTTTCTTTTCATATGCTTTTCTTTCTTTTTCAACGATTTTTATCTTTTCTGCTTCTACCTTGGTTATATTATATTTACAACTGCTCTCTCTATATTCGTCATATTCTATTTTACCATCCATATAATATATAAATAGTTTTATATTTTTCAATACTCCTCCCAAATCATATTCTGCCATATTACTCTGGAAAACTTCTAGTTTTACTGGCTCATAAATTGATATTCCAAACTGTTCCGAATAAATGGATTCAAGATATTGGTTGCTATAAGGAAATGCTCCTTCTTTTTTCAAAGTGTACATCGCTTTAATAATTTCAGGTCTAGAGTTCATATTACTTAACTTTCTATATCCATTCTCTTCTATAATTTTTAATATTTTCTTTTTCTTTTCTTCCTCATATCTTTGTTCCTCATAAGAAATTATCTTATTCATCTCATTTAACACAATAGACGCATCCTCAAAACTTAAAAATGCTTTTTCATAACAATTTTCAAACCATTTACGTTTAAATTTAGGTTTCTTTGAAGCTAGATACCATTCTTTTATCATCTTTTTAATAAAAACCTCATATCCCGAATAACCAAATTCTAGAGATGTTTCTTTTGAAATTAATACATGTAGTATAGCGTGCTCAAATAAATCACAGTATACTAATTTATCTTTTTTTTGTAAATAAAAGGGATACTTATACCATTTAATATAATTACTACTCGATAAATTTTCATAACGTATTTCGTCAATATGGTGACAGTACAAGCCTTCACATGTTCTAGAATATTTCCCCCTTGTAATAGACTTAATTTCTCCCTTCAAGAATCGTTCATATGATTTTTCGCTATAATAGTCATCTTCTGCTTTACCATATTTTTTTAATAATATTTCAATTGCTTCCTCATAATTTTTTGTTAACAATTCTAAGTACCAATCCTTTTTCTCCATGTAACTCCTCCATATTTTATTATATAATTTATTATTTATACTTATTACTTCTTTCAACTATAATAACGTACTTTTTACTTATTAATATATTCCATACCTCTATGTATCATAGCATGACAATTTGGACAAACTGGAATTAAATCTTTTATTGGGTTAATCTCATATTCTTCATCAATTTTTGATACTGATACAATATGATGAACATGGACAAAATCCTTTCCAACTTCCCCATATTTTTTTCAAAATTCATTCCACAAACTCTGCAGTCATAGCCATAACAATCAATACACTCTTTTCTTGCTCTAGGATTTCTTTCATATTTATTTATAGTTATGGTTTGCTTGGCTCCTTCATATATAATCTCGTCATCTCCTATGCTTTCTGGATATAAACTTAATCTCTTATCTAAACTTTCTATATATAGTTCTAATTCCTCACTTAATCTTTGAGGTCCCTGTGGTGCTCCATTTCAACCATTTTTCATAAGTTTATCTAAATTTAATGCCTCACTATCATACCTTTCTATTAAATAGAGTCTCATATACTTCCCATCTAATGCTTACTTATATTTTTCTCTATCAATCCAAAAAACAGAATCATCAATTATTTCTTCTGATGTTTTATTGATTTCATGAACTATAGTTTTGTATCTTATTGTTTTGTAAGGAGCTGTAGCATATATATATACTATATCTCCTAGCTCATAAGAATAATTTCCTTGCTTACAATCTATAAATTTCCACTTTTTAAATGCCGACTCATAATCATACTTATTATGATTTGCAGATATAATCCATTTCATGTCAACCCTCCTTCTGTAAAAGTTAGTTATAGAATGCAATCACTAAAGACTTATATATTTACATTTTTAGTTCTAAATTTATTTTATCATAATACATACTAATCCCTTATAATTAAATCAAAAAAGAGCTAGGATCATCTGATCCTAACTCTTTTAGACACATTTACTTAACCTTTTCCATGTAATTATTGTAGCCTTTATTTCTTTTCAGTAAAATACTCATCTACTTTTGGAACTACATATTTTAAAATTGTATTTACTCCTTTTGAAAGAAAGGATATACACGTTTCCCAATTAGATTCATCAGATATGCCTATTCCCTCATATTCTATGGATATTCTAGAGGTAATATTTTCCGGTTCATTTTTCCATACAAATATCTGATCCGATTCTTTTTCTATATAATCCTTGCTTTCTTTTATAAAATTAAAAATATCATCATTAACTTCCTTGTCCTTTTTCCCTATATATAATTCAACTCTTAGATCATTTAAGTTGGCTGTTGTTGTTATATTAATACCTGAATGCCCTATATATGTGCTAATCCAGTTGGAATCCGATGGATTTATATTTTCAAACCTACCGGTTTCTTTCTTAAAAACTGGTAAAGCTTCGGTCCAAAAGTTCATCCTTTTTTCTTCAGAAAAATTCATATCTATAGTATTTTTTCCATCATTTTGTGATAAATAAAAAATTAATTCTTCTTCCTCAATTTCATAAATTTTAAAGAACTTCCTTAGCAAGTAGAGCTTAGTATCAGTGTCAGTGTTTACGGATAAATATATACCTTCTTCAAGCTTGCTATAACTTAAGTTTTTTTCTTCTGATTCAGCTACATAATTACTTACACCTTGACCACTTTTATCAGCTGCTAGTTTAAAAAGAACCATTGGATTTTCTGAGTGCAAGGTAGAAATTACTTTAATATAGGCATCAACCCAACTATTTACCTTTTGTTCAATTCCAAGAAAAGAAATTTTAGATAACTTTCTACCTTTCATACTAACTTCATCAGCTAAAGTTATTGAATCCATAACCTTTTCAGCTGGTTCATAATCTGTATCTACCATAGGCCAAATATTAAGTGCTCTATCTATGAGATCTTCATTTCTATTTTCAAGTTCCTCAAGAGTCCATTTTTTACACTTTGCTATTTTCTGATTCATACGTATACCACTATCTGCAAATCCATTTTTCATATCACGTTTTGTAGTAAAACTACTATTGCTATATCTTGAGTTATATGCAGTAAGGGTTAAGTTTGCAAGTTTATGAACCCACTCTTCATGAATAAATTCATAATCTGGACCTAAGTCTTTCTTCCAATCGTTACTTAGGGTTTGGGGCATAATATGTTCAATTGTGTAAGTTCCCTCTTCTATTAAATTCCAAACATCTTTAACCTCTTTGGTTCCCCAGTTTTCAAATCGCTCCATAATATATTGTTTGTTTTTAGATCTCATTAGATATACTTGCTTATTGGATAAACCCTCTCGAAACATTTGATCATCAGGATAGATACCACTTGCAGTTTTTTTCATTAATGCATATTTTAATTTTTCTAAATAGTTTTCAATAGTTCCATCATATCTAACTATTTCATTATTTAAGGCGACAAAAACTTTATTTAATGCATTGGTAGGTATATCACATATTTGTCTTCTAAAAATGTAATTTTCTACTATTTCAAATATCTTTAATAATTCATTTTGACTTAATTTTGATACTTCATTATTTTCATCTTCTGAATGTCTTATTACTTCCATTAAAAATGGCCTGGTTACAGTAGCCTCAAATTTATTTAAGCGCTCTATAATAACATTTAATTCTTTGCTTGAGCTATTTGCATTGAGTAAAACCTCATATCTTTTGGCATAACTTAAAAGATCTTCCATTAACATTTCTCGATTTCCTAAGTTTTCCATCTCATTGAAATTACTAAAAGGATCCGTATCCATAAATTCTTTAAATTTTAAATATACCTTTTTCATGGCTGGTGTAGATTGTGTTTTTATGCTTAGATAATCTCTAATAAATGAACTCACATCATAATTGGTACATTGTTCAATCTTATGCCAATACTTTTCATAATATTTTTCTTGTAATTTTGTAGGTTTCACATCCATTAATATATAGTTTCTAATTTTATCTCCTTCACTCAAATCTAATCCTGTAGAGTTTAGGCTTTCAAAGATAAGTTGTGGATTATCCTCACTACCAAGGTAGATATTTATTATTTGTAATCTACAAAATGCATTGTATAGATCTTCACCAGAGATTTCTCTTTTTTGTATCCTATTATAAAAATAATTGTAATTTATAGTTATGTTAGAAGCCTTTATATGATCCTCTTCATTTTCAAGTAAAGCCATAAAAGCCTTGGCATCATCTTTTACAGGTTTTAGTTTTATCCTTGTAGCTTCTTCCTCATATTTATCCACCAAGAATTCATTTTTTATCTTTTCCGGAAGTGATTTTCTTTCAACTTCAATTTTACCTTCAACCATTAAATTATGTAATGCTAATAGCATCAATGATACAGTAGTCAGTCTTTGTTGTCCGTCAATTATAAGATACTCCTGCATTCCTAATTGATCATCTCTTGATGAAACTATGCTTCCAAAAAAATGAGTTTTCCTATCTTCTTTATGGACTTTAATAAGATCATCATATAACCTTTTACATTGTTCAATTTTCCAGTCATAATTTCTTTGATAAACTGGTATAATAAATCTTTTTGAGGAACCTTCCATATATTGAAATAACATCATTTCATTTCCTTGCATCGATATCTCCCCCTAAATAATTATTCTATTAAATATAGTTTACCTTATTAATTAAATGCTAATTTCCTTTAAGAGAAATCAAAGTGGTCTTTTTAGACTTAATAGTAAATACTTATTTATACAATCTAACATATATTATTAAAATCAAATTGATTATATCATGTATTTATCTATAATGAAAAACCTCATCCCCAACATAATAAATCTACACAAAAAAGACCATAGATCTAATCTCCATGGTCTTTCTATCTCTCAATTATTCTCTTCTGGGTACTACTCCAAGCCCTAGGTTCCGGACTTCTAGCTTCTTATAGTCGCTAGAAGTCTCGTCAACCCTGACAGGGCTAATACCTAGAATTTCATCTGCGCCATAAGGACTTGATGAAATTTGGTCCTACTCCCACTCTTCATTTTCTATCATCAACTATATGGTAAAGCTTTCAATTCAGCTATTATTTAACAGTTCATTTATGTTTCGTTCATATGGTTTCGGTAGATTTCCAACTTATTTTACCCGTTCCAATCCCAGTTCCAATCAATAAGCTTTTTATTTTAGTTTATATCCCTTATAAATAACTTATATATCTGCTTATAAACATGATTACTAATTAACGGTTCACTTACTATAAATAGACCTCTAATCTCCCAAGATATATTTTCTAATTGATATTGATATATTAAATCTTCAAAATAGTTTTATACCCAAGGAACTCTTATATTCTAACCTCGAGTAATCGAGGAGGAACTGTCTGCAATAATTTTTCAACTATCCAAACAATTATACTAATCACTGTTAATACGTCACTCATATGATTTATCATAAGTAACACCTCCTGAATACTAGCTATTTCTTTAATCAGTCCCCATTCTTTCCATAGCATTCTCATCCGAGGCAGGACTACTATATTGTATCATTTTTTTATGTAATTTCCTATGGATATTATATAGTCATAAAGTGTGTAAAATTGTGTCCTATTTGAATTAATAGCTTTAGTTATAAACATAATTATTTCTTTTTCTGAATATATACCTAATAGAACTTGTAACATTGCCTTGTTCAATTTACTTTTAGAAATTGTTAGAATTCTATATTTTTCTAATGTCGAATTTCTAGGAGTCTTCAAAACAACTTTTTTTAACTCTTCACTTGGACTTACCTCTATTGTATTAATTATTGTAGTAGATTTCTCCAACATTTCTTTTGTTGAATAATCTATTTTGCAATTAATAAAATATGTTTTTTCAAATTTACAACCTTCAAAATCTACTCCTGTCAAATTACATCCATTAAAAATTACATTGGTAAACCGGGATTGTTTGAAACTAGAGTTTTTTAAGTTAACAAAAATAAAATCAATATTGTTAAAATTAGCTCTGCGTAAATAGCTAGAAGTAATATGACCAGCTCGATATCTAACCCTATTAAACTTTGCATCATTAAAACAACAGTTATGAACATTTATTTTATATTCATAACTATTGTTTCGACCTCTAAGTTTTATCTGACAATTCGCTAGAGTAAAAGAAACATTTTTCCCTTTTTTTATTTTATTTAATCTTCTTTTTTTAAGTTTTGCTTTCCTCTTTTTCTTACCTCTTCCCATACATTTCTCCTTTAATTCAGCTTTCTTACTAAGCTACAACTCTAAATAAATAGGAATAAAAATTCGAACCTATAAAGAGTTTTAGTTTAGTTATTATATTACAGTTTATTTATGTTACATTGTTTTATTTT
>JASLIL010000028.1 GCA_030152145.1 Tissierellales bacterium
AAGCATGTTTCAGAGGAATATATATTTAATTTCGCAGGATTTTTAAAGCAGACTTCAGAGATGTTTGACAGGCAAATAATAATGATTACCCACAATAGTCATCTGGCTGCACTTTCTACTAAGTCATATAGGGTTAATAAAGTTTCAGGGACTAGTATTATAGATGAACTGAAGGAGTAGACGTCTTGACATTGCACTCTAAAAGTTATAAAATCAAAGTGTATCAATATATGCAATTTTAAAATGTTGCTATAGTTATCTAATAAATATACAAGTAAATAGCATGGGAGGTGCATCGTATTTTTCAAGTGATATTAGGCACAACTGTAGGTGTAGCAGTTGGATTTTTAATAAGAAAATTTATAGCAGAAGGAAAGCTTAACAATGCAGAAGAGCAGGCCAAAAGAATTTTAGAGGATGCTCATAAAGATGCAGATAATACAAAAAAAGAAAAGGTTCTTGAAGCTAAGGAAGAAATACATCAAATAAGAATTGAAAATGAAAGAGAAAATAGAGAAAGGCGTTCAGAGATTCAGAATTTAGAAAGAAGAGTACTTAAAAAGGAAGAGTCTTTAGACAAAAAAGCTTATACTCTAGAAAAAAAAGAAGAGGTTTTAAATAAGAAAAGCAAAACTGTGGAAGTAAAGGAATTAGAGATTGAAAAAATCATAGAAGAACAGCTAGCTAAGCTAGAAGAAGTTTCTGGGTTAACTACAGAGGAAGCTAAGGACATACTTTTAACTAAAGTTAGAAAGGAAGTTTCCTATGATTTAGCTAAGATGGTAAAAGAAATGGAATATGAGGCTAAAGAAACAGCTGATAAAAAAGCTAGGGAAATAGTATCATATGCTATTCAAAAGTGTGCTGCAGATCATGTTGCAGAATCAACAGTTACTGTAGTATCTCTACCTAATGATGAAATGAAGGGAAGAATCATAGGTAGAGAGGGTAGAAACATTAGGACACTAGAAACTTTAACTGGTATAGACCTTATAATTGATGATACTCCAGAAGCTGTAGTTTTATCAGGTTTTGATCCAATTAGAAGAGAAGTAGCAAGAATAGCTTTGGAAAAACTTATAATAGATGGTAGGATTCATCCTGCTAGAATAGAGGAAATGGTTGAAAAAGCTAAAAAGGAAGTAGAGGAAACTATTAGAGAAGAGGGAGAACAGGCTATATTTGAGACTGGTATCCATGGTATCCATCCAGAATTAGTGAAATTACTGGGTAGATTGAAGTTTAGAACAAGTTATGGACAAAATGTTCTGAAACACTCTATAGAGGTTGCACATATTGCAGGAGCTATGGCTGCTGAGTTAGGTGCAAATGTAAATATTGCTAAAAGAGCAGGCTTATTGCATGACATTGGTAAGGCTGTGGACCATGAAGTTGAAGGACCACATATTGATATAGGTGTAGATCTTGCTAGAAGATATAAGGAGTCTAATGAAGTTATACATGGTATAGCAGCTCATCATGGAGACATAGACCCAGAAACAGTTGAGGCTGTTTTAGTTCAAGCGGCAGATGCTATATCAGCAGCAAGACCAGGAGCGAGAAGAGAGACTTTAGAGACATACATTAAGAGATTAGAAACCCTAGAGGAGATAGCAACTTCTTTTGAGGGTATAGAAGATTCCTATGCCGTACAAGCAGGAAGAGAACTAAGGATTATGGTTAAGCCAGAAGATATAACTGATGATGAAATTCTTTATACAGCTAGGGAAATAGCTAAGAGGATTGAGTCTGAACTAGATTACCCTGGACAAATAAAGGTAAATGTAATTAGAGAAACAAGAGCAGTAGAATATGCTAAATAAATTTTTCATTATATTTTAGTTATGACTGTTATGAATAAAAATATATAAGATAACATTACACAAGGGGGATAATATAATGGATATACTAAAAGTATCATCAAATTCATCACCAAATTCTGTGGCAGGGGCTTTAGCTGTTTGTATAAAGGATGAAGGAAGAGCAGAGTTACAAGCTATAGGAGCAGGAGCATTAAATCAAGCAGTTAAGGCAGTAGCCATAGCTAGAGGATTTGTAGCACCTAGTGGAGTAGATTTAGTTTGTATTCCAGCTTTCACTGATGTAGAAATCAATGGTGATGAAAGAACAGCTATGAAACTTATAGTTGAACCAAGATAGGGATTTTAAGGGGGATAATACAGTGGATATACTAAAAGTATCATCAAATTCAACACCGAATTCAGTAGCAGGAGCAATGGCAGTTGTATTAAAAGAAAAAGGAACAGTTGAACTACAAGCCATAGGAGCAGGAGCATTAAATCAAGCAGTTAAGGCAGTAGCTATAGCTAGAGGATTTATGGCACCTAGTGGAGTAGACCTAGTTTGTATTCCAGCTTTCACTGATGTAGAGATTGATGGTGAGGAAAGAACGGCTATCAAACTTATAGTGGAGCCTAGATAAGATTGAATGCAACCCTACTTATATGAAAGTATAAGTAGGGTTTTTTATACCCTAGATTATAGTCTATATTTATATTATAATGGATAGAGGGGTTTCATATGAAAGCTGATTTACATATACATAGTGACTATTCTGATGGAAGCTATAGTGTAGAGGAGTTATTGGGTATGTTTGGAAATAAGCTAGATCTTATATCTATAACAGACCATGATAATGTAGATGCATGCTACTATTTAGAGAATTTTGAAAATAAAGATGATTTTAATAATTTGGAAATTATAAGAGGGGTGGAACTTACTAGCTACTATAAAGAATGTGAGCTTCACTTGTTGGCTTATAATTTTAGTAAACTAGACCTTTTGTCTGATTACTTATCTGACTTAAAAAAGGATAGGGTCCTTAGGGCAAGAGAGATCGTTAGTAGATTAAATTCAAATGGTATTGGTATAAACTTAAATATAGAAGAAATTAAAAATGTGGGGCTGCCTCATATAGCTGATGCCCTAGTAGATGAGGGCTATTGTAGGTCCAGGAAGGATGCCTTTAAGAAGTATCTATATAAGGGTAGTATTTTTAATGTTAGAAAGAAAACTTATGAATTTCAAGAGCTTTTAGATATAGTATCTATGGTGGGAGGAACTTCGGTACTGGCCCATCCAGGGGAACTAGATCGATCCATATGGCTAGATTCAGAAATCTTAAAAAGAGTAGATGGTATAGAGGTTTATCACCCATCTAATCTTGGTATAGAAGAAATCTTACTTAGAAAAGCTTTTGAGTACAAACTTCTGGTTACTGGAGGTTCTGATTTTCATAGCAAGCATGACATTCATAAGGTTGGTAATATATATGTTGATATAAACAGGAGTGATTTTTTTGGCTAAATCGAGAAATAGACAGTTTCCATCAACCATAAGCACCACTTCCTTTGTTAAGTTGTATATACTACATCTTTTAAGGGAAAAGAGCTACTATGGTAATGAAATTATAGATGAGATTAAGGCTAGGCTAGACTATAAGTGGGAGCCTAGTCCAGGAATGGTATATCCGTTGCTTAGGGAATTGGAGAGTAATGGATATATAGTTGGCTGGTGGGATGAACCAGACAAGAGGTCTATTAGAAGATATAGGCTAACAGATCTAGGGATGGAGCACTATAAGGTCTTGGTTCTCAACAATAGATCTGTCTTTGAAGATTCTATGACAATAGTTGGAAATGTTTTAAAAGATATATATAATGTAGAATTTTAATTTAACTAAATTTTTTTATGGAGGGATTACATAATGGCAAAAGAATTATCAAAAAAAGGACTAGCAATATCTCCGTCAGTAACTTTAGCTATAACAGCAAAGGCAAAAGAAATGAAGGCAGCAGGAATTGATGTAGTAAGTTTTGGAGCTGGTGAACCAGATTTTAACACACCTAAGAACATTCAAAAGGAAGGAATAAGAGCTATTGAAGAAGGCTTAACTAGATACACTCCAGCTTCAGGTATTAAGGACCTAAAAGAAGCTATTTGCGAGAAGTTTAAAAGAGATAACAATCTTGACTATACTATAGAAAACATAGTGGTATCAAGTGGTGCTAAGCACTCATTATTCAACTCTTTAATGGCTATATTAAATGAAGGTGAAGAAGTTATAGTTATGAAGCCTTTTTGGGTTAGTTATACTGAGCTTATAAAAGTTTCAGGTGGTGTGCCTGTACTAATAGATACTAAGGAAGAAAATGAGTTTAAGGTTACTATAGAAGATTTAAACAAGGCCCTAACTGATAAAACTAAGGCTATAATCCTAAACTCTCCAAGTAATCCAACTGGTAGCATATATACAAAAGAGGAATTACAGGAAATAGCTGATTGGGTTGTTCAAAATGACCTATATGTAATTTCAGATGAAATTTATGAGAAACTTGTATATGAGGGAGAACATGTAAGCATTGCATCTTTAGGAGAAGAAATAAAGGAAAGAACAGTTGTTGTTAATGGAATGTCAAAAGCTTATGCTATGACTGGATGGAGAATAGGCTATGTGGCAGCTAATAAGGATATAGCGAAGATCATGAGCAATATGCAAAGCCATACAACTTCAAACCCTTGTTCTATCTCACAATATGCTAGTGTTGAAGGTCTTAGAGGAGATCAGTCAGCTATAGCTGAGATGAGAGGAGAATTTATTAAAAGAAGAGACTATATGGTTGAAAAAATCAATAGCATAGATAAGGTATCATGTCTGAAGCCTAAGGGAGCCTTCTATATAATGGTAAATATCGAGAAGGTTTTAGGCACTACTATAAAAGGATATAAGGTGGAAGATTCAGTTTCATTTGCAAAATACTTACTAGATGAAGCTAAGATTGCAGTTATACCAGGAGCTGGGTTCGGAGTAGATAACTATGTAAGATTATCATATGCAACATCAATGGAAAATATTGTAGAAGGTTTAGATAGATTAGAAAAGGCATTAGCATAATTAGAAGCTGAAAGGAGATGATTTTTTATCATCTCCTTTTTCTATCTATGGAATGTTATGGTTAACATAATAAAATTTCGTAAAGGAGGATTGTTTTTGTTGGAAATAGATAATTCACACAAGGAAGAAGTTGCTATAAAGTATGCTGGCTATATAGAGGATTTGTCTATAAATAAATCTATCTATGTGGGAGATCTTAGTATTGTGGATATAGAGGAGTTAGAAAGATATATGAAGAAGTTGGGTTACTCTGTAAAGAACCAGGCCTATGAGTATTTTATTCTGAACCAAGATCCAGCAGCAAAACTAAATGGAGATATACTGAAAATAAAATTGGAAGACAACTTTCTGGAAGAGGTCCAAGGAAAAACTCCGATTTTAGAATATGAAAAAAATAAAATAATTATAAAATTTACATAGATACCATGTAGGTGTATGAATGTAAATTTATAAGTCTGTTATTCATATTAATGCATGAGGATTAATATGAGGTTTTTTAGGGAAAAACAGATTGGATCTAAATATCTACACCATAGGTCTAGATATTCTGGACCTATGGAAAAAAGAAGAAACAAAACTCTAGTAATAGTATAACTAGCGACTAAAGGTAAAATCTAAGAGAAAATAAGAAAAAATAAAAGCTTTTACAATAACTGCACAAAATAATAATTTTGTGCAGTTATCTATCTTTTTATTTTTAGAATCCGTTCAGAAAATAAGTTTAAAGATCTATGTTTCGAGAAAATGAGCTCTTAAAATACTTTCCTAGCCTCTTTGTTATTGTTGTCAATACAATTACATAGGCCGAATCCATTCTCTTCTTATATGAGCTATAAATCGACTCTTATAGTTTTTCGTATTTTAAGCTTTTGCTTTAAGTTTTTGAGCCTCATATCTTTGAAATAATTAGCTAAAGACCCCTCACCAGTAACTTTTTTATCTGATCTATACTCCCTGACCTTTAAATCGAATTATACAATTCCTTTGTTTGGATTTTAGAAAACTTCAAAAGTCTGTCATGCTTATAAAAATTTATATTCCACTTTTAAACTTAAGAAGATCTGGTCTGGGTTTTAATCTAGCTACGGGCAAAATAAATTTTATGCTGCTTTAATTTAGGTACTTCTGGGTAAGATTTCTTTCGAAGGCTATAGATAAGATTTTTCTATAGATGGTCTACTTTAATTTTAAACTTCTTATAGGATCTTGATTTAGGCATAAAAAAACATCCCTCTATTCTCAATTTACTTTAAGGTAAATATCCAATAAAGAGATGTAGATTAACTTTAATTTTAAACTGTTAACTTTCCTTTTTCATATAACTTCTTACAAATAAATATTGATCCAAATATTGTAGTTAGTGATACTACATATGATGGTCCATCTCCCAGGAAGTTGAAAACCCCCAGTCTTAATAAGAACGTCATAACTACAGATATAACTATGGTTATAGCACCAATTTTTGGAGTTTCAAAACTTAACTGTGCAAAGACAGCTCCAAATATAGCTGGTACTAAAAAATTCAATGCATCATTTATAGATTGCGGTAATAATCCAAACAACCTATCTCCTAAAATGACACCTAGTGTTAGCATAGCTGTATTAACAACTATTGATGATGCAATACCTAGAGTTGATATTATGGTAGCTTCTTCTGTTCCAGCCTCTACTCCTGCTGCCTTAAGTGCACTTGTAGCACAAGGTAGTCTAAGATTAGATACATTACCTGTTAAGAATGCCATGTACGTACCTGCCAACCCTAATATAGGGAAAAAGGCAATTGGGTCAACAAAGTAGTAAGCAAAACTAGCTGAAAGTTGCATTACAGTAGCCTGTATAACCGCTGGTAGAGGAGCTTTTATTTTAAAAACCAACAATACTAATATTGGTGGTAAGAATGATAATATTGCTCCTAATACGTTTGTACGACTACCCCATTTAACTATAAATGGAATATAGTCATTTTGGAAAGCATCTTTATTCTTATCGTTCATTTTAAAACCTCCTATTTTATTGAGTTACTAACATTGTGAGGAACATACTACCAAACATGGCTATAGTTAAACTCCACACATTAATCCAGTTTTTATCTAGCTTCTTGTTGATAGCCATTAATATGTACATTATGGCTGCACCAAATAAACATGATATAGCATAAGGGTTTAAGAAGTTTGTCAAGTCTTCAGCTACCAAGCTGTCAGATACTAGATAAGCAAAAGCACCTAAGGATGCTGCTGTAGATACTATAGCTAGAAGTTCTTCATTTCCGCCTGTAACCTTCTCTCTTATGTTGCTGATCTTATGAGTGAAAAGTCCAGTAAATAGCGGCCAACAAACAGCTCCTGTAGCACTAACCCATAGGGCAACAGCAAATACTTCCTTAGTAAATCCAGGCTCCCCTACTTTTGTACCCATGGCATCTGCTGCAAAACCTACACCCATAAGCTCATGGGACATAGATCCTATAAGCGTCAATCTCATCCAAGCCATTGGTGAACCGATGGTCTTCATAAGTGAAATAAGTCCAATTAAAATAACGAATGATGGTCCAATAGATGAAATAGCACTTGATTGCAGAGCTGCGTTCATTTGTTCTTTGCTAAGTCCAAGCTTCTCACCTGTAGAGCGTGATTTCTTTACAAATAATACAGATTGAACAACTACAACAGAGACGTTAAGTAGCACAGCAAACCACATTATAGGATGATTTGCAATTTCTAAATAATCCATAAAATACCTCCTTATTAAATTTTAGTATATAATTTGTTAGTTTTATATCTATCAAATTATATCCCCATTTTAATATATAAGCATACATAAGTCAAATATTTCCAAGATTTGATTTTATGGTGGTGAAATAAATTCCGTTAATATCTTAAATAAATGGGTATAGAACCACTTATAGCTTGGTTTAGATAAAAAATATTCACATAAATAAAATAACTCAATAAAGGAGTGATTAGTATGGAAAAACTTAATAAGGCTTTAAAGCTTATAAAAGAAGAAGGTCTTTCAGGCCTACTTGTTACAAAAGAAGCAAATGTTAAATACTTAAGTAATTACAAGGATGAAGCAGCCTGCCTACTTCTAACCAATAAGGGTAACTATTTTATTACAGATGGTAGGTTTATAGAACTGGCAGAAAAGCAGGCTAAGGGCCTAGACTTTAATTTTATAAACTGGCAAAAAGAGTCTAATAGTATGATCCAGGCTCTAGCAGATTTGGTCGCAAAGTTAGACTTAGACAAGTTAGGCTTTGAAAAACATTGGACAAGTTACGCTGACTTTCAAGCAATGGAGACCTCTTTTAAGGGAAGCTCTGTAAAGTTAGTAGGAAAAGAAGGAATAGTTGAAGAATTAAGATATGTTAAAACTCCAGAAGAAATTGAAAAAATAAGAAAGGCATCTGAAATAACAGACCATGCTTTTGAAGAAATACTTAAGTATATAGAGATTGGAATGACAGAAAACCAAGTTGCTGCCAAGCTTGAATATATAGTTAAAATGGCAGGAGCTGATGGTATGGGCTTTGACACTATCTTAATATCAGGCAGCAAAACCTCCCTCCCCCATGGTAAGCCTACTAATAAGCTTATAGAGGCTGGAGATTTTGTTACAATGGACTTTGGCGCCATGGTTGATGGATATACTTCCGATATGACAAGAACTATAGTTATGGGACAGGCCAGCCAAGAACAAATGGAGGTTTATAGGTTAGTAAAGGAAGCCCAGCAAAAAGGTATGGACTCTATAAAACCATTAGTTACTTCAGATCTACCAGACCAAGCTGTTAGGGAGGTTCTTAAGGATCGTATTCAGTACTACTACCCTGGCATAGGTCATGGAATAGGTCTTGATCTTCATGAAGCTCCCTTTATAAGTCAAAAAGGCGGTTATACAATAGAGGAAAACTGTATTATAACAGTAGAACCTGGACTTTATATTCCGGGTTGGGGCGGTGTTAGAATAGAAGACAGTATTCTAGTTACAAGAGAGGGATATGAAAGGTTAACTAAATCAAGTAAAGATTTGATTATAGTAAAATAAGCTTGATTATTTTCATAAACATGTTATAATAAATAATGTTATTTTAAAGCAGATGGGCGGCAAGACTACCCATTTGCTTTTTTTATTATTTTTTTATTATACATTATATATGGGAGGTAATTAGGTGACGGAAAAGAAATTTAAAATGGATAAGGCATTTATTAAAATATTACTTATGTTGGTAATACCAATAACACTTCAAAATCTTATAAGTAATTCTTTAAATATGATTGATAACCTTATGATAGGAGAATTAGGAGAAAATGCTATAGCAGCAGTTGGTTTGGTTAATCAATACTTTTTTATATTTATGTTAACCCTATCTGGAGTAAATGCAGGCACAAGTATTTTCATATCACAGTACTGGGGAACCAACGATAAAAATAGTATCTATAAGGTTATAGGTATAGGTTTGATCACAAGTATTATAACTTCTATAATATTTACAATTTTTGGACTACTGATACCAGAAAAAATCATAGGTTTTTTCACAGACAATCAAACAGTTATATCTCTTGGGGTGGAATACTTAAAGGTAATATCCCTCACCTTTATACTTACAGGGATAGGACTTAACTTTTCAACGGCATTAAGATGTGTTAATGAAGCTAACCCGCCAATGTTTGCTAGTTTAATAGGGGTATTTGTAAATGCCTTTTTAAACTGGGTTTTAATATTTGGTAATTTAGGAGCTCCTGTTTTAGGAGTAAAGGGAGCTGCCATAGCAACCGCTATAGCTAGATTAGTGGAGTTTTTGATAATAATGTTCTACATGAAAAAGCTTAGTAAAAATTTAAGCCTAGACTGGTCTAAGATCTTTAATATTAATAGACTTCTAGTATCAACCTTCTTTAAAACTTCAACAGCTGTTATTGTTAATGAAATACTTTGGGCTATAGGTAATACCCTATATTCCTATATATACGCTAAGGTTGGTATAAAAGCTGTAGCAAGTATGCAGATAGCTACAACTGTAAACAATTTATTTATGGTTCTCTCTCTTGGTCTTGCCAATGCAGCAGCCATAATAGTAGGAAATCAAATTGGTGCTGACAAGGAAGATAAGGCCATAGAATATGCTATGAAGCTAGGAGCACTAGCCCCTATAGTAGGAATTTTTATAGGTGGATTGCTTTGGTTGGCTTCACCTAATATTGTAGGTATATTCAACATAGATTCAGATACAGCCCTAACTACTATAAATGTAATTAAAATTATGGCTATATTTGCACCACTTAGATTCTTTAACCTTCTAATGATCGTAGGTGTCTTTAGGGGCGGAGGAGACACTCTTTATTCTATGCTAGTTCAGCTAGGTACTGTCTTCTGCTATGCCATTCCTTTTGGATATGTAGCAGCAAAACTAAACTGGTCTTTAGAATATGTATTCCTTATAATAATTTCAGAAGAATTAATAAAAATACTATTTGAATTCTCAAGATTAAGGTCTAGAAAATGGATTAAAAAAGTAGCTTAAACCAGGTTTATAACCTGGTTTTTTTATGTGAAAATATAATCTTCTCCTCTTTGACTAAGATTTAAACTCTAGTATACTAAACTTATGTTCTTTTATGATATAATAGTTTAAGGAGGTAAATATGAGAAATAAACATATAGAAAATTTCCTAACTTATTTAACAGTTGTACAGGGTATGTCCCCTATGACTAAACGTGAGTATAAGTATGATTTAGAGCTTTTTTTTAGATTTTTAAAGGTCTATGAAGATGGCTTGGATTATGATCAAATCGATAATGTGTCAATTAAAGACCTTGATATAAAAAATATATCCTTAGAAGATATGTATGCTTTTTTAGAATACTGCCAGGACTATAGGGGCAATGGCTCTCATGCAAAAGCCAGGAAAGTAGCAAGTCTAAAGGCTTTTTTTAGCTATTTACATAAAAAAAAGAAGCTTATAGATGAAAATCCTGCTGAAGAGCTAGAATCACCAAAGATAAATAAGAGGAATCCTATTTATCTAAATATAGAAGAGATTAAAATTCTCTATAGTGGCATAAAAGAAACTCACTACTATAGAGATAGGTGTATCCTTACTATATTTTTAAACTGTGGCGTCAGGGTATCTGAGTTAGCAGGAATCAATATTTCAGATATTAGGCAAAACAGTATTTCCATTATAGGTAAGGGGAATAAAGAGAGATTAGTTTATATTAATAGCATAACTAGACAGTCAATAGATGACTATATTCAAAAGGAAAGGCCTAAAATCAAGAATGTAAAGCCAGAAGATAGGGATGCACTTTTCCTGTCTCAAAAAGGAAACAGATTGAGTACCAGGTCAATTCAGAATATAATAGATGTTATTAATAAAAATTCTGGCTTAAATAAGGAAAAGTTAAGCCCACACAAGCTAAGACACACAATGGCTACCCTGCTCTACCAAAATGGAGCAGACTTAATAAGTTTACAGCAACTATTAGGACACACTAGTGTATCTACTACACAGATCTACACCCACGTAGAGTCTGAACAACTTAAAAGTGTTGTTGATAGTAATCCACTAAATGATATAGATATTAATTAAGAGGTGATAAATAGTATGTATGAAGAATTAAATGAAAAGCAAATCAGCATCTTGAAGTTTATTGAATCATATATCAATAGCAATGGTTACCCACCGTCAATAAGGGAGATTTGTGAGGGGACAAATCTTAAATCTACATCTACTGTCCACAAACACATGGGGGAATTAGAAAAATTTGGCTATATACGTAAAGATGCAACAAAACCAAGAGCTATAGAGCTTGTAGATAGTTCTATAGACCTAGACACTGAGTATAGGATCATTCCTTTAGTAGGTGAAATAACTGCAGGCAATCCAGTTCTGGCCTATGAAAATATTCAAGAAAATTATAGGCTACCTATAGCCTTAGTATCTGACTCTGACTATATACTTAGAGTTAGGGGAGAAAGTATGATAGAAGCTGGGATTTTAGATGGGGACTATATAATGGTTAAAAAACAAAGCACAGCTAAGAACGGGGATATAGTTGTGGCCCTGATAGACGATGAAGCTACAGTGAAAAGATACTTTAAGGAAAAAGATCTAATTAGGCTTCAACCTGAAAATGCAGCCATGGATCCTATAATAACAGATAATGTTAAGATACTTGGTATAGTCAAACATGTTCATAGGAAAATATAAAGAAAGTGGTTTACATAATCTAAATTTGTAAACCACTTTCTTCTTTCTCTATTTCTAGCCATTCTATAAGGTCTGAAGCTGTTTCCTCTATGCTGCTGTTAAAGAATTCCTTATAGTATATATTGTTATTTTTTTCGTACATAGGATCATAGTAGTTAATCATTAGGTCCCTAGCTACAAATCTAAAGTTATTTGAATTTACATTGTCTATATATTCATCAACCTTGTCATTGCCCAGGAAATCTCTAAAATGCTCAAGTGATTCTATAATATCTTCGTTGTGGCCATTTATATATTCCGCCAAAATAATATCTAACCTATCCTCTATTGAAGTATTTATTTTAATAGCTGTACCCTCGTGTTTAAAGGCTTTAAAAAGAGCTTCTGGTATTATTATTTTACCAATTTTCCTACTCTCTCCTTCTATAAATATATAGTTGGTCTTCCTATTTCTAAGCTTATCAAATATTATGGACTCGAATTTTTTCTGACTGTTCTGTTCCGCCAGGCCTACTCCTCCAAGCATTGAACCTCTGTGATTAGCAGCTCCTTCTAGATCTATTACATCCATACCTCTTTTTCTAAGCTCCTCTAGGATAAGAGTTTTCCCTGAACCTGTATTTCCATAAAGAGTTATAAAACTTAGATCCTTAAGCTCTTCCTCTAGGTGGTTTCTTACATAGGCCCTATAATCCTTGTAACCACCCTTTAATTTCCAAATATTTTTATGGCCTAAGCTCTGTAATAGGGCTACAATAGAGCTGCTTCTATAACCACCTCTAGAGCAGAAAAAGATTAGGTTTTTATAGTCTTTTTTTAGGCTGGTAATTTCCTCATAAAATCTTGGAAGTTTTTTTGAAACTATTTCTATACCTAAAATCCTAGCTTCTTCTGTACTTACATTTTTATAGGTAGATCCTACGCTAATTCTCTCCTCATTGTCTAGTATCGGTATATTGATAGCATTTGGAATGGTATCCTTCTCAAATTCCTTTGGACTTCTTACATCTATGAAGATAGAATTTGAAAGATCTTCATTTATAAGTTCTTGATACTCGATTTCTTTAAACATATTTTCCCTTCTTTTCTAATTAAACTATTCATTATTATAACACTTTATAGACCAAAACTCCAATATAGAGAAACTCTATAGACCATATATAGAAAATGCCTTGAGTAGAAACTAAAGGCATTTATATTATAGTTTTAAGTTTTTTTCTATATCATCTATTAGTTCAAGCTGATTGAAGTCTTCTACATCAACCCAATGAACATCTTCTTCTCTTCTAAACCAAGTTAACTGTCTTTTAGCATACCTTCTGCTATTTCTTTTTAATGTTTCCAGCATTGTTTCATAACTTGTCCTAGACTTTATATAGTCTACAACTTCCTTATACCCTATTGCAGCCATAGAAACCAAGTCTTCATCATATCCCATAGATAGAAGCCCTTCTACTTCTTCAATAAGTCCAGCTTCAATCATTAGGTCCACTCTGTAGTCTATTCTTTCATAGAGTTTTTTCCTATTCCTATAGAGTCCTAGTAGGTAGAAGTCATACTTATTATTTTTTTCCCTAAAATTAGGGCTGGTTTCAGACATTGGCCTACCAGTAAGATCGTAGATTTCTAGGGCTCTGACAACTCTTTTTACATCATTTGGGTGTAGTTTTTCAGCTGACTTAGGGTCTAACCTCTTAAGCTTATCATGTAAGGCATCATTGCCAAAGTTTAAGGCATAGTCTTCATATTTATCCCTAATTTCTTGATTAGCTTCCACCCTGGTAAAATTCAGGTTATAGATCAGGGAATTTATATATAGGCCTGTCCCTCCTACTACTATGGGAAGGCTTCCCTTTTTATTTAAGTCACTAATTATTCCACTAGCATCAGACTTAAAATCTGAAACGGTATATTCTACATTAGGTTCTACTATATCAATTAAATGATGGGGAATACCCTGCATTTCTTCTTCTCTAACCTTAGCAGTACCTATATCCATGCCCTTATATATTTGCATAGAGTCAGCAGATATAACCTCACCCTTAAATCTTTTTGCCAAATCTATAGATAAATCAGTTTTACCTACAGCTGTTGGACCAGTTATTATAAGAATTTTTTCTTTCTCCAAATCTAAACCTCCTACATAATTCTCTTAAAAAGTTTTTCAATATCCTTTCTATCAAGGACAATAACAGTGGGTCTACCATGAGGACAGGTATAGGGTAACTTACTAGCCATTAAAAGGTCTATAAGCTCCTTGATTTCCAGTTTTGATATGGAATCTCCACTTTTTATAGCCTTGGTACAGGAAAGCTTCATTATTTTTTCTATCTTTACTTCATATGGTGATCTAATATTCAAATGTAGATTATCTAAGATTTCATAAAATAGCTTTTTCACCTCTGGATTTCCAAAGACTAGAGGAACTCCCCTTATAATAAGGCTAGATTCCCCAAATATATCTAAATCAAAACCAATTTTTCTAAAAAGGTCTATATTATCTGTGAAAACTTCCATTTCACCATGGCTAAGCTCTATAACTTCCGGAGTCATTAAGAGCTGCATAGGTACATTTTCAGAATTATACTCTTCAACTAGTTTTTCATACATAATCCTCTCGTGGGCAGCATGTTGGTCTATTAAAACCATATTATCAGAAAGTCTATCTTCTGCCACTATATAGGTGTCAAAAACAACACCCAATAAATTTATATTTTTCAAAATATCAATAGACTTACTCCTCTTCTCCTGATCTGGACTAATAGAGAGCTTAATATTACTTAAGTTTTCCCCATCTTCTATAGGATTGACCTCTTGAAAATGATTATCTTCAAGATCAGGTAGATCTTTAGAAAGACTTTCTAAAGGAACTTCCCTGGCTGGTTTTATTAAGGGCTTTCTAGACACTGGCTCTATTAGGCTGCTTTCTTTTATCCTATCAGCTTCTTCAGTTTTCTTATCCTTAAAGAAGGTAGTTTCATAAAGCCTAGGTAGTTCTTCCTTACTAGGGCTAGTCTCCTTCTTTGTCTCAGGTTTATATACTTCTAGAGATTCATTTAAAATAGGGCTGATACAATTTATTATAGAATTATAAACCTTGTTTTCGTTTATAAATTTAATCTCCTGTTTAGTAGGATGGATATTAACATCTATATAGTCAGGTCTTATTTCTATAAATAGTAGATATATAGGAAATCTATTTATTGGAATTATTGATCTGTAGATACTTTCTATAGTAGATCTTATAGAGTCATTTTTAATATACCTTTTATTTACATAAAGATATTGATGGTTTCTATTAGAACGATAAAAAGAGTTGTTGGATATATATCCCTTTACTCCAATAAGTTCATCCTTATAGTCAACTTCTATTAGATTAGATCTAAACTCCCTACCTAATATAGTGTATATAGTATCTAGTAGCTCTGAATTACCAGGGCTTTTGAATATAACCTTCCCATCCTTAATATATTTAAAGGAAATAGATGGATTTCCCAGGGCCAGGTTAGTGACTATATCAGTAATCTTATTGGACTCAATATTATCACTTTTTAAAAAGTTTCTTCTCACTGGTAGATTATAAAAAATATCTTCAATTATTATGGTTGTTCCATTGGGACAGGCAGCTTTAATGGTCTTTACTATATCAGCATTTTCAAGAAAGGTCTGACTACCATCCTCATCCCTTGTCTTAGTTATAAGTTCCACCTTTGAAACTGCGGCAATGCTAGCCAGGGCCTCTCCCCTAAATCCAAAAGACCCTATGTTGTATAAGTCATCAGCCTTCTTTAATTTACTTGTAGAATGTCTTTTAAAGGCTATAGCTATATCTTCACTATTAATACCTAGTCCATCATCAGTTATCCTAATATAGGATTTACCACCATTTTTTATTTCAACAGTAATATTTTTGGCCTCAGCATCCATTGAGTTCTCTATAAGTTCCTTAATAACAGCAGATGGAGAATCTATAACCTCTCCAGCTGCTATTTGCTTAACTGTTTCATTGTCTAATAGTTTGATTCTATTCATTTAGATCATCCTTTATATTATCCACGTAGCTTTTAATCTCATAAAGTTTATTTATGGCTTCCAGGGGAGTTGTATCTTGAATATCTATTTCTTGGATTTTATTTAAAATACTATCTAGGGCTTCATTCCTTCTTTGACTAAGCTCTTCCCTTTCAAAGTCAAGATCACTGCTATCAATAGCCTTAAGGTCAAGGTTAGTATCCCTTTCTGATTCAATGGTAGCTAGAATATTTTTTGCCCTATTTATAATGCTTGGATTCAAGCCAGCAATTTTAGCTACTTCTATACCATAGCTTTGATCTGTTGAACCCTTGATTATCTTTCTTAAAAAATTAATTCCATCTTCAGTTTCCTCAACTGCTATAGTAAGGTTCTTTATGTTACTTGTAGACTTCTCCAGATCTGTTAACTCATGGTAGTGGGTTGCAAATAAGGTCTTAGCTTTTATAACAGAGGAAAGATACTCTATCAGAGCCCAAGCGATACTTAAACCATCATAGGTGGAAGTACCTCGTCCAACCTCATCTAGTATTATAAAGCTTTGTGAGCTGGCATTATTGACAATATTAGCTACTTCATTCATTTCAACCATAAATGTACTTTCACCCTGATAAAGATTATCTGATGCTCCTATTCTTGTAAAAATCTTATCTACAACAGATATATTAGCATAATCACAGGGTACAAAGGATCCGATTTGGGCCATTAATATAATTATGGCAACCTGTCTCATATAGGTTGACTTACCAGACATATTAGGTCCAGTTATTATTTTTATAAGATCCTCTTGGTTATTTAAAAAGGTATCATTAGCTATAAAACCGGCATTAGGGACATTCTTCTCCACTACTGGGTGTCTACCCTGCCTAATATCTAAAACACCTTCAATATTAAGGTCTGGTCTGGAGTAGTTATTGTTATAGGCTACCTTTGCCAAGGAATTTAAGGCATCTAGGGAGGCTATTATATGGCTTGTTTTTTGTATTCTTAAAGCTTCCTTCTCAATGTTTTTCCTAACTTCTTGGAAAAGCTGATATTCAAAGTCCACAGATCTATCCTGTGACCCTAGAATAGTTCTTTCAATATCTTTTAGTTCAGAGGTATAATATCTCTCTGCATTTTTTAAAGTTTGAGTTCTAACAAAGTAATCAGGAACTAGGGACACATTTGCCTTGGTTACTTCAAAGAAATATCCAGATTTCTTATTGAAACCAATTTTTAGATTTTTAATTTTGCTAGCCTCTTTTTCCCTAAGCTCAAGGTCAGCTATCCACTTTTGTCCCTCAATACTTCCCTTCCTAAGCTTATCTAGCTCTTGGTTAAAGCCAACTTGGATTAAGTTACCCTCTCTTAGGGTTATAGGTGCCTCTTCATTTATAGATCTATCAATTAAGTCATATATATCTACCAAGGGGTCCATATCCCTTACTAGATCTGTAATACTAAGTTTATTAGACCTTAAAATCATATTTTTCAAATTCTCAAGATCAGCTATAGAATTTTTAAAGGAAATTAAATCTCTGGCATTACAATTACCATAGGATATTTTTCCTATTAATCTCTCTAAATCATAGATGCCCTTTAAAATCTCATCTACTTCTCCTGACAGGATTAAGTCGTCAAATAGATCTGCTATTATATCCTGCCTCTTCTTTATTCTATTAATATCTACCAGAGGTTTTTCCACCCATTTTTTAAGTAGTCTTCCCCCCATAGCTGTTTCAGTTTTATCTAGGGTATAAAGTAAACTTCCGCGTTTCTCCCTATTTAGAATGGTTTCTTTTATCTCTAGATTGCTGATAGTATTTATATCTAGTAGCATATATTCATTGCTATTGTAATAATTAAAATCTGATAGATAGTCTAGGTTAGCATGTTGAGTATTATATAAATAATCCAGAAGTACATAAACTGAATATTGTAGACTATCCTTATATTTTAAAGAAGCGAGCTCCTTTTTAAAATGTCTTCTTATAAGATCATTTGGTTTTGCCTCCCTATCTATTTTATAGAGATTTACAAAAGGATTTAACCTGTTTTCAACTATAGTCATTACTCTTTTATTCTTCTGAAGTTTTGGGTCTATTAGGATTTCAGAAGGATTGATCCTGGCTAATTCATCCACTATAAAGTTTAAAAGATCATCCTTATGTCCCTTAAGCTCTGTTCCATTTATTTCACCAGTAGACATATCTACATAGCTAAAACCCAAGGATTTTTCATCATAGTAGATACTGGCCAGGTAATTATTAGACTTATCTTCCAAGACATTAGTATCTAAGATGGTACCTGGCGTAACTACTCTTATAACCTCTCGCTTAACTATTCCCTTAGCATCCTTAGGGTCCTCAACCTGTTCGCATATAGCAACCTTATAGCCTTTCTCCACAAGCTTTGCAATATAAACATCAGCCACATGATAGGGAACTCCACACATGTCAGTTTTTTCATTTGAGCCTGTTGATCTAGCGGTTAAGGCTATTTCCAGCTCCCTTGAAGCTAAGATAGCATCATCAAAAAACATTTCGTAAAAATCACCTAAACGAAAGAACAATATAGCATCCTCATGATTTTTTTTAATTTCTAGGTATTGTTGCATCATTGGTGTCATATTTTTCAATTTAAAACCTCCATTACACTAAAGTTCCAGATAGGGTAAAGCTTGTACAGCTATTAACTTTAACCTTTACTATTTGTCCGATTAGGGAAGGGTCTCCAGGAAAGTGAACAAGTTTAAAGTCATCACTTCTACCAGTTAGCACCTGGTCATTATTTTTGCTTACACTTTCAACTAGGACCTCAACTACCTTACCAATAGACTCCTCATTTTTCTTATGAAATATTGGATAGATTGTGTCTAGTAGCCTTTGGAATCTTTCATGTTTTACAGTCTCGGGAATCTGATCCTCCATATTTGCAGCCTTAGTTCCCTCCCTAACAGAGTAGATAAAGCAAAATGCTGCATCGTATTGGATTTCCCTAACCAGGCTTAGGGTCTCTTCAAAATCTTCCTCAGTTTCTCCTGGGAAACCAACTATAATATCTGTACTAATAGCAATACCTGGATTGGCCTCTCTTAGTTTCTTAACTAGGGACACATATTTTTCACGGTCATAGTGTCTATTCATCTCTTTAAGAATCCTAGAACTGCCAGATTGAACTGGAAGATGTATATGGTTACATATTTTTTTAGAACTAGCCATAGCTTCAATTAGCTCATCTGACAAATCTCTTGGATGAGAGGTCATGAACCTTATTCTTTCAATACCAGCTATCTTATCTATATCTAATAGTAATTTAGGGAAATTATAGTCACTATCAAAGGTTTTTCCATAGGAGTTAACATTTTGACCTAGAAGCGTAATTTCCTTATATCCAGCCCTGGCCATATCCCTAACTTCTTCCAGTATATGTTCTGGTTCTCTACTTTTTTCCCTTCCTCTTGCATAGGGTACTACACAATAGGTACAGAAGTTATTACAACCATACATAATATTTACAGAGCCTTTAAAGTCATAAAGCCTATTAGCTCCTATATCTTCAATAATTTCATAATCATCCTCTATAATATCTACTACTGTATCATTGGTGTATTTGGTCTTTTCGATTAGTTGAGGTAACTTGTCTATGTTCTTGGTACCAAATACAATATCTATATGTCTATGGGTCTTTAAAATAGATTCACGACTATTTTCTACCTGCATCATGCAGCCACATAGGGCTATTAAAAGCTCTGGTTTTTCCTTTTTCATGGCCTTCAAGGAGCCTACTTGTCCATATACCTTAAGTTCAGCATTTTCTCTTATTAGACATGTATTAAATATTAT
>JASLIL010000041.1 GCA_030152145.1 Tissierellales bacterium
ATCGTATTTAATTTTAAAGAAAAGTAGATTTTGATGGTGAGATTAAAAGTTTGAATATAGCTTTTGTTTTGGATAAGAAATTAATAGATATAGATTAAATGGGGGAGTCTTAGGACTCCCTTTTTGTAAAATAGTAGATGGAAAGTAAGGAGGGGGAAGTTTGATTTCAGAAATCAGGGGGAAGTTAAATTTTGCTAGCGAGATTTCTAAGAGTGAGGATAAACTAACTGGTAGTTTCTTCGGGGCTTTAAGGTATCTGCCCTATAGAAAGGGACTATTACATGTTCTTAGAGAGGCAAAGATTTATCAGGGGAAGAAATGGGAATATGGAGGTCCTTCCTACCTGGATTTATTGGAGGATCATAGTGAAGAGTTTATAGGTGATAAGATTGAGTTTTGGAGAATGACAGAAGATGGGGAGTTGGATCTTGAAATAGACCTGGATTCCCTGTTTATAGGTGTAGAGGTAAAGTATTTAAGTGGACTTTCAAGTGAGGATCAGCTTGAAAGGGAGCTTAGGATAATAGATAAGAAGAGGGGTTCTAAGAGTGGTTTTTTAATTTTTTTGGCTCCAGCTTCTATGATAGGGAAGGGGATAAGAGCTGTAGAGAGAATTTCAAATCCTAATATTTTAGAAAAGGTTGGATTTGCCTACATAAGCTGGGAGTCCGTTTATGAGTTATTATTGAACTTGGCTCAAGATTATAATCCTTATGAGGAACAGATCTTAGCAGATATTTTGGAAATTTTAAGATTAAGAGGTTTTGAGAAGTTTAAATCTTTTGAACTTAAGAAGGAGCTTGAAGTAGTTAGTTATCATTATGAGTTTTCATATAACTATAGACTTAGACTAAACTATGATTTTATGGATCAAGAATACCTATATTTATCGGGGGGAGATTACTATGAATTTAGATGATAATATTTCAAATGCTTTTGAAGTTGTTAGAAAAACCTATGAAAATGTAGCAAAACTACTGGTTAGTGTTGATAAGTTGACTTTGGATAAAGGCTATGAGCCTTGTAGAGAAAAGTTCTTAAGATATAGTTCTGATGCCTATGTGGATGGTTGGCTTTTCAATGATATTGTCAAGATTTATCAGTTTAGAAAGGATTCTTTTATGTATGAGAATGATTGGCGTGATGGTCCTATATATGTAATTGATATTTGTTTTTATGGTAGTCCTAAAATTAAAGTAGCTCAATTTGTTTATGAGGATATAAATAACTGGTCTAAAGGTATATCCCTATCAAGTTCTTGGGCCTTTACTAATCCTATAAATAAAGATTTTTATAACTCTGATTTTGATCATATAGAAAAGGATGGTTATATTTTTATTGAGCCTAGAACTGAAGAGATTTCTAATAAATATTGGGGATTAAAGCATTGTAGATTAAATGAGTTTAATTTATCTGAGATAGTTGATGATAATGGGGTTGGGAAACTCATAGATATATTTGATTCTTTTAGAGAAATGAAGGATTAAAGAAAATTATAGATTGGGATTATACAAGATTAATAGGAAATTAATAGAGGTAGATTAAATGGGGGATGAGTATCATGTTAGTAAAATTTACAGATAGAAAATGGGCTGATAAATTTATTAGTGGAGATATATACGCTAATTCTATATATGGATTTAGACAACTATATGGTGATTTTGGGAGAGGGGATTTTCTTGAGGGATGTATTAAAACTATAAACAATAAAGACTTTGCTAAAGATAAATTTATGTCTGGTTTTGATCCGGAGTTAAGAGCGAATTTAGTTGGCAATGTTCAATTTATAGATGAAGGCTTTAAATTTATTAAGGTATTTTGTTTATATAATTTAAATGCAAAAGAGATAGATGAAAGAATGTTGGAATTTGGAGATACTTGTATTGAAATTACTAACCAAGATGAATTTTTTTATAGAATGGCTTATAAGTTAAACACTCTTGATATTAATATAAATGAGTTTAAGGCAAATATTGTTAATTACTATAAATTTGATTGTGAGAGCCAATCCTTAAGTCCATTTAATAAGTTAGATAAATATAGTTGGCAAAATGAATTTAGAATAGCCTATTATCCAGGACAAAGTAAATCAATATTTGATGCACAGCCACTAAAGTTTAATATAGGAGATATAAGCCATATCACAAAAGTTTATGATTCCAGAGAGTACATAAAGAATCATAATAGTAAGGTGTTTAGAGTGTATAAATAAAAATAATATATTCATATTTCCCCCAAAAACCAAGAAAATTTTAAAACTAAATAGGGGCAAGAGGTTATAAATTAAGAGTCTATTTATAGGCTCTTTTTTGTTTTCAGGCCATAAAAAATAGAGACCCCGTTGGTCTCTATTTTTAGATTGATGGAATGATCGCCTCTTCTATATGTATAGGTATAATTGAAGAGGCAGAATTATGAGTATGACTATAGTTTATAATATTAAGAATATTAATGCAATAGCAAAAGCCCATAAGTTTTATGAATAGGGGTCGCCAAGAAAGTTAATAATGACCTAACAAATGTTATAGGAACGAAGTGAACTATAATATTATGTAGGTCAGATGCTAAGAATTACCAAGAAATCGAGCCTTGGCGATGATTGATTGGATTAATTCGTCAGCGAAATGAAAACAGTTGATAATTGATATTTGAGAGTTGATAATTGAAAGTTTAAAGTTAGAAGATCAAAATAGTTAAAAAATAAAATATGTAGGTCATGGAGAGTTGAAATCAGTTGAGAGTTTATAGTTGAAAGTTTAAAGTTAAAAGATCAAAGCATTAAAATATGTAGGCCCCATGTCAAAAATCCCCAAAGAGTTATCTGCTTTGGCTAGGATTTGACGGCTATGCTAAGAATTACCAAGAAAATGAGCCTTGGCGATGCTTGATTGGATTAATTCGTAGGCGAAATGAAA
>JASLIL010000117.1 GCA_030152145.1 Tissierellales bacterium
CTCCCCTTTCATTTCATGGCATTACATCCCATTATACATTAGTTTTAAATATAATTAAAGTTGCTATCTTTCATTTTTTTTAAATTTTTTTGAACTTTTTTTTAAAAAACAGTTGCAAGTCCTAAATATATTTGTTATACTTTCAATGTGGTTATCCCCCTGGTAACCTCAAAATAAGATCTCTATTCCCAATACCCCTTTTGAACGGTTTATTTACATCCGTCGAGGATGAAAGGCTCCTAATATATTAGGAGCCTTTTTATTTTATATTTTTATGGTAAAATATAAGATAAAAGGAGGACATTACATATGAAGAAAAAAGTAGCTATAATTTTTACAGGTGGTACTATTTCTATGAAGGTAGATAAGGATCTTAAGGCTGCAATACCTGCCCTTAATTCCCATGAACTTATGGACATGGTTAAAAATATAGATGAAATAGCAGAAATAGAAGAATTTAACTTTTCAAATATACCCAGCCCCCATATTACACCAGATATGATGATGGAAATTTCACAGCTAATAAATGAATTAATAGGAAGAGAGGACATAGATGGCCTTATCCTAACTCATGGTACTGATACCCTAGAGGAAACTGCCTATCTAGTGGACCTTACCAACAATAGCTCCAAACCTATAGTAGTAGTTGGAGCCATGAGAAATAGCTCAGAACTAGGCTATGATGGATCAAGTAATCTATCTGCTGGTATCTGTACAGCTGTCTCTGACAATGCTAAAAACAAGGGTGTTCTAGTAGTTATGAACAATATGGTAAATGCTGCAGCAGAGGTTACCAAAACCAATACCCTATCCCTAGATACCTTTAAGTCTCCAGAATTTGGACCCCTAGGCATAGTGGACAATGATGAAGTCTTCTTCTATAGAGATATTGTTAAAAGGGAATTTATTGACACTAATGAAGTAGAGAATAAGGTTGGTCTTATTAAAGCTGTAGCTGGAATGGATGACAGCATAATAAATTACTATGTAGATTCTGGTTACAAGGGACTGGTTATAGAGGCTTTGGGACGTGGTAACCTACCACCAGGTATGCTAGGCGGTATAAAAAAAGCCCTGGCTAAAAACATCCCCCTAGTAATAGTTTCAAGATGCCCAACAGGTAGAGTTCTTGATACCTATGGCTATGAAGGAGGAGGTAAGCACCTAAGAGATTTGGGAGCTATATTGGGCGGCAACCTACCAGGCCAAAAAGCCAGAATAAAGCTAATGCTCCTACTATCAGTTACCAAGGATCCAGAAAGAATAAGATCTGCATTTGAAAAATAAGCTAAAGAAGATTCTTTAGCTTATTTTTTATTAACTCATTTAAAAGTATCAATATTAAATTTAACTCACTATCTGAAGTAATCCTATTATCCAAGGAATAGTTCAGGTAGTTGAAAAATTCATTTAGATCCCTAAAAGGAGGATTTAAGTTGGACAGAAGATTTCTCATCCTAACCTTTCCCTCGTCTGTATCACAGGAATCTAGAACCCTACTCATATAATCTATAAAAGCCCTTAGCCTTAACTCTAGATCATACGGATCTATAACACTATCATCCTCTAAGTTCAGAATATGGTAGTCAAGAAAGTCCACATCATTATAAATCATAAGAATATTTCTACTCTGCCTAAAAAGTTCCTTAAAATCCTCGTTATCCCCATCAAGTTCATACAGTTCCCTATTATATGACTGGAAATCAGAAACCGTATCCAAAAGTTTCTTTTCATAGTCTTTTATAGCCTTTTTACAGTCTTTTAACTGCTTATTCCTTCCACTCAATATAATACCATCATTAGACTCTAAACTAATCTTTAAATCATTTTTAACCATGTTTAAAACCATCAGCTTATTTATAGAAATTCCAACCCTTCTAATAATATCCATATAGTTTTCTATTTTCCTTATCAAGCTATTGGTATCTCCATAGGCCAGTTCTAGTTCTTCTTTTGAAAGGTTTTTAAAGTCTCTTCTTCTAAGCTTCTCAACTTCTACAAAGTAGGTGTCAAAAGAAACACCATAATCTTCTTTTATACTACCACTTAGAAACTTAGAATACTTCTTAAGAGTATAGTCTACATAGACAGGGCTTGTATCCCCAAGACTGTAGCTTAAAAGATTGCCTACATGATCATAGAACTTATACTTACTAAGCTTAAAGGGCAGAAGCTTGACTATAGTTGTAACTGTGTACCTGTACTCCAAGGAATCCTTGGGAAGCTTCCTTAGATACTCTTCCAACTCAGATAGGACTATATTTTTTTGCAAGTCCATTCTAAAGCCTAGGTTGATTTCTTCCTCTCTAAACTTGAAAATATAGTCATTTATCATATCTTGAATATAGATTAATTCAACATAGTAATTGGTCAGTCCACTATAAAGACTATAAAGTCTCTCCCTCTTAGCTTCTATCTCAGACCTATAATCCTCTTGTCCACTTAGGATCTTATTGTAAAGGTCCTCCAGACTTGCATATATGCTGTAAACCTCCTCTGACTCCCTGGTCTTGCCAAAATCTAAGAAGCCACCATCAGCCATATACTCCTCATAAAGTTCCAAATAGTCCACTATAAACTTCTTCTTGCTCATATTCCCTATTAGTTCCACTTGAAGTTGATTTAATTTTTCAATATCTTCCTTTAACTCTCTTAACTCCAAATCTTCACCCATTTCACCCCTCCTAAAATGGTGCTATATAACCATCTGCTCTCTTTTCAGTACCACCAATATAGTGCTGGTCTCCCCTTAGGATTATCTGACCCCTCCCAAAGCTCCCCCTATCTTCCACTACTTCTATATCATGACCCAGATCTCTTAACCCCTTAACCAGGTCCTCTGGAAAGTCCTTTTCAACCATTACATGCTTACCCTCTATCCACTGCCACCTGTACTTATCTAGGGCCTCCTGAGGATTTAAGCCAAAGTCTACAAGATTTGAAACCACCTGAAAATGTCCCTGTGGTTGCATATACTTGCCCATAACGCCAAAAGGTCCCACAGCCTGACCATCCTTGGTCATAAAGCCTGGAATTATAGTGTGATAGGTTTTTTTACCAGGCTCAAGACAGTTGTGCTTGGTCCTGTCTAGGCTAAAGGTAATCCCCCTATTGTGAAGGTTAACTCCCCTGCCTGGAAGAACCAGTCCAGATCCAAAGTCCATAAAATTACTCTGAATAAAACTAACCATATTTCCATCTTCATCAGCTGTAGAAAAATAAACTGTACCTCCATTGTCAAGAGCAGTCACTGAAGGATATTGAGCCTGATCCCCTATCCTATCATACTGAGAGTCAAAATAGGCCTCACTTAAAAGATAGTCAATATTACTATCTAGATCCTTAAAGTCTGTAATATACTCTAAACCATCTCTGTAGGCAAACTTCATAGACTCTATCATCTTGTGATAGTACTCTAGGTTCATTTCCTCTGGCCTATAGTTCTCAAATATCTTTAGGGCCATAAGTACCACTAGACCATGGGTATTTGGTGGTAATTCCCAAATATCATAGCCCCTATAGTTTACCTTCAAGGGCTCTACCCACTCTGCCCTATAGTCTCTTAGGTCATCTTCCTCCAGGTAGCCATCTAGGGATTTAGAAAGTTCTACAAGCTCCCTAGCTAGTTGACCCCTGTAAAAATCTTCTCCATTGGTCTTTCCTATTATTTCCAGAGTTCTAGCCATTTCTTCAGACCTAAAGATTTCTCCTGGCTTGTAGGCCCTGCCATCCTTACTGTAAACCTTAAACCATTCATCAAATTCTGGTCCAGCCAGATCTTTCTCTAGCCTCTTGTAGGCTATATCCCAACATCTGGCAATATGAGGGGAAACAGGGAAGCCCTCCCTAATATAGTCTATAGGGTCCCTTAGAACCTCCTTCAAGGAAAGTTTACCAAACCTATCTATCATCTCTGACCATACAGATATTTGGCCTGGTACATTTACAGGAATTATTCCATAGGTAGGTATCTTGTCAAATCCTCTAGCCTTAAGGGCCTCAATAGATATATTTTTAGCTGCTGGTCCACTTCCATTTATTCCATAGACCTTGCCCTCAAAATATATAATAGCAAAAGCATCTCCACCTAGACCATTGGAAGTCGGATCCAATACTGATAGGGAAGCTGCTGTAGCTATAGCTGCATCTATAGCATTGCCACCTCTCTTTAAAACCTCTAAACCTGCCTGGGATGCCTTTGGTTCTGTTGATGAAACCATTCCCTTCCTCCCAAAAATAGGGTTTCTCTCTGAACTAAACTTGTTGTCATATTTAAAGTCCATCTTATCCTCCTTGTTGAAATAATCTTAATAAATATATATACTTTATTATATCATATAAATAAAAGGAGAATAATATTGAAACATATAGTTAATAAAATAGATTTTGATCAGTCTCTAATAGATCAAATCTTCAAAGACAGGAAAATACTATTCTTTGATATAGAAACTACTGGCTTTAGTAGGAAATACAACCATATTTACCTAATTGGTATGCTCTACTACTGCCCCAAAGAAAAGTCTTGGTTGATTCATCAAATTTTAGCTGAAAATAGATCTGAGGAAAGATATGTCCTGAAAGAGTTTAATAGTCTCCTACTTAAGTTTGACACTCTGGTTAGCTTTAATGGAGATTCCTTTGATATTCCTTTTGTAGGGGAAAAGCTAAGACAGCATAAGATAGGCTCAAATCTAGATAGGCTTCAGTCCTACGATATCTACAGGCTAATCAAACCCTATAAGAAGCTTATCCCTACAGAAAACCTAAAACTTAAGACCATAGAAAGATTTTTAGGCATCTATAGGGAGGATGCTTACACTGGAGGAGATTGTATAGATTTTTACCTAGAATATGAAGGCAGCAAGGATAGAAAGCTAGAAAAGTTTATCCTAATGCACAACTACGAGGATCTCTACTACCTAAAAGATATCTTAAAGATCATAAGCTACCTAGATTGTAGGCTTTCCTTTAAGGCAGGAGACCACAGTTTCTATATAAGGGATGTGGATTTGAAAAAAGATATTTTAAGGGTGGCTTTGGATAATAAGGAGGCCATAAATCTAGTTTCCTTTGACGACCACTATAGGATAGAAAGCAAGAAGGAAGGAATAGACCTAAGACTGTATCTTAAAAAAGCCTATATAGCCGAAGATACTATCTGCAGCTATATAGATCCCTATGAGCTAGGCCTATATCCTAAGAACTACAAGACTTTTCAACTGCCAGACCAATACTTTATCCTGGCCGTAGAAAAAGACTTGGTTCTAGAAAACATAAGGTCCCTAACTAAGACCATACTAGAAGAAATACTGGAAGCCTAGCTCTGGTATTTCTTTTTTCTACAAAAAAATAGAGTAGACTCAAAGTCTACTCCTAATATGGTGGGCGCAATAGGGCTCGAACCTATGACCCCCTGCTTGTAAGGCAGGTGCTCTCCCAGCTGAGCTATGCGCCCATATTATAAATCTTAGTGGTGGGCCTGGGTGGACTCGAACCACCGACCTCACGCTTATCAGGCGTGCGCTCTAACCACCTGAGCTACAGGCCCTTATGTAACTTTTGGCAGGGGTAGCAGGACTCGAACCCACGACATTCGGTTTTGGAGACCGACGTTCTACCAACTGAACTATACCCCTAGACCAATTTCCTTATGGTGCCCAGAGGCGGAATCGAACCACCGACACGGAGATTTTCAGTCTCCTGCTCTACCGACTGAGCTATCTGGGCAAAATAATATATGTATTGAAACTATGGTGGGCCTTCAGGGACTTGAACCCCGGACCTACCGGTTATGAGCCGGGCGCTCTAACCAACTGAGCTAAAGGCCCCCACTGGCGGAGAAGGAGGGATTTGAACCCTCGCGCCCCAGTAAAGGGACCTACTCCCTTAGCAGGGGAGCCTCTTCAGCCGCTTGAGTACTTCTCCAAGTACAAATACATATATGGCGGAGAGGGTGGGATTCGAACCCACGTGGGCTTGCACCCTAACGGTTTTCAAGACCGCCCCGTTATGACCACTTCGGTACCTCTCCATAATTGGTGACCCATCCGCGACTCGAACGCGGGACACCCTGATTAAAAGTCAGGTGCTCTACCGACTGAGCTAATGGGTCATGTAGAATTTTAATTGGCTGGGGTGACAGGACTCGAACCTGTGGAATGACGGAGTCAAAGTCCGTTGCCTTACCGACTTGGCTACACCCCAACACTTAATGGCGCGCCTAGGAAGATTCGAACTCCCGACACATGGATTAGAAGTC
>JASLIL010000051.1 GCA_030152145.1 Tissierellales bacterium
TGGATGGGCTATATAATTATAAGGAGTTTCTTTTCATGGATGCTTGTGGGGTTATAGGATATAAGGTCTAAATTTAAAGGAGAGAATTAAAAATGAATATAAAAATAAGGCAGGAAGAAGAAAGAGATTATAAGAGTTCAGAAAACTTAGTAGAAAAGGCTTTTGAAAATCTAGAATACAGTGACCATAGAGAACATATTTTAGTTAAAAATTTAAGAGAAAGCAATGTTTTTATACCAGAATTGGCACTTGTTGCAGAAGTGGATGGGGATCTTGTAGGGCATATAATGCTTACCAAATTAATCATAAAAGATGGGGAGAAAAGCTATGATACATTGGCATTAGCACCTCTTTCAGTTTTACCAGAATATCAGAATAAGGCTATAGGCAGTAAACTGATCAGGCAAAGTTTAAAGATTGCTAAAGAAATGGGCTTTGGATCAGTAATTGTTCTTGGACATGATAGCTACTACCAAAGATTTGGATTTAAAGCTGCAAGCACTTGGGGGATTAGGGCACCATTTGAGGTGGAAGATGGATCATTTATGGCCTTGGAACTTGAGGCTGGGGGCCTTGATGGCCTTAGAGGAACTGTGGTTTATAGCAAGGAGTTTTTAGAATAGAGGACTTTTTTATTTGACTAAGAAAGGATATGCTTCCCTTGTGTACTGGGAAGTAAATGGAATAAAGAGGCACTGGCGGCTCAGACATAAAAGTCTGGGCCAGTTTTTTATAATTTAAGACTATAAAGTAGCTTATAGAAGCTATATAATTTAAATAAGACCAACTAGATTAAAAGGGAGACTATAGTATGAGAAGCTATGAGAGTAAAGAAGATTTAAAAAATGAAATAAAGAAAAGTTTTGAAAAATATATCTTGGAATTTGATAATATTCCTGAATCTTTAAAAGATAAGAGAGTTGATGAGGTTGATAGGAATCCAGTAGAGAATCTGGCCTACCAAGTTGGATGGACCAGTCTTCTTTTAAAATGGGAGGAAGATGAAAGAAAGGGATTGGAAGTTAAGACACCGTCAGACAAATATAAATGGAATCAATTAGGGGACCTATATAGCTGGTTTACAGCTAGCTATGCCCATAAATCCTTGGAAGAATTAAAAGAAGAACTAAGAAACAATGTTGAAGCTATCTACCGAATGATTGACGAATTTACAGAAGAAGAACTCTTCAAACCCCATATGAGAAAGTGGGCTGATGGAGCTACAAAAACAGCAGTATGGGAGGTCTATAAATTTATCCATGTCAATACAGTTGCTCCTTTTGGAACTTTTAGGACTAAAATTAGGAAGTGGAAGAAGCTAGTATTGTAAAGATAGGATATATAAAAAGGGGTGATATTTATATATAACTTATTGGAGGAAATAGAAAAAATAGCCTATAGGGACCATGACTTAAGGGAATCTTCCTATTGGAAGGAGAAGTTGCAGGGGGCTTTTGGAGACTACTATATTGATGATTTAACAGATCTAAACTATTCCACTTGCTTTACCTATCTTCTTAGCCTAAGTGAGACAGAATATAGTTTATTTTCTAAAGAGGTAGATCGGATCTTAGAGTCAAGAGACCTATATTTCCTAGAAGTACTTATATCTACTGAAAAGCCATTAGCAAGCTTTCATTTTTGGAAATATCTTAAAAAGGAAGATGGCATAGACAGAGGATTTACAGTATCAGATAAGGGCTACTTAAAAGAGGATGACCGAGTCTATAGGAGGATGATGGACTTTATTCACAGCAATAATCTAATTTTCTTAGATAATAGGGACCTAAGGACTGAGATGATTTTTAAGGGAAGACCAGTAAATATTTATTACAGGTACTTTAATCAGGAGGGGAAGCCCTTGGACCTTCCCTATTAAGAGTTTTAGATCCTAGTGAAGTTTAAGGAAGAATATAGACCCATACTTTAGTCAAGAAGAAGGGTAATAATTTAATTTCTTAGGAAATTCGCCTATCTATAAAAAGAATAGGATAAATTAAGGTCATTAGGCTAAAAGTCTAATGACTTTTTTATATTTATAGGATAGCATCTTAGTTAGAAGGAGATTTTTAAATTTGATTCAAGAGGTGAAAAGGTGAGAGAGTATTTTATAAAATTAATTATAGGATTTATGATTTTAAGCCTGACTGCTTGCGGGAATTCCAAGAGTGAAGTAGTTGGAGAATACAGGGGGACTAAGTCTAGTGGAGTTTTTTTAAAAAGTGATAATCAAGCCTATGCCCTAGGATCTAATAAGAAAGGGATGCCAATTTTCAAAGATACTGACAAAGCCTTTAACCAAGCCATTATTGATTATAGGGAAGGATTTAAGGCTATTGAAAAAGAATATAATTTAAAAGGGATAAGTAAGAAGAATTGGGAAGTATATAAAACTTATGGCTGGCAATTAACTTCTGATAATGAGGAACTAAGAAAAGAAGGAGTGGAAATAACAAAATTTTTAGATATATATATGAGAATAGTTTTAAATAGTGAACTTTTAGGTTGGTTTTCATAGTGGGGGGGAAATAATGAAAATAGGATTGGTAGCTGCAAATATGCGGAATAATAAGGTTAGTCAACAGATTAGGGAGATGGAAGAATATCTTTCTAGCAATAAGTGTGATTTATTATGTTTTGGAGAGGCATATTTGCATGGATTTGACGGCATGACTTGGGATTATGAAACAGATTTAGCCAGGGCTATAAGCTTGGAGTCACCAGTAATGGAGGAGATTAAAGGACTGGCCAGAAAGTATGATTGTGGAATTTCCTTTGGCTATATAGAGAAATTGAATGAAAATATATATAGCAGCAATATTGTAATCGACAGCCAGGGGTCTATAGTGGATAATTACAGGCGTATTTCAGAGGGGTGGAAGGATAATTGGGAAGATGGGCGTTATAGTCAAGGTCAGAATTTCCAGGTCTTTGAATTTAAAAATAAAAAATTTCTTACTGCCATATGTGGTGATTTTTGGTGGGATCATCTTATAAAAGAGATGGAAGCTTTTAGTAAAGACCTAGATGCTATTATTTGGCCACTTTATATTGACTATAGTCCTGAAGCATGGAGATTAGAGGCAAGGCAGGAGTATTCAGACCAGCTAGCTTCTATTTCATGTCCAGTCTTAATGATCAACAGCTATTCTAAAGGTGAGAATGAAGGAAAAGGTGGTTGCTGCCTCTTTAATCATGGATCTGTTGAAAAAGAATTGGCTGTAGGGGAAAGGGGAGTGCTGTTGGTAGATATATAGAAGATAAATATCAAGGTCCTTTCATGAATTAGGCTTAGGGACTATATAGGGGGATGATTTAGATAAATATTATATATGCAAAAAAATGGAGGGAAACTATAGATCCCTTTAGCTTGAAATTTAATAACTTTGAAATTAAGGAGATCTTGGGTTATCCTCATGCTGGAAATGATGTATTCTATCTTAGGGGCTATAAAAATGATGGCAGGGAAGTTAGAGGCTTTTTAAAGGTGGAGAGACAAAAAACAGCTGATTTAGAAAGAGAGTTTAATGTTATAAGCAAGTTAGATTTAGAAATTGCACCAACTATTATAGACTACTCATTTGAAAATCCTAAATACATATTAACAGAAGAAAAACCAGGGATGAGGCTATCCTATATTGTAGAAAATCATAGAGATATAGAAATCTTAGACTACATGGAAGAATATGGAAATCTTCTAGGGAAAATCCATAAGCTTGAAATGGAGAAAATACCAGTAAAGAAAAGGAATTTTAAGCTAGCAAGGGAAGTTTATGAAAGCTATGGATTAGAATATATATATAAATATCTTTCAGAAGCTAACTTCCAAGAAAATAAAAGCTTTATACATGGGGATTGTCACTATGCAAATATACTGTGGAAAGATAAAAAAGTATCAGCATTACTGGACTATGAACTATCTGGATATGGCAGCAGGGAATATGATCTGGCATGGGCCCTAGTACTAAGGCCAGGCCAAAAATTTTTGAGAAGCAATCTGGAAAGAAAAGTTTTCCTTGAAGCCTACAGTAGACATCATGATTATTCAAGACAGGCCTTTGACTACTATATGGTCTTATTTGGAAGCTACTTTTATCATATTAGCTCAGGCCAGAGTAATAAGGAATATAGGGAACTTCTAATTTCTATGATGAATAGTATAGTATTGGTTTAACTGGATATTTATGAGCCACATATCTTTACAAACTAGCTTAAGTTTATAAAGATATATAGGCTCTTTTTCACAGGCTTCTAAAATTTTGATAAATTTCCTTGCCTACTAAGGCTCTATTTTTATATTTTTTTCTAGCTTATCTAGTAAACTATACTCTAAAGCACATATAATCATCATGCTGCCAGCTAGTAGTGGCTTTGTAATATAGTGGTTAAGATCAGCTATAAATATGGCCACAATAACTATGACAGGATTTATAATGACTAAAAGTTTAAGTATATTAATATTTCTTTTCATAAATAATCCCCTCCTCCTTTTATTATAGCATATAAGTCAAAGGCTTATAGGGGA
Source organism: Tissierellales bacterium (assembly GCA_030152145.1). GTDB lineage: Bacteria > Bacillota > Clostridia > Tissierellales > JASKZW01 > JASLIL01. The sequence continues at coordinate 4,526 of JASLIL010000051.1, forward strand.
GAAAGTGGTCTGGCCTTGGGAAAATTTATATTGAATTAGTTTTAGCAATCTAGTATCTTTAATCTTAGATGGGAGAGGATTAAAATGAAGCTAGTTGACTTAAGGCCTTATGGACATGGAATAGATACAGAGATATTAGAAATCACTACTAGGGAAATAGTCTTTGGTAGCTATAAAAAACTAGGGGAAAACTACTACTACAGCCTGATGATCTATAATATAGACCAGGCCAGCTGTCTAGAAATTTATAGTTATGAACTTGAGAAAGACAGTATCTATAGTCAATACATACACCTAATAGATGGGAACATAGTTATAGTAAAAACCCATAATCCTAGGGAGCTAGAGATTGACATAATAGACAGACTCAAGGGGGACAATAAAAGGAGCTATTCTATAAAAGTGGAAGAAGAAGTAAGCTCTATACCAATATTTATAAATGAAGATTACCTTGTATTTTATACTGAAGTTGAAGATCTAGTTTACCTTTATGACCTGCCACAAGCTAGGCTATACCCTATAAGGGACCCTAGATTGATTGAGGGCATGGGTGTAGAACACGGCAGGATGGAAAAGTTTCCATTATTTTCTCATAAAGATGAGGATTACCTAGTGTTCAATGAAAGCTATATGGATGACTGGGAGTATGAGGAAGTATATGAATACGCCCTGGAAAACAAAATGGATAAAAATAGCTTTACTAGTGAGGCCCTATATTACATAAGATTGGAAGATTTTATTTCTGCCATAAAGTCAGGACAAGAGAAGATCCCCTTTAGGCTGATCAGGAGAAAAACGCTAGATGGATGGGTAAGGTATATCTCTAGCCATAGAAATTATATTTACTATAGAGATAAGGATTTTTTAAGTCAGAAGGAGAAAATTATAGCCATAGATAAATCGAGTCTAGAAACTAGGACTATTAAGGAGATAGACCACTCCAATATAAGCGGAAATCTAGTTTATGATAGCTTCTCTTCTGGTCTTAGAATCTATGAAGATAAGTCCAAGGAAACTCTAGTAGAACTAAGGGGGATTTATAACTTTCCTAGGAAAGTTGAATTTTCCATGGAGAGCTTTCCTGATAAATACAGAGGTGGCTATAGCCTTTTTCAGCTCATTGAAAATAGGTTTTTAATTGCTTCTGGATGGTATGAGGATGAGCTAGAAGATTACTATGATATTTACTATATAAAAGACCTATCAAATGGTGAGTCCAGCCAGTTAATTGGAAAAAACAGTATATTTGAAAATGTTTTAGTAGTATCGGAATCAAGTGTTTTTTAATTTGGGGGAAGGCAGGTGAGCTTAAGTTGATAAGTAAAAAAAAGTTAGTTTATTTAAATATTATTATTTTAACCCTAGCCCTACTTTCTGGCTGCAGGGGAGAGTTTTCAGAAAAAGACCTGGAAGGCCATTGGCAGCTAGAGACCTTAACAGAAGAAGATGGGAAAATAATAAGTGTTGGAAAATCATATCCTGGCTATGGGGATTGGACAGGAGAAAAAGAGGATACGGAACTTGTTTTTATGGAAGATAATAGCTTTAAACTAGGAAGAGAGGGAAAAGAGGACTTGGGCAAGTATAGGGTAAATAAAAATCTTGATCTTAAGGACAGCCTATCTATAACTATGGTCACTGATCATGGAGAAGAAATAGTAGCCACTGCTGGCATAAGAAATTATGATGATGGTAAGGAAGCTAAGTCCCTGATCTTCCAATGGGATAAAAAGATATACTCCTTTATAAAGGATAGGTAGATTTTAGTAGTCTTCAGATTCTTATATTAAAAATTTCATTTAAAATAATTATAGAAAAGCTTAGATCTTAAGAATCTAGGCTTTTCTCTTTAAGGATAGATATAAGTAATAGTTGATCTAGATTTTTAATAGAAAAGTTTAAATAGGAATTTAATGGAAAAATGATATACTCTTAATAAGACCATATTATCTTTTAATAATAGATTTTAAGGTAAAATTAAAGTGAGGAAGGGATAAAATGTGTAAAAGACAAAGAAAATTAGTGTTTTTAACGACTTTTTTAATTTTAGTTTTAAGTTCTTGTGTTTCTCTTAACCAAAGTAAGGCTCACTATAATATAGTTGAAGGTGAAAAAATAAAGGATAGCTACTATTATGATTTGCAGGAAAATTTTAAGGGGATGACTCTTGAAATAGACTTAGAACTTGTCAAGGGAGAGGTAGAGTTTCAATTGGTAGATCCTAATGGTCAAGTAAGATGGACAGAATTAGTAGACTCTAGTCAAGGCTTTAAGGAAACTAGGGAGTTTGAAAAAGTAGTTGGAAACTGGGATCTCTTGTTTGAGAGCATAGATCAATCAGCAGAAGGCCATTTAAGTCTGGAATTTAATAGGAAATAGATTAGAGATGGGCTGGACTGGCAGGTTAAGAATTTGCTGGTCTTTTTTTATGTTTAAAAGGAAGAAGCTCTAGCTTATCACCATCTAATAATCTATACTTAAGCTATCAGATTATTCAGAAAAAACTTTATCTATGGTATTTTATTAGGGAGGGGAGTTTATGGCTACTTGGAATAGAAGAAGTCTAGTTGGAATTTTGCTGCTTATAGTTTCTTTAAGCTTGCTTGTCTACCAACTAGGATATAGTGAAAGTGCTAGGGTCAAAAGAAATTTAGATGATTTATCCAGGGCTGAGAGCTTTTATAGTTCAGACTTGGATCCTTTGGAGCTTAGTAAGATTGAGAGAGGGGATAGGTCCTATTCTTTTAGGATTATGAACAGGGAGGAAGTTAAAAACTTTAAGAAGCTGGGACAAGTTTTTATCCTAGATGAAAGTGGAGATAAAGTTTCTTCTTTTGTCTTATTTAAAAATGGTCAGGAATATTTATTCCAGATGAGATCGGTCTACATGCTGATGGATTTTAACTAGGAGGAGAGCCTATGGAGTGTTTGGCCTTGGAAGTTATAGATTATAGTATAGAAGATCTAGACTGGTGGAAAAATTTAATGGCTTTGTTTTTAAAAGAAGGGGAGAACTTTCAAATTAGATGTTGGAGGGATGAGAAAGAAATTATAGAAAAAGCTCTAGGCTGTGGAAAGCTTTGTCTTGAATCTAGTAGTCAATGCGAAACTTCTATTAGAGGACTTCTGGGTAAAGAACTTATAGACTATATAGCTTTGGAGGAAAAGCCAGAGGAGTATGATAGATGGACTAATTTTTTTACTATTAATATAGGGGAGAGGTTTTCAAGCAGTCACTATGGATCTGAAATATGGATACATGGCCTAGAGAATGGAGAGCTAGAAAAGATAAGGGAAATAATTAATCCTTTTAAGGAATACTTTAGCTTCCATTTATATTACTTAGATTAAATTTGAATGAATATATAGATAGGGTTTTTTCGTTTGGGTTTATAAGAGGATCTAGTTTTGAAACTAGGTCTTCTTTTTATTTCTATATTAATATATTTGGAATAATTGCTGAAAGTATTAAAAAAATCTATAAAGAGCCAGAATATTGCGAATTCTCTATTTTGCAGATATACTAAGGGTGAATGAATGGGAGGTGATAAGATGAGATTTTGTGTTGAGCTACTTTTAAAAAATCCTAGGATTAGCAAGGAAAAAAATAAGTTGATTAGCCATATTATGAAACTCTTATTCCAACATACTGACCCAAGAGCCTATAGTGGGCTTTATGAACTTGAGGAAAATAAGGAAAAAGATTTTACCTTTAGCACTTATTTGGGCCGAGGGGCTAAATTTAATAGAGATGACATTTTTATTCCCGAACAGAAGATCATTTTGAATTTTTCAACTTATGATATAGGTGAGGGAATTTTATTTTACAATTCTTTTGTTAATAGCATAGGTTTGGAGCTGCCTATTGAAGATAATATCATAACTGTAAATGAAATTAGGAAGAGTTCAATGGGCGCCATAGAGGAGGATATAGTTTTTGTTAGCAAGAGTCCTATAGTGGTTAGAGAGCATAGAGGTGATAACAAGACTACTTGGTACCATGATCTTTCTAGTCAGGAGGGTTATGAGGTTTTTATGGAGAATCTTGCTTGGCAATTAAAAACCAATCTGGATAATATAGCCTTGGAAGATATAGATTCTATGAAAGTGGAAATTTTAGACCATAAGATGGTAAAGGTTAAACACTATGGGATAACTATTCCTAGCAACTTAGTTTCCATAAGAGTCTTGGCCAAGGCCTATATTGTTGACTATATCTATAAGGCTGGTCTAGGTTCCAGAAGATCCCAGGGCTTTGGCTACTTAGATATTGTTTAAAGGAGGTGAGCTTAATGATGAGATTTGAACTTGGAGACTGGAGGACAAATGCCTCTTTACTAGGACTTATAAGGATTTTAGATCATGGTAGCAGGGACTATAAGCTTTATGAGACTAGTATTGAAGTTCCGAGGGAGAGTTTGGAAAACTTTGAAGAAGACTATTTTAAATATTTCTCAGATACTTATGAGGAGGGTCTACCTTGGCACAGGATAGTTTCCTATGGTGACGCCTTAGATAAACATTTAGAAGAACCAGAAAAGTTAGATATTAGGGATTTGGATACACTAAATGCTCAAATAGACCTTGCTAAGGATTATTTGAGAAGAAATAACTATAAGAAGGTATATCCTTTGATAGATGGGGCCAAGGGTTTAGATAGTAAGGCCAAGGATCTCCAGAAGATTAAATTAAGAAAAAAGGATAGGCTTGAGGATAGATTAGAGGATATAGTTACAGAAATGAAAAAACTTAGGGAAATAATAGATATATGTGAACTAGATGAGGCTAAAACCCATCTGCGGGCCAAGGGGGTTATCTATAGTCATATAAATAGGGGGATAGATGGAGTTTCTTTTTTACGTCCTCAGACAAAGTTTATAGATGTTTTTAAAGACTATAGAAATTACTTTATAGAGCCTCTAGAGAAGAGTCTAGATAAGGAGAAGAGGGCAAAAAATCCCTATGAGTGTTTTTCATGTGGAGCTGAAATAGATACTATTGGAGAGTCCTTTACCATAAACTTAATTTCGCAAACTGGATTTGATGATGTAAGGAAGTCTTCCTATGTCTGGAACCATGTATCGGATATTTTAATTTGCCCTAAGTGTAATTTTCTTTACAGTATGTTGGCGGCTGGCTTTAACTACTCAGCCTATGAGGGTATGTTTATAAACTATAGTAGGAATCTTGAAGGTCTTATCTATTCTAACAATGGAGCCAAGGCTAGAATAGCTAGAAATCTAGGGGATAATCAGAGGGCTGCCTCCTATAGAACCTTGGTGGCTGCCATATCTAGACAGGCTATAGAGGACCTACCCTATGAAGAGAATGACATACAAGTGGTTAGATATAAGGATGAAAAGTATAGGTTTAATATTCTATCAAGAGAGGTAATAGAGATTATAAAGAAGTCC
>JASLIL010000058.1 GCA_030152145.1 Tissierellales bacterium
TTCTATTTCTGCTTCAATATACTTATCATTTTCTATAAAGTTTAAAACCTTACCCCTATTTAAGCCCTCTACTAAAACTCTAACACTTCCTAGAGGAAGTTTAATCATCTGCTTTATTCTAGCAACTGTCCCTACATGATAAAAATCTTCTTCTGTTGGATCCTCTTGGCTGGCATTTTTTTGAGTACAAAGCATGATTTCTGAATCATCAACCATAGCCTCCTCTAAGGCCTTTATAGACTTATCCCTACCAACATCAAAGTGTATTATCATTTTTGGGAAAACTGTAATTCCTCTCAGTGGTATGAGTGGTATTGTTTTCTTCTCTACAACACATGTACCTTGGTACATAATATCACTCCTTCACAATATATTCATAATTAAAAAAGCTCACTTAAGTGAGCTTTTTTTATATTATGATGCAGACTCGTTTTCTGCCTTATCTTTCTTATCTTCATCATTAAAAACAAGCTTAGGTTCTCCCGTTTCAATAGTCTCCTTAGTTATAATGCATTTTTTAATATCATCTCTAGATGGTATCTCAAACATTATATCTAAAAGATTCTCCTCTATTATACTACGAAGACCTCTAGCGCCTATTTTTCTTTCTATGGCCTTTTTCGCAATAGCTTCTAAAGCTCCATCTTCAAACTCTAACTCAACATCATCTAGTTTAAATAGTTCCTTATATTGTTTTGCCAAAGCATTCTTTGGTTCAGTTAAAATTCTTACTAAAGCCTCTCTATCTAATTCCTCTAAAGTAACTATTACTGGTAATCTACCAATAAACTCTGGAATCAATCCATATTTTAAAAGATCCTCTGGCTCTATATCATTTAAAAGTTCACCAACTGAAATCTCTTCCTTACTCTTAAGTTTAGCTCCAAATCCCATAGATTTTACATCTATTCTATTTTGAATAACCTTATCTATACCATCAAAAGCTCCACCAACTATGAATAATATATTGCTAGTATCCACTTGGATAAACTCCTGATGAGGATGCTTTCTACCACCTTGTGGCGGTACATTTGTAACAGTTCCCTCTAAGATCTTTAGAAGGGCCTGCTGCACACCTTCACCACTAACATCCCTGGTAATAGACGGATTATCTGTCTTTCTTGCTACCTTATCAATTTCATCTATATAAATAATACCTTTTTCTGCTCTTTCTATATCATAATCAGCTGCCTGAACTAACTTTAAGATTATGTTCTCAACATCTTCTCCCACATAACCTGCCTCTGTAAGGGAAGTTGCATCTGCTATAGCAAAAGGTACATCTAACAGCTTAGCCAATGTTTGGGCCAATAGAGTCTTACCTGAACCTGTTGGTCCTAGCATAATGATATTGGATTTCTGTAATTCAATATCATCTGTAAGTTGCTGATTTACTCTCTTATAATGATTGTATACTGCAACAGCTAGTGCTCTTTTTGCCTTGTCCTGTTTTATTACATACTCATCTAGAGTAGACTTTATTTCCTTAGGACTAGGTAGATCCTTCATCTCATATTCAGTATCATCTATAAATTCTTCATCAATAATCTCTTGACATAGTTGAATACATTCATCACAGATGAATACATTAGGTCCAGCTATAAGCCTTTGTACTTGTTCTTGAGGTTTTCCACAAAAAGAACAGCGAAGCTGTTTGTCATCAAATTTCGCCATTACAACACCTCATTTCTTAATTTTTAGACTCAATTACTTTATCCACTAGTCCATATTCTACTGCTTCTTCTGCTGTCATATAAAAGTCTCTGTCTGTATCTCTCTCTATCTTTTCAAGTGGCTGTCCTGTTCTCTCACTTAAAATTTTATTTAGTTGTGCCCTAGTAGCCAGAATCTTATCAGCATGAATTCTAATATCTTCTGCCTGTCCCTGAGCACCACCTAAAGGTTGGTGAATCATAACATCAGCATTTGGCAAGGAGAACCTCTTACCCTTAGCACCTGATGCCAGTAGGAAGGCTCCCATACTAGCAGCTCTACCTATACAGATAGTAGAAACATCTGGCTTAATATATTGCATAGTATCATAGATGGCAAAACCTGAGCTAACAGATCCGCCAGGACTATTAATATATATCTGGATATCCTTATCTGGATCTTCAGCCTCTAAAAATAAAAGCTGAGCTACAACTAAATCTGCCATTGTATCATTAACCTCACCACTTAAAAATATAATTCTCTCCTTAAGCAGTCTTGAAAATATATCATATGATCTTTCTCCACGGTTTGTCTGTTCCACTACAACAGGAACTAATGCCATGTCTATCCCTCCTGATTCTATATGAACTTAACATTTTCCAATATGAAGTCAATAGTCTTCTCTCTTGTTATACCCTCATATAGGTAATCTAAATTACCTTTCTTCATATCTTCTTTAAACTTCTCTACATCATCTTGGTTGTATTGAGCTGCAATCTTGTCTAATTCACTATCTACGTCTTCATCTGTAGCTTCTATAGACTCTGCCTTAGCAATAGCGTCTATTACAAGATTTGCCCTAACTCTCTTCTCTGCAACTGGTCTAACTTCTAGTTTGAAACCATCTAAAGTATTTCCTGTTAGCTGCATATATTGATCTAGAGTAATTCCTTGCATTTGAAGTCTATAACCAAAGTCATTGATTTCACTTTCAACCTGTGCTTCAACCATAACTTCTGGAAGTTCCATTTCAGCATCTTCAACAAGCTTATCAACGATGTTATTGATGTTCATATTCTTAGCATTTTCTTCTTCTTTCTCTACTAGGTTCTTTCTTACATCTTCCTTGTACTCTTCCATAGTATCGAACTCTGAAATGTCTTTTACAAACTCATCATCTAACTCTGGTAATTCTTTAACCTTAATTTCATTTATAGTAACCATGAACTTAGCTTCTTTTCCTGCTAGATCTTCTTGGCCATAGTCTTCTGGGAAAGTAACCTTAACTTCAACTTCTTCTCCCTTTTCTTTTCCAACTAGTTGGTCTTCGAAACCTGGAATAAATGAAGCTGATCCTAATTCAAGTTCATAGTGCTCTGCCTCTCCACCTGGGAAAGCTTCTTCATTAATATAGCCCTTAAAGTCAATGTCAACAATGTCTCCCATTTCTGATTTTCTATCCTCTACAGGAACTATTCTAGCGTTCATCTCTTGAACACCCTTGATTTCATCCTCTAGATCTTCCTCTGTAACCTCTGCCTTAACTTCCTCTATTTCTAAAGCCTTGTAGTCTCCTAATTTAACTTCTGGTCTAACTACAACTGTAGCAGTAACAACAAAATCTTGTCCTAGTTGAATTTCATCCTTAACTTCGATTTCTGGCATATCTACAGGATCTAATCCTAGCTCATCTACAGCATCTTCATAGATCTTAGGTAAAATTGAGTTTAAAGCCTCTTCGTGGAATATTTCCTTTCCGTAGTTTAACTCAATTATCTGTCTTGGAACTCTACCCTTTCTAAATCCAGGCACTGAAAAGTAGTGCTTGTTTTTATTGTATGCCTCATTTATTGCCTTCTTAAACTCCTTACCATCTATATCCATAGTAAAAGTTACTGTATTTCCTTTTTTTTCTCCTAAAACAACGCTCATTCTATATATCCTCCTCATACTAATTTATCTCTATTATAAGATATAATCTTATCTATAATATTCCCTTTGATTAAACTCCTTTATTATACCATAGAATTATATCATATAACACTTATTTATCCAATTCAATAGGGTAAAAAACCTTGCAGCAGCCATTTTTTTAGCTCTAGCCCATCTATTTCTATCTATACCCATATAAAAAGTCATATCTATATAATATATATTCCAATCTAATTGTATCATAAGAAAGTATAATTTAAAGACTTCTTCATCAGATAAAATAAAGAATTTACAATTAAAATCCTGGGCCAATTATTTTTTTCAAGTTCAGGATAGGGGGTAAAAATATAGGTGAAAGAGGTGATTATAATGTTAGCTAGTTTAAAAAATCAAAACCCTGTTTTACTGGCACTTTTTGCAGGTATTTTTACCTGGGCTATGACAGCCCTAGGAGCTGGAATGGTATTTTTCTTTAAGGACCTAGACAAGAAGATAACCAATATAATGCTAGGCTCTGCTGCCGGTGTTATGATTGCAGCCAGTTTTTGGTCCCTACTTGATCCGGCCATAGCCCAAAGTCTAGAAGACGGCATGGGAAGATGGGCCTTCCTACCTGCACTAATAGGTTTTCTACTAGGTGGAGCCTTTCTCTTCCTAATAGACAAGCTAGTTCCCCATCTTCACCTAGACGAAAAAGCCCTCAAGGGCATGGGTTTGGACCAAGGCCAAACAGAGGGAAGTACAGAAGATAAAAGGAAGAAGTTAGAAAGAAGTTTCCTACTAGTCCTAGCCATAACAATCCACAACATACCTGAGGGCCTGGCTGTAGGTGTAGCTTTCGGTGCTATAAAAAATGGAAATCTTGGACAGTTTATGTCCGCCCTGGTTTTAGCCATAGGTATGGGACTGCAGAATTTTCCTGAAGGAGCAGCTGTTTCTATTCCCCTACGTGGTGAGGGAATGTCCAGGCTAAAGTCCTTTTGGTATGGCCAGCTTTCTGCAGTAGTAGAGCCTATATTTGCAGTTCTTGGAGCCCTTCTAGTATCTAGAATAACTCCCCTCCTCCCCTATGCCCTTTCCTTTGCTGCTGGAGCCATGATCTATGTAGTAGTGGAAGAGCTTATACCTGAATCCCAGGTAGGAGAAGGATCTGACCTTTCTGCTATAGGTACCATGATAGGTTTTGCCATAATGATGGCCCTAGATGTAGCCCTAGGTTAGGCCTGGAAATTTAGGCAAAGAAAAAAACCGAAACTATAAGTTTCGGTTTTTCTTTTGGTGCGGGAAAGAGGACTTGAACCCCCACGCCGTAAGGCATCAGATCCTAAGTCTGACGCGTCTGCCAGTTCCGCCATTCCCGCATATCTATTACTCTTATATTCTACCACCTTTACAGAAATTTTCAAGTCTTTTTTTATATTTTCTTGGTTTTTATTTTATTTTTTTAAGAATATCTTAAGAATCTCTTTAATATATATTAATATCCTTGGCCTATAATGGATTTATAAAAGAAAAGCGAGGTAATTATAATGAAAAATATAGGTGTAATATTTGGTGGTCAATCTTCTGAATATGAAGTTTCCCTGGATTCAGCCAGCTCATTTATGGAGGCTATGGATCTAGATAAATATAACTTAATTAAGATAGGTATAGCAAAAGATGGTAGATGGTTTCTTTTTGAAGGAGAAATAGAAGATGTTAGAAATGACTCTTGGCTTGAGTATTCAAGGGAAATTTATCCCCTATTTGGCCATGAGGAAAAGGGATTTATGGGGCAAAATGATTTTATAGGCCTAGATCTTCTAGTACCTATTATGCATGGCGAGCTTGTTGAGGACGGAAGTATACAGGGTGTTTTTAGGATGATGGGAATACCCTATATAGGCTGTGATGTCCTAGCTTCATCTATAGGATTTGATAAAAGTATAAGCCAGATACTTGCAGAAAGTATAGGAATTAAAACAACCCCATCACTTGAATTTATAGATAGGGTTGAAGAAGAAAAGTTAGAGGAATTTTTAAAAGACAAGGACTACCCTTACTTTGTCAAACCCCTAAGAGCTGGATCATCTAAGGGTGTAACAAAGGTAAACTCCTACGAAGACTTTCAAGAAGCTTTTAAGGAGGCCTTTAAGTTTGATAATATTATCCTGGTAGAAGTTGGGGTAAATGGATTTGAAGTTGGCTGCGCTGCCTTAGACTATAAGGATCAGACCTTAATTGGAGAAGTAGATGAGATTCAGTTGGATCATGGCTTCTTTGACTATAGGGAGAAATATAACTTAATTTCCTCTAAGATTCATCTGCCAGCTAGAATTAAGCCTTCAACCAAGAAGAAGATTCAGGGCTATACAGAGGAAATCTACAAGCTTTTTAGATGCAAGGGACTTTGCCGTGTTGATTTCTTTCTAGACAGGGAGGAAATCTACTTTAATGAGGTAAATACAATGCCAGGATTTACCTCTCATTCCAGATTCCCATCTATGTTTAGGGAAATAGGAATAGATTATCCTAAATTGGTGGAACTTATTATTAGTAATGGACTAGGTGATTTTAATGATTAGAAATAGAGAAATTTTAGTAAATAGGGATCATCCCCTTCCTAAGACCTACAGACCAGGAAACCTTGTGGCTCCTTTTGAAGCCTATGAAAATTGTCTGATGGAAAAAGAGGCTGGTGAAAACCTTATTAAACTAATTGAATATATAGGTGGGGAAGACCTTATAGTCCCTACTAGTGGCTATAGGAGTCTGAAAAAGCAGAGGGATATCTATCTTATCTCCCTCTTAAAACATGGTCCTAAGTATACCAAAAGCTATGTGGCCCGAGAAGGTGAAAGTGAACATCACACTGGTCTGGCCATAGACCTAGGCCTAAATACAACTAGGGAGGATGTAAAGTCTCCATCTTTTAGGGATCATCCAATAGTTCTTAGTTTCTTAAAAGAGATGGCAGATTTTGGTTTTATCCTAAGATACCAAAAAGATAAGGAGTCCTATACTGGAATATCCTATGAGCCCTGGCACTTTAGGTATGTAGGCTACCCCCTTAGTAAATATCTTAGGGATAAAAACCTCTGTCTGGAAGAATACTATCTTATGAAAGAAGAAAGGAT
>JASLIL010000097.1 GCA_030152145.1 Tissierellales bacterium
GTAGAGGTTCTGGGGTCATTAACATTCCCGGTCCTCCTCCAAAAGGATAATCATCTACTTTTTTATGCTTATCCAAGCTATAGTCTCTTATATTTACTGAATTTAAATTAAATACTCCCATTTCCCTGGCTCTTCCTATAATGCTCCAGTCCTTGAAGCTATCAACCAAGTCAGGAAAAAGTGTAAGAACATCTATATCCATTAAATCATTCCCTCTATAGGATCTATTTTTATAAGCTTTTCTTCAATATTAACTTCCTTTACAAATTCTTTTATAGCTGGAATCATGTAGTCTTCTTCTCCCTCTACAAGATAAACATCATTAGCTGCATAGGTTAAAACCTCTTTCACTTGCCCTATATAGTTTCCTTCCATGTCATAAACCTTACAACCAACTATATCAAATATAAAGTAAACATCCTTAGGAAGCTTGACCCTATCCTCATAGTCTACATACATATAATCTCTTCTAAGCTTATTACCATCATCTATACTATCTATACCTTCTAGTTTGACCATAGGGTATCCCTTTGAAAATTTAAGGTCTTCAACCTTATATTTCTTCTTAGTCTCTCCAACATATACATAGTCCAGATCCTTAAATCTTTCCACATAGTCTGTTAGGGGATCAACCTTCAAATGGCCCTTTATTCCATGAGTATTTATTATAATACCAATTTTAATATCCATTTCTCTCACCTATATATAAATTTAAAAGGGATTAGTATTCTAACCCCTTTATTGTATAATCTCTACTACTACTCTTTTATTTTCTTTTATAGCTGCAGCTTTTACAACTGTTCTAATAGCCTTAGCAATTCTTCCTTGCTTGCCTATTACCTTGCCCATGTCTTCTTCAGCCACCTTAAGTTCTATAATAACTGATTGAGTACCTTCTACTTCCTTAACTGATACCGCCTCTGGGTTATCCACTAAAGCTTTTGCTATAGTTTCTACTAACTCTTTCATCAATTAGCACCTCCTAGAGATTTAATAGCTAATCTGCGAGTTATTATTTTTCGTATACTCCGTTTTCTCTGAAAAGTCTATCTACTGTGTCAGTTGGTTTCGCACCTTGTCCTAACCACTCTTGAGCTCTTTCCTTGTTGATCTTGATAGTAGTAGGTTCTGTGATTGGGCTATAGAATCCTATCTCCTCAATAAATCTACCATTTCTTGGAGCTCTTGAATCAGCAACAACTAATCTATAAAAAGGGTTTTTCTTAGCTCCCATTCTTTTTAATCTAATTTTAACAGCCATTATTGCACCTCCTCATGTTTTATATTATTTATTTAGAAAAAGGGTAAGCCGAAGCCGCCTTTTTTCTTCATTGTCTTTTCTAGCTCATTGAACTTCTTCATCATCTTCTTTGTTTCCTTAAACTGTTTTAAAAGCTTGTTTACATCTGTTACAGAAGTTCCACTTCCTTCAGCAATCCTCTTTCTTCTCTTACTGTTGATAACACTTGGATCTTCCCTTTCTTCCATGGTCATAGATTGGATTATAGCTTGTATCCTAACTATTTCCTTCTCATCTACATCCAGGTTTTTCAGAGCCTTATTGTTTACTCCTGGAATCATACCCAGTAGTTCATCTATAGGTCCAAGATTTTTAACTTCTTCTATCTGACCCAAGAAATCATCTAGAGTAAATTGCTGACTTCTAATCTTTTGCTCTAACTCCATAGCCTTTTTCTCATCTATATTAGCCTGAGCTTTTTCTATAAGAGTCAGTACATCACCCATTCCCAATATTCTTGAGGACATTCTGTCTGGGTGGAAGGCCTTAAGCTCATCCATTTTCTCTCCCATACCTACAAACTTTATAGGCTTGTCTGTTACGGATCTAATAGATAGGGCTGCACCTCCACGAGCATCACCATCTAGCTTGGTTAGTACTACACCTGATATCTCAAGCTTCTGGTTAAAAGAATCTGCTACATTTACAGCATCTTGACCTGTCATAGAGTCTAGAACCAAAAGAATCTCATCAGGACTTACTGCATCCTTTATAGCTTCAAGTTCTTCCATAAGCTCCTCATCTATATGAAGTCTACCTGCTGTATCTATTATTACTACATCATTGCCATTTTTTCTAGCATGTTCCATAGCTGCCTTTGATATATCTACAGGGCTGATTTTATCTCCCATAGTAAATACAGGAACATCTACCTTTTCTCCTACAACTTGCAACTGCTTTATTGCTGCTGGTCTATAAACGTCACAGGCTACTAAAAGTGGCCTCTTGTTTTGTTTTGTTAGATTGTAGGCAAGTTTACCTGAAGTTGTTGTCTTACCTGCACCTTGAAGACCACACATAAGTATAACTGTTGGAGGCTTTGATGAAAAGTTTATCTTTGCCTCACTTTTCCCCATAAGGTTTGTAAGCTCTTCATTTACAATCTTTATAACTTGCTGACCAGGAGTTAAACTTTCCATAACTTCTGAACCAACAGCACGTTCTTTTACCGTTTTGGTAAAGGACTTAACTACTTTATAATTAACGTCAGCCTCTAGTAGGGCCAACCTAACTTCCCTCATTGCAACATCCACGTCTTTTTCAGAAAGTTTTCCTTTACCAGTCAGTTTTCCTAATGCATTTTGTAGTTTGTCTGATAAACTTTCAAAAACCATTATTCTACAACCTCCTGGCTACTTTTTATTAATAGACTATTAACTATATTTTTTATTTCTTTAGACTTTTCCCTTACAGTGTCTAGACTTTCCAAACACTCAATCTCTTCTGCTAACTTCTCTATTTTTTCCAAGTAATCAAGTCTAAGCTCTGTCCTCTTCACTAGATTTAAACTAGCCTCATAGTTTTTAAGGTTTTCTTCCCCTCTTTTCAAACTATCATAAACTGCCTGTCTACTAATATCTAGCTCTTCGCCTATCTCTGATAAGGATAGATCATAAATATAGTAAAGTTCTATTGCATCATACTGTCTCTCACTCAATAGTTTTCCATAGTAATCAAACAGTATGCCAATCTCAACTAACTTCTCCATCTTATCACCAACTTTGCTGTCAAGGTTTTAACTTGACATTGATTATTTTAATATATATGTGCTCTTTTGTCAATAGATAATTTCTTTTTTATCTATCTATTTTCCAATCACCTCCTATAACTATTATACTTTATATAGTCCATAATATGATAGATTTTCTTTTATAAATTAGGAAAGACCAGGACTAATTAAATTAATCCTGGCCCAATCTTACTTAAATAAAGCATCTACAAATTCTTCAGTTTTAAATTCATGAAGATCATCTATCTTCTCACCAATTCCTATAAGCTTAACTGGCATTTCCAATTCTGATTGAAGGGCTATTACAACTCCACCCTTAGCTGTTCCGTCAAGTTTTGTTAGGGCTATCCCTGTAATATCTGCTACTTCCTTAAAGGTTTTGGCCTGGGACATGGCATTTTGTCCTGTTGTTGCATCAAGTACCAAAAGAACTTCTTTTCTAGCCTCTGGATACTCACGCTCTACAACTCTAAAGATCTTGTTTAACTCGTTCATCAAGTTCTTCTTGTTGTGTAGTCTACCTGCTGTATCACATATCAATACATCTGTATTTCTAGCCTTGGCAGCCTGGATACCATCAAATATTACAGCTGCTGGATCAGCACCTTCAGTATGGGCTATAATATCTACATTGGCACGATTTCCCCACTCTTCAAGTTGTTCTATAGCCGCAGCCCTAAAAGTATCTCCAGCTGCAATTAAAACACTTTTACCATCCTGTCTTAGGTTGTTTGAAAGCTTACCTATAGTAGTTGTCTTTCCTACACCATTAACTCCAACTACCAGAATAATTGCTGGAGCCGGTTGGATATTCAAACTATTATCCATGCCCTCAGGAGTCATAGTCTTCATAATCTCTTCCTTCAACATATCCCTAACGTCATTGGCATCTGTTATCTTTTCTAGCCTTACCCTTTCTTCAAGGCTATCTATAATCTTCATAGTCGTATTGACTCCCACATCGGCAGTCACTAGGATTTCCTCTAGCTCTTCAAAAAGTTCCTCATCAACCTTTGTAAAGGATGCAAAAACACTGTTGATCTTTGAAGTCATATCCTTTCTAGTCTTGTCCAAGCCCTCTACCAGCTTGTCAAAAAAGCCCTTTTTTTTCTTAGGCTTAGCTTCTTCAGCCTTTCTAGCTTCTTCTGCTTTCTTAGCCTCTTCAGCCTCTTCAGCCTCTCTAGCCTCCTCAGCCTTTTTAGCTTCTTCTACTTTCTTAGCTTCTTCTGCTTTTCTAGCTTCTTCTGCCTTTTTAGCTTCTTCTGCCTTCTTAGCTTCTTCAGCCTTTCTAGCTTCTTCTACTTTCTTAGCTTCTTCTGCTTTTCTAGCTTCTTCAGCCTTTTTAGCTTCTTCTACCTTCTTAACTTCTTCTGCCTTTCTAGCTTCTTCTGCTTTCTTAGCTTCTTCTGCTTTTCTAGCTTCCTCAGCCTTTTTAGCTTCTTCTGCTTTTCTAGCTTCTTCTGCCTTCTTAGCTTCTTCAGCCTTTCTAGCTTCTTCTGCCTTCTTAGCTTCTTCTGCCTTCTTAGCTTCTTCTGCTTTTCTAGCTTCTTCTGTCTTCTTAGCTTCTTCTACTTTCTTAGCTTCTTCTGCCTTTTTAGCTTCCTCTGCCTTCTTATCCTCTAGGTGGAGATCATTCCTTATTTCCTGCTTAAGTCCTTGGTTGGTTCTGGAGAACTTCTCTATAAGACTTAAATCTTCCTTCCTTACCTCATCTATTTCTTCCTCAATGCCAACTATATCTTCTTTTTTCTTTTTAAACCAATCACTAATTTTCTTAAACATCTCTAACCTCCTAGTTATCCTTTAATTCCAAGGATACAGTTTTACTTACCCCTTCTTCCTCCATAGTTACACCATAAATTATATCCGCTATCTCCATAGTAGTTTTCCTATGAGTTATCATGATAAATTGAGTTTTATCTGAAAATGTATTTAAATAGGCCGTGTATCTTTCTATGTTGGCTTCGTCTAAAGACGCATCTATTTCATCAAGAATACAAAAAGGAGTGGGTTTTAAAGTTAATATACTAAAAAGCAGGGCTACTGCTGTTAAGGATCTTTCACCACCTGAAAGTAGGGATAGACTTTGAAATTTCTTTCCTGGGGGCTGTGCCTTTATCTCTATACCTGAAGACAAGATATTTTTTTCATCTTCAAGTATTATATCTGCCCTTCCTCCCTTAAACAGGCTTACAAAAACCTGCCTAAAGTTATCTCTAATTTCATTGAAGCTTTTTAAGAACATTTGACTCATCTCTAATTCCATATCAGATATTATTTTTTCCAACTCAGATTTAGATCTAGTTAGATCTTCAACCTGCTCCATTATAAAGTTTAGCCTTTCTTCCACAGCTTTAAAATCCTCTAGAGAGCCTAGGTTGACATTACCCAGCCTGTATATTTTCTTTTCATAAAGGTCTAAAGACTCTTCTATCTCTACTTGAGATTTATCTTCAAATTTTCTTACCATACTTTCACTATAAGGAATTTTAAAAACTTCTTCAAAGTCTTTTAACTGACCTTCTAAATAAATCTCCTGCTTTGTAAGTTCTATCTTTATTTCTTCTTCCTTGTTTCTTAAATCTTTTAAAGCTTCCTCTTCTATTTCCAGGTCTTCATATAGCTTAAGTAGGTCTTGACGCCTTTTAGCTAAGGCTGTTTCAAGGTCTTTAAGGGCCAAATCTTTCCTGGTCTCCTCTTCCTTTAAATCAGCTATTTCCTGGTCCAAATTCTCTAGCTTATTTTTTATCTTACCCAATTCTACAAGGTTAGACTTAAAGTTCTGACCCATGGACTCTAACTTAAGCTTAGTTTCTTCTATACTGGAGGTGATTCTCTTAATAGAGCTTTCCTCATAGTTAAGTTTATCCTCTATGGAGTTTATCCTTAACTTTTTATCCAAGAGTTTTTGAGATAGGCCCTGAAACTCCTCCCTCTTATTTAAGTGGAGCTCAGACAAGTTTTTTATTTTCTCTTTTAATTCTATGTGCCTTTCATATAAGCTTGACACTTGATTTTCTACCTTCAAGCTGGCTTGTCCTAGCTTGATTTTCTCCTGACTAAAAACTTCTATGTTCTTTTCCAGTTCAAGAAGATCTTCCTTA
Organism: Tissierellales bacterium; assembly: GCA_030152145.1. Lineage (GTDB taxonomy): Bacteria > Bacillota > Clostridia > Tissierellales > JASKZW01 > JASLIL01. The sequence goes on from JASLIL010000097.1 coordinate 6,134, forward strand.
TTGCTTTCTATACTATGTTCCTTAAGCTTGTAGTCATTAGTAAGTTTATAGAGATTAAAGTCCAAGTCCTTTACTTGATTTTCCTTGCCCTTTAAATCCAATTCCTTGGATATGATATTTTCCTTAAGTTTTCCTATGGAATCCATCAAGTCATCTCTGGTTTTCCTATGACCTTCTAGCTCAAGCTCTAGACCTTCTATTATATTTTTTCTATTTAATATATTATTAGCCTTGGCAAAACTACTTCCACCAGTCATAGAACCGCCAGGATTTATAATATCCCCATCCAAACTAACTATCTTAAAACTATGATTAAAGCTTCTAGCTAAATCTATACCTGATTTTAAGTCTTCAACAACAACAAGTCTACCTAGGATATTTTCAAAAACCTGCCTATACCTTTCATCATAGCTAACTAGGTCTGAAGCCAAACCGCAAATTTTAAATCTACTATAGTCTAATTTCAGATCTAGCTTTCTAGATTTTATTACATTTAAGGGCAGGAAGGTTGCTCGTCCCAGCTTGTTTTCCTTTAAATAGTCTATCATATATCTGGCATGATCTTCATTGTCTACAACTATATGTTGTAAACTAGACCCCATGGCTATTTCTATAGCCTTAGTGTATTTTTCGTCTACTTCCATCAGGTCTGCAACTACACCTACCAACCTCCTAGATAGTTCCTCAGACTTTTGGGCATTAACCATAAGGCTTTTTACACTCTTGTAGTAACCCTCATAGTTTTCTTCCATATTCCTATTTACATTTAACTCTGACTGACTTTTATTATAGGCTAGATTTAAACTATTTAAATCCTGATCCTTAACCTTAAGAATTTCATTAGCTTCTTTTATTTCCCCGTCCAGCTTTGATAAATTCTCAATAAGTTCTTCCTTTTCCTTGGAACTACTAGATAGGACTCCAGATATTGCCTCTAACTCTTCCTCCAGCATTCTGTTCTTAGACTTAATATCCTCTATTTTTCCACTATTAAGTTCTAGCTGGCTTAAAATATTCTTACTGAAGTTTTCCAGACTAGCAAGCTCACCCTTCTTATCTGTATAGGCTTGATATAAATCTATAAGCTTTTTCTTTTCATCTTCTATATGGGCTTCTTCATCCTTTAATCTTCTTCCTTCCAGTTCTGAACTAGACTCTTCTTCTTTGTAGCCTTCCTTTAATTTCAGAAGATCCTCCTTAAGCTTTTCCAGGCCTTGTTTTTTCTCAGAAAGATCTTTTTCTCCAGCCTCAACTTCTTTTCTAAGGTCTATACTTTCCCTGTCAATCCTAGTATTTTCCAACTTAATATACTTTTCTGATTCCAGATAAACCTTTATGGAGTTTTCCTTCTGGCTACTATCCCTATAAATAGCCTCTAGAGACTCTCTTTTTAACTTAAGATCCTCCTCAAGTCCTAGAGCTTCCAGCTCAAGTCTATCTATCTCCTTTTTCAAGTCTAAGGCCTTACTTGATTTTAGGGACTGAAGTTCCTTTAGGCCTGTAAAGTCCTCTTTCAAGGTCTTTAACTGCCTATTTATAGCCTCGATTACAAGTAAAAGCTTGTCCCATTGATAGGCCCCATACTCTTCCTTTAGTTCCTTGTATTTCTCAGCCTTCTTAGCCTCTCTCTTTAAGTAATTATACTGTTTTCTAAGTTCAGATAGGATATCTTCTATACGAGTCAAATTCTCCTCTGTTCTTTCCAATTTCCTCTCTGACTCTAGCTTTCTTGACTTATACTTGGTTATACCTGATGCCTCTTCAAATAGATACCTTCTATCTTCAGGCTTATTGCTCAAAATTTCATCTATCTTGCCCTGACCAATAATAGAATAACCATCGGTGCCTACGCCTGTGTCCATAAAAAGCTCTCTTATATCCTTTAGGCGACAGGGCCTGTTATTTATATAGTATTCACTTTCACCAGATCTAAAAATTCTCCTCTTTATAGAAACCTCTCTATAGTCAATAGCTAAAAGTCCATCGTCATTGTTAAAGGTAAGGCCTACCTCAGCCCTACCTACAGCTTTTCGCTTACTAGACCCAGCAAAGATAACATCCTCCATCTTTTGCCCTCTAAGACTTTTTGTACTCTGCTCTCCCAATGCCCATTTTATAGCATCTGAAACATTGCTTTTGCCGCTGCCATTGGGACCAACTATAGCTGTTATTCCATCCTTAAACTCAATAGTGGTTTTGTTGGGAAAAGATTTAAAGCCCTGAATATCTACTTTCTTTAGATACAAAAACACCACCTCTTATAATAGTTTTTTCTTCTTCAAATATATTTCTCTTTCCTGGTCTAGATCTACTAAAAGTTCTTTTTCTAAGTATGATAAAACTATTAGGTTCTCATCCAGCTCCTGCCCCTCTACCCTTATCTTCCCAATAGAGTATTTTTCCTTCAAGTACTTTGTATTTACTGCCTTTTGACCTACAAGGTTGGATATTTCTTTATGGCCAACCCTAATAGTCAATTGGTCTAAATTCCTAATTCCATATTCTTCAAACTTCTGAAGTAAAACTTCCCTTATTATAGATGACTCCACTAATTGCCTAAAGGATGGATGGAAGGGTCCTGCTATAACATCCCTGCCTAGCTGGATATTTTCTGTTGGTTGTAGTCCCACTCTAATCACATCTATATCCTCATAGTCAAAAAGCATTAGTATGTCTCTTGTTAGGTCAACAGCTTCATCTAGTTCCAAAGCCTTGTAGCTGCCATCCAAGTAAAGTTTTTCTAAGTAAGTATCCTTTATTACCAATGTAGGATAAATCCTCACACAATAAGGATCTAGTTTTATTATTTCCCTTGCAGTATAAAGAGATTTTTCCCTGCTGTCTCCAACCAAACCAAGCATCATTTGTAGGCCCAGGTTAATGCCATAGGACTGTATTAACTCACAGGCCCTATATACTGCTTGGCTATCATGTCCTCTTCCACTATCAAATAAAACCTTATTGTCTAATGATTGCACACCTAATTCTATAGTATCTACACTGTAATCCACCAGCATTTTTAAAACTTCATGATCTATAGCATCTGGTCTGGTAGACATTCTAATATAGTCTATTTGACCTCTTTTCTTATAGTCATAGGGAATGCTTAGAAGTTCTCTTTGTATATCCATATCTATAGCTGTAAAGCTTCCACCAAAAAAAGCTACCTCTATAGTGTGATTGCCTTCAGGAAAAGTAGCTAAGTGATCATCAATTATTTTTTTCACTTCTGATTTAGTTACATCAGTAGATACTCCTGCTATCCTCTTCTGATTACAAAAAACACAGTCATGGGGACAGCCTAGATGGGGTACAAATATGGGTATTATAAAGTACTTACTTTTCATTTATTACACCCATTCTTCTTAGGGCTTCCTTGGCAGCCATTTGCTCGGCTTCTTTCTTGTTTCTGCCAACTCCACTTCCTATAACCTTATTTTTTACCCACACATCCATATAGAATCTCTTGTCATGATCTGGTCCTTCTTCCCTCTCCACCAAGTATTCTATATTTCCATTAACCTTCTTCTGTAATCTTTCCTGTAACTCTGTCTTATAGTCTGTAAAGAGACTACCTTCATAAAAGGCTGCTATGGCTTCTTCCTCAAATATTTCCAAAATAAGCTTCTCAACCCTATCTATGTCTTCATCCAAGTAAATAGCCCCAACAATAGCCTCAAAAGTATCTGCTAGTATAGAATCTCTATCCCTACCACCAGTGCCTGCCTCACCCTTACCTAGTAAAATATATTTTCCTAAATTTATTTTCCTAGCTGCAAATGCCAGGGATGATTCACAAACTACTGTAGCTCTTTTCTTTGTTAAATCTCCTTCTGGTGAGGTTTTGAATCTATTGTATAGGTATTTACTAACCACAACATTTAAAACAGCATCTCCTAAAAATTCCAGCCTTTCATTGTTCATATAGGGCTCTAAATCATGTTCATTGGCATAGGAACTATGAGTTAAAGCAGTATTAAGTAATTCTGTATCCGAAAAATAGTAGGAAATGTTTTCTTCAAACTCCTTCAATATCTTCCTTCTATTTAATGATATTTTCATATCTAACCCTCCAAATAAGCATCTGACTATTAAGGAAAATCCTTAATAGTCAAAAGCTAAATAAGTTTATTTATATATTCAACTGCATCTTCTACAGTATTTATATCCTCCACATCAGCATCTAAAACCTCTGTGTCAAATTCATCCTCTAAAGCCATTACAAGTTCCACTAGATCCAATGAATCTGCTCCCAAGTCATCCTTAAAAGATGTCTCCATGCTTATTTCTTCTTCGTCTACATCGAATTGCTCTGACAAGATTAATTTAACCTTTTCAAATACCATCACTCCACCTCCTTATCCCTTATATTCTCTTCAATAATGCCTACTATATCCTTATCAATAACAGCCATTAGCTGTCTAATTGCATTCTTTATAGCATATGCATCTGAACTACCATGGGCTTTTACAACTGGCTTTTTTACTCCTAAAAGTACTGCACCACCATATTCCCTATAGTCAAAGTTGTCCTTAAGCCCTCTTAGCTTGTCTTTTAATAAAAGACCACCTAGCTTAGCCTTGGTTCCCGTCATGATCTCTGACTTCAAGTAGGCAGATAGGGACTGAACTAGGCCTTCTACTGATTTAAGTATAATATTGCCTGTGAAACCATCTGTTACCATAACCTCACAGTCTCCATTAAGTATATTTCTGGCTTCATAGTTACCTATAAAGTTTAGCTTGGACTCCTTCAGGAGTTCAAAACTATCCTTTCTTAGACTATCGCCCTTGCCTTCTTCTTCACCTATGTTTATAAGACCCACTCTAGGATTTGACATGCCAAGGACTTTCTCACTATATACAGACCCCATTAAAGCAAACTGATATAGGTATTCAGGCTTACAGTCTGTATTTGCACCCATATCTAATAAAAAAGACCTTCCTTTTGTAGTTGGAAAAACACTAGCTAAGGCAGCTCTTTCTATACCCTTTATTCTCTTTACTATAAGCAATCCTCCTGCTAAAAGAGCTCCTGTACTTCCACAGGAAACTAGGCCATCTGCCCTACCATCCCTTAAAAGGTTAAAACCTACTACCATAGAGGCTTCCTTTTTCCTTCTTATGGCCAGGGCTGGGCTTTCACTATTTTCTATTAGGACAGGTCCTTCTACTATCTCAACCTTATTCTTATTGTAAGTATACTTAGAAAGTTGACTTTCAATCTCTTCTTGATCACCAACAAATATTAAGTCTATACCATATTCTTTTAAAGCATCTATGGAACCTTCTATAACCTCAGCTGGTCCTTTGTCTGCTCCCAGTGTATCTACTATAATTTTCATATACATCCTCCTAGTTGTAAGGCCACTGATATAAATATAATATATAATAGGCTAAAATGCAATATAATAGAAAAAAAGATAGTGACCTAGATCACTATCTTTTACTATTATTCAACATCAATAACTTCCGTGTTTTTGTAATAGCCACATGCTCTACATACTCTATGTGGTAATTTTGGCTCATGGCATTGAGGACACTCAGAAATTGTAGATTTGTTCAATCTATATGCTGATGCTCTTCTACTATTTTTTTTAGCTTTTGAAGTTCTACGCTTTGGTACTGCCATTTAAAAACACCTCCTTAATCTTTGATTATTAAATCTTTTAATCCTGCAAGTCTTGGATCTACTGTGTCAACTACACAATCACATCTGTCATTGTTCAAGTTAATACCACAGACCGAACACAGACCTTTACATTCTTTACTACATATAGGTTTCATTGGGAGGGCTAAAATGACCATACTCTTAATATCATTAGTTAAATCTATGTTTGAGGAATCCTCATAATAAACAACTTCTTCATAGTCGTCTTCCACATCCAGCTCTTGGTCAGTAAGTCTAGCCCTTAAGCTAGTACTGTCTTTTTCAAAAACTGGACCCAAACACCTTCCACATACTTCCCTATAGTTATAATGTATGTTGATATCAATATAAAATTCTCTATCAACTCTGTATATTTGGCCTTCATAACTAATAGGCTCAACAAACTCAATTTTTCTTCCATCAAATTCAAGGCATCTATCGTCCACATTTCCCTTGATTTCAACATAAGAAACCTGGTTGTCTAAAAATTTGTCTAAACTTATATTCACAACACTCACCTCTTGAGTAACAAAACAATTATATAAAGGTGAAGGAATTTTGTCAAGAATTATCTATCTATTTACTTACTAATCCTAGAGTATCTCTTGCTATCATTAATTCTTCGTTTGTTGGAATAACTAGTACCTTAACTTTAGAACCTTCTTTATTAACGATAGCTTCTTTTCCTCTCATATCGTTAAGTTCTGAATCGATTTCAATTCCTAATGGCTCTAAACCTTCACACACAGCTTCTCTAATCATAGCTGAGTTTTCTCCTATACCAGCTGTAAATACAACACCATCTATTTGTGGTAATAGTGCTGAATAAGCTCCGATATATTTCTTAACTCTATTTATAAATACTTCTAAAGCTAATTTAGCTTTTTCATTTCCTTCATTCATAGCATCTTCTAGGTCTCTGAAGTCACTGCTTAGCTCTGAGATACCAAATACACCTGATTCTTTGTTTAGAAGTGTATTTATAGCATCTGCATCTAGTCCTTCCTTATTCATTAGGAAAGGAATAATTGATGGGTCCATATCTCCTGATCTAGTTCCCATTGCTAATCCTTCTAGTGGTGTAAAGCCCATGCTAGTGTCTATAGACTTACCATTTTTAACAGCTGTAATACTAGCACCGTTACCTAGGTGACAAGTAATGATATTTAAGTCATCTACATTTTTATCTAACATGTCAGCAGCTCTTGCTGTAACATATTTATGTGATGTACCATGGAATCCATATTTTCTAACTCCATAAGTATCATAAAGTCTGTATGGTAGGGCATACATGTAGTTTCCAGCTGGCATAGTTTGGTGGAAAGCTGTATCAAATACACCAACCATTGGAGTATCGTTCATAAGCTCTCTACATGCTTCTATACCCATTATATTTGCTGGGTTATGTAAAGGAGCTAGCTCTACACAATCATCTAGTGCTGTCATTACTTCTTGATCTATTATAACTGAATCAGCGAATTTCTCTCCACCGTGAACAATTCTATGTCCTACAGCAGCAATTTCATCCATTGACTTAATTGCACCGTATTCTTCGTTAACTAGTGAACCTAAAACTAATTCTAAGGCTCTTCTGTGATCTTTCATTTCTTCTTCAATTACTACAGAATCTTTTCCTGTTGTAGTATGTTTTATTCTTGCTCCATCCATGCCTATTCTTTCTACTAGGCCTTTCGCTAGAACTTCTTCATTTTCCATGTTTATTAATTGGTATTTTAATGAAGAACTTCCGCAGTTGATTACTAATATATTCATCCTCATTCCTCCTATATAAAATCATAATCACTATACTTAATAGTATTACATATTTATGATAAAATCAACGATATTATATATGTTATAATATAGAAAATAATTAAGGATGTGATATTTTGAAAGTTTTAGCCATTGTTGCTGAATACAATCCCTTCCATACTGGCCACAAATACCAGATTGAAAAATCCAAGGAATTGTTGAAAACAGACTATGTTCTAGCTATTATGAGTCCCTCCTTTGTCCAAAGAGGTGAACCTAGCATATTTGACAAGTGGACTAGGGCTAAACTGGCTCTAGATAATGGCGTAGACTTGGTTATAGAACTTCCCAGCCTCTACTCTCTCCAAACAGCTGAGATCTTTTCTAGGGGAGCTATGAAGATTTTAAATGCCACTAATTCCATAGACTACCTTTCCTTTGGTATGGAAAACAAGGACCTATCTCAACTAAAAATCATAGCCAAACTACTTGCTGAAGAACCTAAAGAATATAGGATGGAGCTTAGAAAAAACCTAGATCTTAAACTTTCCTACCCAGTGGCCAGACAAAAAGCCATAGAAGGCTATCTGGAAAAAAGCCAGGGAATAAGGATTCAGAATATATTGGATCAGTCCAATAATATTCTTGCCATTGAATACTTAAAAAGTCTCTATCTCCTAAATAGTCCTATAGAAGCCATAGGTATAGAAAGACAAGAGAGCCACTACAAGGATCAAAAGCTAGGGGAAAAGTATTCCAGTGCTACAAGTTTAAGAAAGAAACTCTTAGATGATCAATTTACAGGCCTGACTGACTTTATTCCTAGAGTAAGCAGCCAGGAGCTTAGGGATCTAGAAAAAAACTCCCTAGAGAACTACTACCAACTTTTCCGCTACAGACTGATTCTAGCTCAAGGATTAGACCAAATATTTGATTTAGACCAGGACCTGATAAATCGAATTTATAAAAATAAGCAGGCAGGAGATTTAGACAGCTTTCTAGAGGCTAATGTAAGCAAGAACTATACTAGAGCCCGTCTGCAAAGGGCCATAATAAATAGTCTTTTAAATATTAAGGAGAAAGATTTTAGAAGCTTTGATTCTAACTATAGGGGTCACATAAGGATCTTGGCTAGTAATGAGAAGGGTTTTGATATAATTAAAAAGATAAAGAAAAATTCCAGTATACCAATAATAAATAAATTTTCAGACCATAGAAAATATAGGGACCTGGATTATATAATGAAAGTCGAAAAGAAGGCTACTGACCTCTACTTTCTAAGCAGTCAGAGGGTCCAGGAATCCATTGGCCTTGACTACAAAATTTCCCCCTATATAAAAAAATAACTGCTCTAGTCAGTTACTGACTAGGCAGTTATCCTATTCTTCATCAGGATCTTCCCTTAATTCTCTTCTATTTTTATTTAACATATCTATTAATTCCTTAAGGTTTTCCTGGGTACTAAGTAAAATATTATCGGAATATTCAAGAGAGCCTGCTCTTATTTCCTGGGCACTTGCCATAGCCCTTCTTTCTATTTCTTTTGCCTTATCTCTGGAAAGTCTTGTTATCTCATCTCTATCTACCAAGTCTTCCAGTTTATTTTCAGCCTGACTAATTATAGCCTTGGCTTCATTTTGAGCTTCTGCTAAAATTCTCTGCCTCTCCTCTTTGATCCATGTTGCTTGCTTTATTTCATCAGGCAACTGAATTCTTAATTCCCCTGTAAGTTCAAATAGTTCTTCTACATCAACCATTACTTTATTAGAAAAAGGAACTGATGATGCATTCTCTAAAATATCATCTATTTGGTCTACTAATTTCAAAATATCCATCCCTTAACTCCTCTCGTTTATTTTTTCTATTAAAGCTTTTTCAACTGCATTAGGTACAAATTCTGAAATATTACCTCCAAAAGTCGCCACTTCCTTTACAATACTGGAACTTAGGTAGGCATATTGTCCCCTCGACACCATAAATACAGTCTCTATATCATCTGCCAGGCTTTTATTTACTAGGGCCATCTGCATCTCATACTCAAAGTCTGATACAGCCCTTAACCCTCTTATAACCGTCTTACACTTCTTTTTTTCTGTATAGTCTACTAAAAGGCCAGAGAAGCTATCTATTTCAACATTGTCATAATGCTTTAGGCTTTCTCTTAAAAGCTCTATCCTTTCCTCAATTGTAAACATACCTTTTTTGGATTTATTATCTAAAACAGCTACAATAACATTATCAAATTTCTTACTACATCTATCTATTATATCAATATGTCCATATGTAACTGGATCAAAGCTACCTGGATATATAACTTTCACCTACAACTACCTCCTATAAAATGATATGGCCTTCGTTCCATAGTCCCTATAATCCACTTTATTAAATTCTCCAATCCTATCTTCTAGATCTAGCTCTATTTCATGTTCAACTATTATCAGACCATCTTCTGCTAAAATATGACTAGTTTCTATTTCTTTTAAGCCATCTTCTATAAAACCCTTTTTATAGGGAGGATCCATAAATATATAGTTAAATCTAATATCCTGCCTTCCTAAATACCTTATAGCCTTTAGGTAGTCATTCTTGACAAGCTTGGACTTGTCCTTAAAGCCAGCTATATCTATATTGTACTTAGTGGTAGATATACCCTCTCTGGAGTGATCTATAAAGTAAACAAAGTTTGCCCCCCTGCTTAAAAATTCTAAGCCTATAGAACCTGTTCCTGCAAACAAGTCTAAGACCAGGGAGTCCCCATCTATATTATAGAGTATGTTAAATAAAGATTCTTTTATCCTATCTTCTGTAGGCCTTATATCTTTAGTTTTAGGACTTTTTAACCTTAGTCCCTTTTTAGAACCTGATATAATTCTCAAAAAACCACCTCTTATACCTATTTATTTTATCATATTTTATCTAATTTTGAACATTTAATTTAGAATAAGCTCCTCATTTCTCAGGCCAAACAACTTCTCCACCTCTTTTTTTAAGGCCAGGTGTTCCCTTAACTCTAGATTCTTATCCCTATCTATAATAGCCTTGGCATAGTTTTGAGCCACTTTTAGAATGTCCATATCTCTAAATAGATTTGCTATCTTAAGGTCTGGTAATCCATGTTGTCTGGTTCCAAAAAACTCTCCAGGCCCTCTTAATTCCAAGTCCTTCTCAGATATTAAGAAACCATCCTGGGAGGCCTGTAAAATTTTCATTCTCTCTATTGCAATTTCATTCTTCCCCTCATTTATAAGTATACAATAGGACTTATGCTTACCCCTACCAACCCTTCCCCTAAGTTGATGGAGCTGTGCCAAGCCAAATCTCTCAGCATTATAGATGGCTATAATATTGGAATTAGGAACATCCACTCCAACCTCTATAACTGTAGTTGACACTAAAATATCCAGCTCATGGTTTTTAAAAGCTTCCATAACTTCATCCTTGTCCTTAGCCTTCATAGAACCATGAAGTAATCCGATTCTGTAGTCCTTAAATATATAGTCCTTAAAGTTCATATATATACTTTCTGCTGACTTTAGATTAAGATTTTCATTGTCCTCTATCAAGGGAGCTACTATATAGGCCTGCCTTCCCTGATCTATCTGTTTTTTTATAAAGACATTTAACCTATCTATCATACTAGGTCCTATAGCATAGGTATCTATAGTCTGTCTACCTGGTGGCAGTTCATCTATTATAGATATATCCAAATCTCCGTATAAAATAAGAGCCAGAGTTCTAGGTATAGGTGTGGCTGTCATAACCAATACATCTGGACTTTCTCCCTTGCTGGAAAGGTTGTTTCTCTGCTTTACACCAAACCTATGTTGCTCATCAGTTACTGCCAGACCTAGTTTTTTAAACTCTACAGCTTCTTGAATTAAGGCATGGGTTCCCACTATTATATCTACCTCTCCATCCTTCAAGCTTTTTAAAATTTCTTCTTTTTCCCTTTCCTTTAGAGAACCTACCAAAAGCTCAACCCTTATATCCTCTCTCTGGCTTAAATACGCCTTAATAGATTCATAGTGCTGCTGGGCCAAGATTTCTGTTGGTGCCATCATGGCTGATTGATAGCCTGAATCATAGGCCTTTAGCATGGCTAAAATAGCCACTATGGTTTTACCAGAACCAACATCCCCTTGTACCAACCTATTCATCTTCTTATGGGATTCCATATCTGCTTCTATTTCCTTAAAGACCCTATTTTGAGCTCCAGTGAGCTTAAAGGGCAGGCTTTCTATAAAGTCTTCTGTCAGTTGTCTATTCTTATGTAGAAGGCCTACTAGGTCATGATCCAAGCCTGTTTTCATCATAAAAAGGCCTAGTTGAAGAAGGAGAAGCTCTTGAAATACCAGCCTATTCCTGGCCCTAAAGAACAGATCCCTATTTTCAGGAAAGTGTATATTCCTTATAGAGGATTTTAGGTCCAATAGGTTTAGATCCTTCATTATGTAGTCTGGAAGAAACTCTTCTATCTTATGGCCATGACTATTAAGGGCATTGTCCATTAGCTTTACCAGTTCATTGTTGGTCAAGCCACTGGTTAAACTATATATGGGAACTATTTCCCCAACTTTTTTCCCCATTTCCCTGTCTATAGTTGGTGATGTTATCTCTATATTTGATCCCTTTCTAGAAACCTTGCCATTTACTAGAAGCTCATCATTTACCTTAAGTCCATTGGCCATATAGTTTTGATTGAACCAGGTTAAGAAGCCTCTGGCTGTATCATCTGCTACAGGAAGCTTTAGGATATTAAGGTTATTTCTTGTTCTCATCTTCTGGGGATAGCCTGAGACCCTTAATTTAAAGCTAGACTTTTCACCATCTATGGCATAGGCCAGCTCCTTAAAACTGCTTCGGTCCTCATAGTCCCTAGGATAGTAATTTATCAAATCTTCCACAGTAAATATGTTCATTTTATTTAATTTTTCTTTTCTTTTAGGTCCTACTCCCTTTATATACTGTATAGACATAAATACCTCCACTTAATAAAAAAACCCTACCTTGGGCAGGGTTTTATTCTATTCTATTGAAAATAAATAATAGTAAACTGGTTGTCCACCATATACTAATTCTATATCGAATTCATCAAATTCTTCTTCCAGCAATTCCAGTAAACTATTGGCATCCTCTTCTTTTACATCTTTACCATAGTATATCGTAATAAGTGAAGAATCCTCATCTACTAAATCTTTTATTAAGTCTATAGATACCTTGTCAACCTCTTGTCCAACAGCTAAAATATCACCTTTAATAAGTCCTATAATATCATCTTTTTTAATTACCTTGTCGTTGATTTCAGTATCCCTAACTGCATAGGTTACTTGAGCTGTTATAACTTCTGCTACAGCTTCCTCTATGTTTTCAAAGTTTTCCTCTATAGATAGCTCTCCATTAAAATTAAGTAGGGCTGTTACACCTTCTGGTATTGTCTTTGTTGGATAGACGAAAACTTCCCTCTTAGCCATAGTCTTAGCTTGTTCTGCTGCCAATACTATATTACTGTTGTTAGGTAGAACAACTACCTTCCTAGCCTTAATAGAATCTATTGCCTTAACAATGTCTTCAGTGCTAGGATTCATTGTTTGACCACCTTCTATTACCTTATCAACATGAAGTTCCTTGAAAAGAGAACTTAGGCCTTCTCCCGCTGAAACAGTAACAAATCCATATTCTTTAAAACTAGACTCGTCCTCTACTTCCTCTAGTTCTTCCTCATCTGTTATTAGGTGCCTGTGTTGATATCTCATATTATCTATTTTAATATCATGTAGTTCCCCATGTTTTAAAGCTTCTTCTAGTACTGCTCCTGGATTATTAGTATGAATATGAGTCTTTATTAATCCATTGGCTCCTACTACAAGCATAGAGTCTCCATAGTTCTTGATTTCTTCCCTAAAGCTTTCATAGTCATAGTCAGTTTCTATCATAAATTCTGTACAGTAACCAAATTCTATATCTATATCACCGTGATCATGGCTATGTTGTAAATCTTTATGAGCTTTTTTAAGCTCTGCACTTTCAAAAGAGTCAAAATTTAAGTCCTCACCACTAGTTATTCCATTATAGGCTCCAATAAGAACACACATAAGACCCTTACCACCAGCATCTACTACACCTGCTTGCTTAAGTACAGGAAGCATCTCTGGCGTCTTATTTAAAATATCATTTCCTTCTTCTATGATTAGGCCACAAAACTTAATGACATCTTTCTCATGTCTAGAAAGTTTAAGTGCTACTTCAGCACAATGGCGAGCAACAGTAAGTATAGTACCTTCTGTTGGCTTCATAACAGCCTTATATGCTGTTTCTCTTGCAGAGTCAAAGGCCCTTGCTAAATCCTTAGTAGTAGCTTTTTTAACATCCTTAAGTCCTGTAGCAAAACCACGAAATAACTGGGATAGGATTACTCCTGAGTTTCCTCTAGCTCCCATCAAGGCACCATCACTAGCAGCCATGGCTATTTTTGATACGCTTTCTGCCTCTGCCTCATAAACATGTTTTGCAGCTGATTTCATAGTCAAGGACATATTAGTACCAGTATCTCCATCAGGTACAGGAAATACATTTAATTCATTGACTTCTTCTTTATGCTCATCTAAGAATTGCGCCGCTCCCAAAAAAGCCTTTTTGAGCATAGCACTATCCATATATTCTATATTCAAATTAGTGTACCTCCCTTACTGCTTCTCTACTCTGATTCCTTGAACATATACATTAACTCTATCTACTTTTAAACCAGTTTGATTTTCTAGATTAAATTTTACTGTCTCTATTATATTTTCTGCTACTACAGATATTCTCATTCCATACTCTAATATAACATGTAAATCAATAGTAATAACATTATTGTTGGAGTATACCTTTACTCCTCTTGAAAGGTTATCCCATTTTAATAGATCAAAAAATCCATCTGTTGCATTCTTACTAGCCATTCCTACAATACCATAACTTTCCATTGCTGAAAGTCCAGCTATGGTAGCAATAACGTTATCATCTATGTCTATATTGCCATTATCATTGTTTAAATATGCTGGCATATGAGCTCCCCCTTTTAATATATTCTACACAAGTATATATTACCCTATTATACTTTATACTTCAACTTATAATTATAGTTGATTTT
>JASLIL010000027.1 GCA_030152145.1 Tissierellales bacterium
GAGTTATATGAATCTATAATTAGATTTACATCCAAACTAATTATTAACAAGAAGGTCCCCAAGGGGACTTTTTTGTTGCCTAAGTGTGGAAACTCAGCAGATAAGTATATAGTCCTGTAAAACTATCTTACTTCTATATAAGTGTACACGCATTTAAATAGTACTGTCCATAGATGATTTACACGTCTTTTTATAACATTTAAGGTGATAGATATATTTTTATCATATCATCCTTATATAAATAAAAAAACTGAGTGTTTTTGTATACTTATCTACAAAAACACCCAGCACTTAAATTCTATAGTAATTCATGAATACTATGGTAAAAGGTTCTATTTTTATTTCTGTCTCATAGTCCCTAATAGAGTTTATTATATCTATCTTCTTTCTAGGAGAGTTTATATTGGTCACATATCTAATCTCATCATCTGTTAAATAATAGTCCTGGTGGAAGTCATTTAAAATATAGGAAGTATTTCCATTTTTTAAATTAATTATCCAGGTTACCACCTTATATCTTCCCCTCAAATCACTAATTTTTAAGTCTATAAACCTACTAAATCTTTCCAGGTATCTAAAGTTCTTCTTCATGGCAAAGTTATTGTCTAAAAGCATATTATTGTATAAAAGAATATTAAAGTCATCATTGTGGTTGGTCACTAAACAACCGTCTTCATCTAGTACAATGTTTCCCTTAAACTGGCTCAAAAGTTGTAGGGAGAAGTAAAGTGAAGTCTTAAATAGGCCCTTATCCATAAGTTCTGTCTTGGTCATTCTCTCATCACTAATATTTTTTAGTTGATAGTAGATCATATTGTTCATGTCCATGCCCTTCATGGTCTCAAAGTTTAGATAGGCCATTTTTAAGTGCTCATAAAGGAAGGAATCGTTGGCTACATTAGAATAGTAGTCATCCTTATATTGGATCTTCATATCACAAAGGATTAGATCATAGCCTTCTGCCAGCTTATAGGCATCCCTATAGTAGTCTCTTATGCTACCACCAAAGTGTCCAAAAAGCTCTGCCTTGAATTTAATATCCCTAGGGTTTAAAACTTCTTCATAGATAATATTAAAAAATACCTTCTTTATATTGTAGGTTTTTTTATCATTTAGAATCTTAAAGTTACCCATTAATTGTTCCTTGTTTTGCTCACCCAAATAGACACAAATCTTAGCGTCTTCCCCTAGAACGTTTTCTATGGCCTTTCTCCTCTTTAAGAAGTAGTCTTCAAGGACAGATACATCCCTGTCAGTCTTTAGGGTTATAAGCCAATCATAGTCGATACAGTTGCTCCTAGTGGCTACTGTAAGAATACTATTCATAAAGGCCTCAAGGATCCTGTAGTCTCTTACTGTATAGTAGGAGTACTCCTTCTTATGGATATCTATGGATAGTCCTACCCTAATATTAAGCTTGGATAAGAGCTCTAAAAGGCTTAGAAGCTCATTAAAGCTCATCTTCTTGTCTGTATTATTTATATAGACGGTCTCGTCATAGTCTCTGTCTATGGCTATATCTATAACCAGATAGTTTATTTTGATTTCATTGTTGATTTCAATAATCCTATCATAGTAGTTGTCTCCCAGTTTATTAAGAGAGTAGATTGAGATTCCATCAAAGTCAAAGCTACCCAGGTTTTGGTCCCTATCTATATAGTAGCTATTGTACTGACCATATTTTTTATAGATTTCACTATAGGAGATATTGGAAACCTCCTCCTTGGCCAGGTTATAAACTTCAAAGTTGTCCTTCTTGTGAATCTTCTTATTGTTAAAGATCAACCTGTATTCTGATGGCAGCATGTCTATGTGTTTGGAAAAAATGTCATAAAGACTCTTGGATGATAAATAGCCTATACTAAAGGCTATTTCTTCCATACTCTGATCCGTATTTATTAAAAGCTTGGAAGCCTGGGGTAGTTTGGCTATTTGCTTGTACATGGATAGGGATATGGCAGTTTTTTTCTTAAAGACATTGGAAAAATAGTTTGAGCTAACATTTAATACTTCAGCTATCTCTTCCAAGTTCTTATCTATGTAGGCCTTGTCCCTGTTTTTTACCTCTATAAACTTATCTAGAATATCATTTTCCTTGTTTGTCCTAATGCTGTTAACTATAAAGTTATTGTTGGACAAATTATTTATAAAGCTTTCCACATAATAGTTATAGATTTTTAAATCTTGATTCTTATTTTCAAAGATGGTAAAGACATTTTCTAGTAAAAACTTATCTGCATAAGCCTGGTCTATATAGTTGTAATAGACAGTCTCGTATTTATTTAAGTTTTTTAAGTAGTCCTTGTCATACTCCAAGTCAAAGATTAAATTATCCTCCTTGCCCAGGTTAGGATAAATTATGGCCACCTCATAGGGATTCACTATAAGGATCTCATTCTTGTTTACCGTATATGAAACATTGTTTATCTTGGCATTTATGGACCCACTTATAGGTATATACATTCTTAAACTATTGTCTAGTTTTACTTGGATCCTTTCTATAGTATACAAATTAATCTTACATTCACTCATCTTTCTCTTTTCCCCCTG
>JASLIL010000093.1 GCA_030152145.1 Tissierellales bacterium
CTGGTTTAGGAGGTATAGCCCATATAATACTGGGAGTAAGCTTTGTAATGATAGTGAAAAAATTAAGAGACAGCATAGAGTAGGTTCTGCCTACTCTTTTTATATGGAAAATTAATAAGCCTCTAAATATTATTATATATATTTATCTAACTAGAAATAATATTTTTAAATGGTAAAATCATAGCTGAAAGAATTTTATCAGGAGGGGGATTGAAGGTGGAAGTATTTTTTAAAACTAGGAAGCAGGTAGCTAAAAGTCTATATGAAAATGATATAAAGAAAAATTTAAGAAATAAAGATGGATTTAAGCATCTTATTCTTATAAATGGTCAAGATGCTAAATCTAAAAAAGATTTTCAGTGTAGGGAAAGATATACTTACTATATGGATTACATAATAGGTCAAATGCAAAGGGAGGGCTATGAAATTATAGATATTCAATTAAATGTAAATAGAAATACAGGCTTTTTTGAAGAAGTGGAAGATATGGATACTTTAATTGTATATAAATAGACTGGCTGAATAAAAAATAAGAATTGTAATCTTTTATTAATATTTATACTCTTATTTTTGGGTATTAAATAAGTAAGAGGTGTAGGGAAATGAAAAAAACTTATATGGTCTTAATATTGATAGTTTTAATTTTAAGTTTAACATCTTGTGAAAGTTTACTGGTTAAGGATAGTTCAAGCTCTATACTTTACCATATCTTTAAGTAAAAAGGTATTTTGGCCTAGGCTAAAATGCCTTTTTATATCTATAATAGCTTTGGAGGTATTTATATGGACATACAGAATAAAGTTGGAAGTTGGTTTTTAAATAATAATCCTAGGGTATTAGAGGAGGTCAGGAAGTCCTCCTACAAAAGGTTTCTTACCTTGGTTAGCCTAGTTGAAATAAGCTACAGAAAGACCTATAATAAGAAACTCTATCCAGATCCACCAAGAAGAGATGGTATAGTTATTTCTATACCTAGGCTGATGCCAAGCTTTACTAGTAAGGATTTGGACAAGGAAGTTCTAGACCTGGTAGTTAAGGTCAATGAAGACTATGGAGACCTATGTCAAGATGATTTAGACCATCTTCATAGGAGGGTTTTGGATATGTTTGATGATCCAGGTTTTTTAAAAATATAGGTAGGTGATAAGATGGATTCTTATAAGTGCCTGGTTTGTGGCTATATATACAGGACGGAAGCAGGTGATCAGGCTAATGGAGTAGCCATAAATACAGATTTTAAGGATATAGACAAGGATTGGAAATGTCCAGTTTGCAGTCATCCTAAGGGAGTTTTTGAAAGGTATGATCCTAATGAGGACAGGGAAATATATATAATTTAGCTTACATATACCTCTTGTGGGTATTATATATTTAACTTAGGAGGGATCTAATGATTAAAAAGGATACTGTACTTTTGGATCTGGTGGAAAAATATCCAGCTACAGAAGATTATTTTAGGGATATTGATAGGAAAGAGTGTGTTTTGTGTCATGAGCTATTTGATAGCATAGAAGATATATCAAAGAAGCATGGTTTAGATTTGGAACTTGTTCTTGAAGATTTAGAAAAACTCTTATAGGAGGAATACTATGGACTATAGCTGTAAAAAAGATCTTTTAGATGAAATAAGTAAGAGCTATAGGCTCTTTATAGCTGAATTTGATGATCTAGCCTGCCAAGATTCAGACCTTAGATTTGCTGGACTAGATAAGACACCAAGAGAGATGATTATCTATCAAATAGGCTCGTTGGATTTGCTTATGAGATGGGATGGCAAGGAGGAAAAAAATGAAGATTTTACAATGCCATCTAATTACTATAAGTGGAATGAATTAGAAGACCTGAATAGATCATTCTATAGGGAGTATGAAGACTATTCCTTTAAGGAGTTAAAGTATATATTGAATATAATCTACTTGAACTTTAAGGATTGGATAGAATTAAAGTCAGAGGAGGAGATATTTACTCCGTCCTATAAAAAGTGGACAGTAGATAAGGAGAATTTGCCTATGGCGGGCTGGATTGAGATAAATTCTGTTGAAGTCTTTAAGAGTTTTACAAGTCTTATAAAAAAGTGGAAGAAAATCTACTATAGTGATAAGGCAGAAAAAAATGACCTTTAAAGGTCATTTTTTTTATTTAAATTTAAATATTGGTATTTTTTATCAAGAGCCTCTATAGATTTTATAATAGAGCTTCCCAAACAAATATCATCCTTGTATAGAACAGCAGCCTGACCAGGTGTAACAGCTTTAACAGCCTGGTCGTAGATGATTTTTAAGTCACCAGAGTCAAGCTTAATAACAGTTACTCCTATATCCTCCTGTCTGTACCTAAACTTGGCAGTACACTTCAGTGGGAAACTTGGTTCCTCACCTAGGGTCCAACTTGGCTCCTCACCAATTAGTGCCTTACTGTAAAGGGCAGGATGATCTCCACCCTGAACTACAAAAAGCCTATTCTTCTGAAGGTCCTTTCCAGCAACAAACCAAGGCTCGCCACTTCCCTGTCCCCCTATTCCAATACCCCTTCTTTGTCCCAGGGTATAGTGAATAAGTCCTGAATGCCTAGCCAACTTATTACCCTCTAAGTCCACTATATCTCCTGGTTTTGCAAGAAGATAGTTATCTAAAAAGGCATCAAAATCTCTCTCTCCAATAAAACAAACTCCAGTGGAATCTTTTTTCTTGGCAGTATAGAGATTGTTCTTTTTAGCAATCTCTCTAACTTCAGTTTTTTCCAAATGTCCAACTGGGAAGATAGTTCTCCTTAGAGCATCCTGGGTAATCCTTGATAGAAAGTAACTTTGGTCCTTGTTTCTATCCAGACCCCTAAGAAGACAGTATTTACCATCTCTTTCTTCAACTCTAGCATAGTGGCCCATAGCTATATAGTCTGCATCTAATTTCAGGGCATATTTTAAGAAGGCATTAAACTTTATTTCCTGGTTACACATAACATCAGGATTAGGGGTTCTACCTTTCTTGTATTCATCTAGAAAATAAGTGAATACATTATCCCAGTATTCCTTCTCAAAGTTAACAGTATAGTAGGGAATTCCCAGTTGATCTGCAACCTTTCTTGCATCTATAGAGTCATCAGTAGCTGTACATACACCATATTCATCTTTTTCATCCCAATTTTTCATAAAGATAGCAGTAACATCATAGCCTGCTTCTTTAAGTAGAAGGGCAGATACAGATGAATCCACACCTCCACTCATACCTAAAACAACTTTTTTCTTCATAATTCATCCTACTTTCTTTTAATCATAAGCCTAATTATACTATATTTTAGAAAAATCTCCTAGTCAAATATTATATTTATACAAATTATGCTATACTAGGGATTATAATAATTAAAAAAGAAGGTGACTCTATGAAGTTTTTAATACCGGTATTAGTAGGGGCTGTAATTGGTTACTTTACCAACTGGCTAGCCATAAAGATGTTATTTAGGCCCTATGAAGAAAAGTATATAGGATCTTTCAAACTACCCTTTACTCCTGGACTAATACCAAAGGAACAGAAGAGGATAGCTGAAAATGTAGGACAAACAGTAAGTGACTACCTCCTATCAGAAGAAATTATAATGGAAAAACTATCAGATAGAGAGGTAGAGGAAGCCATAGAGAAGGGCTTAGAATCCTATCTGGAAAAGATAGCTGAAGAAGACAAGTGTCTGGGGGATCTTTTAGAACCTGTATTTTTAGACCAGGAGCTGGAGAAACTAGAAGACCTGCTGCTAGATAATCTTATTCTTTACCTAGAATCTGACCAGCTAGTAGAAAGTTTAAAGACCTTAATCCTAAGGGAGGGGCCAGACTATAAAGAATGTCTAGGAAGGGGTCTGAATCTTTTGGAAAAGCTAGCAAAAGATCAGGACTTTGAAGGCCAGCTAGAAGAAAGATTAAGAAGCCTAGTAGGCCATAAGATTGACAGCCTAAGGGATGACACTAGGAAACTAGGAGATATTTTAGATAGGGAGGGGCTTAATGACCTAGTAGATGAAAATATAAATGAGATACTTATATTTGGAAAGAAGATACTAGATGATAGGGACCTAGAGTACAGGATCAAGAAGGTTCTGGAAAAGGGCCTGGAGGAAAATATGCCTAAGGCTCTAAAGTTATTTGTATCAGAAGAGCTAATGAGAGATAAGATCTATGAGCTTTTCAGGGACTTTTTAAGGTCACCAGAAGCCTCCATAAGAATGATACCAGTTATAAAGGGGTTAGTGAATAAGGCCTTGGAACTAGACCTAAAGTCTAGTCATAGCCTAATAGATAGAAGTCTGTCTAAGGAAGAAAGAGACAGGCTAGTAGGCCTAGTCCTTAAGAAGATCAGCTCTGAGGAAAGTAGGCTAGAGCTTAGGACCTATCTGGAAGAACTTATTCTAAAAAATGAAAAGCTTCTAGACCAGCTAGTGGAAGAAAAGCTACTAGGAATCTATGGACAGGTAGTAAGATCCAAGGTCTTTAAGGAACTAGTTAAGAATGGAATCAGAAGCTTTAGGCTAGAACTAGAGGGACTGGCCTTAAGTAAACTTATTAATTTACTTGGGGAGTCTAAGAAGAAGGAGATCCTGGTAAGTTTTAGGAAGTTTATAGTAGACATAATAAGGAAGGAAATGCCTAGGGCCATAAAGGCCTTTAATGTATCAAAGGTAGTGGAAGATGAGATCAACTCCTTTGAGATGGATTTTGCAGAAAAGATAATCCTGGATATAGCCAGCAAGGAACTAAGGGCCATAACTTGGCTAGGGGCCTTGTTGGGAGCTGTAATGGGCTTGCTTTCACCCCTATTACAAAATATAGTTTAAAAACATAGTTAAGAAGATAAGGGCTGGCCTAAGTTTATGGCCAGCCCTTATTTTACTTCTTAACTTTCCTTTATAATAATTTCATACTTGATCTCCTGATTCCTATCCTTTCCCAGCATTTGTGAAACGCCACAATATCTTTCCTGGGAAAGCTTGACAGCTTTTTCTATCTTGTCCTTTGGAAGATTCTTACCAGTAAAGCTATAGACTACATTTATATTTTCATATACCTTAGGATGTTCCTCTGTATTATCAGCCTCTACATGGATGTCAAAGTCATCAACTTCAACCTTCATCTTATTTAAAATAGACATGGTATCTATACCAGTGCAGCCTATAAGTGCTGAAAACAGCAATCTCTTTGGTCTGGGACCAAGGTCTTGACCACCAATTTCAGGTGAAGCATCGGTTATTAGCTTATGACCATCAAGCTCCATTTCAAAAGCCATATTTCCAACTAACTTACCACTTAAACTTGATTTACTCATAAAATCACTCCTTATAATATATATACCCTATATAGGTATAATAAACTATAATAAACTTTTTCTCAAGTCAAAACTATCAAGATCTGAAAGATAGGCTAGGGGTATATCAAATATAGTAAAGGCTCCAGTTTTTTCCTTTGACAGTCTATAAAGGGCCCTAGCATAGGCTAGAAGCACACTAGAGGTAAAGTCTGGGTTGTTTTCAAGCTGGAGCTTAAACTCCATGTTTTGAATATTTTCTCCTGTAAGTCCAGATCTTAAAACCACACCTCCGTGAGGCATTTGACTGTGGTTTTTTAAAAAATCCTCCTTGGATATAAAGTGAACTTCTGTCTGATATTCCTTAAAGTAATTTGGTATATTTTTGATAGTCTCAGAAACTTCCTCTCCATCAAAACCTTCTTCAAGAACAGCATAGCAGACTCTTTTGTGTTTTTCATGGGTTTGAAAAACAGGATTTTTTCCTTCCTTTACAAGCCTTATGGATTCTTCTATTGGTATGGTGTACTGAACCCCATATTTAACTCCAGGAACCTTCCTAAGAGCTTGGGAGTGGCCTTGACTAACTCCCTTTCCCCAGAAGGTATAGGACTCTCCCTTAGGTAGGATGGATTGGAAAATAAGTCTGTTTAGAGAGAAAAGTCCTGGGTCCCAGCCTATGGATATAAGGCAGGTTTTATTGTTTTCCAGGGCTGACTTATTTACCTCTTCAAAGTAGTGGGGGATCAGCTTGTGGTTATCATAGCTATCAAGGGTATTAAAGTATTTTGAAAGCTCTGGTCCCTGCTGAGGCAAGTCATCATTTGACCCTCCACAGAGTATAAGTAGGTCGATTTTATCTTGAAAGTCCATTAGCTTTTCCGAAGAAAGAATAAGGGGATTAGAAAATTGAAGAGGGTCTCTTCTTGTAAATATAGCTAGAAGCTCTAGATCTGGAAAGTTAGAAATATTTCTCTCAATGCCCTTAGCTAGGTTGCCATAGCCAAGGATTCCTATTTTAATTTTATTTGTCATTTTATCACCTCTTTATATAAGCTGAATTGCAATAAATAGTGCGACACTTAATTTAAACAATTAAGTTCGTGTAAAAAGCTTTCAAAAGCTGTATCAAATCCCAGACATTTTCTTGGTCTAGCATTTATCTTTTTTAAAGACTCTATTAAATCTTCTTCATCAACTAAAGCTAAGTCTGTCTTCTTAGGATAAAATTCCCTTAACAATCCATTA
>JASLIL010000056.1 GCA_030152145.1 Tissierellales bacterium
GGTTAAGACACCACCCTTTCACGGTGGTATCCCGGGTTCGAATCCCGGTAGGGTCACCAATTATGGGCGCATAGCTCAGCTGGGAGAGCACCTGCCTTACAAGCAGGGGGTCATAGGTTCGAGCCCTATTGCGCCCACCATTTAAACTAAGAGTGGCCTGGTAGTTCAGCTGGTTAGAATGCTAGCCTGTCACGCTAGAGGTCGAGGGTTCGAGTCCCTTCCAGGTCGCCATTTTATTTGCTGGTGTAGCTCAATCGGTAGAGCAACTGACTTGTAATCAGTAGGTTGTGGGTTCAATTCCTATCACCAGCTCCAGATATACATGGTGGAGTTCCCGAGTTGGCTAAAGGGGACGGACTGTAAATCCGTTGGCTAAGCCTTCACTGGTTCGAATCCAGTCTCCACCACCAAACAATTTAATTCACACATGCGGAAGTGGCTCAGTGGTAGAGCATCGCCTTGCCAAGGCGAGGGTCGCGAGTTCGAATCTCGTCTTCCGCTCCATTTTTATTCAAGCGGGTGTAGCTCAGTGGTAGAGCCCCAGCCTTCCAAGCTGGTTGCGAGGGTTCGATCCCCTTCACCCGCTCCATTTTTATTTGGCGGCATAGCCAAGTGGTAAGGCAGAGGCCTGCAAAGCCTTTACCCCCAGTTCAAATCTGGGTGCCGCCTCCAGAACATATGTACCCATAGCTCAACTGGATAGAGTGTCTGACTACGAATCAGAAGGTTGGGGGTTCAAGTCCTCCTGGGTACGCCAGCTAAGAAACAGATGATTCTGTTTCTTTATTTTTACATGAAAGGATAGAATAAAATGAAAAGAAATATCAAAGTTTTGTTAAGCTTCTCCATGATTTTAATATTCCTACTTTCAGGTTGTGGCAAGAAGGCTGCAAAACCAGTTAGTGATAACTTTAAAGAAATGATCTTAAAGGACTCTAACTACCTGGTAGAAGAAAAGGGCAAGGGCGAAGTTTACAAAGATGATGAAGGTAATTTAGTTAGTATATCCTATTCAGAAGAGCATTTTGGAGTTAAGAAAGTTGATACTACATTCTATTTCTTCGATGATGAGGATAAAATTGCAGGAGTTACATTGGATTTTCCAAATGAAACCAAGTATGAAGACTTGAAGAAAAATATTGAATCTAAAATTGGTAAAGTAAAATCTGAAGAAGTAGACGAAGTAACAGAGACTACATATGCAGAGTGGGTAGATGAAGACAATACCTACTACAACCTGCTATCAGGAAGTCAAGGTACTACGATGATTATAATAACAATTCCAGAAGATTAATCAATAGATATTATCCTAGAGGATAATATCTATTTTTTTATCTATTTCTATGCTGTCCCTAGTAACTTTGGAGTTATAGGCCAGGATCTTAAGACCTTTTTCTTGGGCAGTTCTTAGGGCCTTGGAAAACTTAGGATCCATCTCTTCATTGGGCCTAAAATGATGGATATCATTTATTTGAATTAAGAATATTAGATAGGATGAAAAACCATTCTCAAGGCTGTCAAGAAGCTCTAATATATGCTTTCGGCCTCTTTCTGTAGGTGCATCAGGGAAAAGGGCCAGGCCATCTTTTTCAAGGGTTACCCCCTTAACCTCTATAAAGCCATAAAGCTTTTCTTTTTCATAATAGATATCAAATCTGGAGTTTTTATAGCCCACCTCTCTTTTAAGCAGGTCAGTATTACTTAGGCCCTCTATTTTTCCATCTAGGATTCCTTGAAAAACAACCTGGTTTGGAACCTGTGAGTCTATATTTATTAATTGCTGGTCCTTATAGGCTGATATGAGGGAGAACTTGGTTTTTCTGTTGGGATTTTTAGCAGGTTCTAAATAGACCTTGGTCCCCTCTTTTAGAATCTCCCTACATCTGCCAGTATTTTTCACATGAACCTGGTGGACTTCTCCTTCAATGTCAACATTGGCTATAAATCTATTTGGTCTTGATAGGAAAATACCCTCAAGCATATTGTCATATTTCATAATATTACCTCCTAAGTAGATTATACTTAAAGAAATAGAAATGTCTATTTCTTATGATATAATTAGTTTTAGACATAGATTAAATGGAGGTGTTTTCATGAAGGAGATTAAGTTGATCAAGGGAGATATTACAGACTTGGCTACAGATGCCATAGTCAATGCTGCTAATAACACTCTTTTAGGAGGCGGAGGAGTAGATGGTGCCATACATAGGGCAGGAGGTCCTAGAATTTTAGAACAGTGTAAGAGAATAGGAGGTTGTCCTACTGGTGAGGCCAGAATAACAGTAGCAGGGGATTTAAAGGCAAAGTATGTAATCCATACGGTTGGTCCTGTATATAGGGATGGAAAAAATAATGAGGATAAATTTTTAAGCCTTGCCTATAAGAATTCCATAAAGCTGGCTGATGAATATGGACTTAAGTCCATAGCCTTTCCCTTTATTTCTACTGGAGCCTATTCCTATCCTAAGGATGGAGCTAGCAGGATAGCTTTAAATACAGTTAGGGAAGCTATAGAGGAAACTAGCCTGGAAGAAGTTTACTTTGTCCTATTTAGTCAGGAAGATTTTGATATATTTAAAGAAATATTATAAAGTATTTGACTAATATAGGTTTTTGGTATAATATGAGTAAGCAAAAGAAATTAGAAATAACTTTTTGATAAAAGAGGATGTGATTAGATGTTTGCAGAAACACATAAAATTATTTCAGCAAATATTGTAGATAGGGTAAAAGATAGTTCTAATATTCTATTAGATAAAAGTTCTTTGTCATGGGGCTCAGTTGCACCAGATATTTTACCAAAATATAAATTTCACAGGCACTATCAAATGGAAAGTATTGATTATATAGTAGATGAACTGGTAAAGTTGATTTATTTAGGAAAAAATATAGATTTTAGTCGTAAAGTAGATCCTATAACAATGGGTATTTTTAGCGAAAGATTAGGGATAGCTAGTCACTATTTGAGCGATTTTGTTTGCCTACCTCATGCGGAAAGATGGACTTTTCCTAAGAATATGATTAAGCATTTAAATTATGAAGCAAAGCTAGATAAGATTTCACCTAAGCATAGTTTTAGGGCAGATCTTATAGAGATCGACGGAATAGATATATATGTGGATGAGAATGTTGACCTAAGGCTTCTGGTGAAAAACTATATAGAAGATGTTGTAGAGGAGTATTCAGTTAGGACTGGATATGAAAATGACTTGGATTTCGCCTTATCCTTGAACTTGAGTTTGACTCAGTTCATACTGGAAATATCTAGGTCATACAATGAGGCAGTTTATCAAGGGCTAGTATTTGAATTTTAATCCTAAGTGATTAAAATTCTTTTTTTATGGTTTTTAAATTGTATAAATAGTAAATATTTGTTATAATTGTTATGATTTTACCTTAGATTAGGAGTGATTTAGATTAAGAGACATAAGAAGCTGGGCCTTTATATTTTACTTCTTCTTACCATGAGTCTTTTGGTGGCTTGTGATGACTTGGTAAACCTAGTAGGAGAAGAGGCTATGGGCTATGAAGAGGGAACACTAGAGGCACATTTCATAGATATAGGTCAGGGAGATAGCAGTCTTATTAAGCTTCCTAATGGGGAACTTGCTTTAATAGATGGTGGACCTAGGTCTGGAAGAGATAAGTTAGAGTCTTATTTAAGGGCTGCTGGTGTGGACACTATAGATTACATGATAGCAACCCATCCTCATGAAGATCATATAGGTGGCTTGCCTATGGTTTTACGTGAATTTAATGTTAAGAGTGTTTATATGCCAGATAGGACTGCTAATACAAAGATATTTGAAGAGCTTTTAAGGGAAATAGATAATGAAGGCTTGAAGATTAAGATAGCTAAGGCTGGCGACAGTTTAATAGATGATAAGAATTTGAAGTTTTATTTTGTGGCTCCAAATAGTAAGAACTATGATTCAACTAATGATTATTCAGTAGTAAGCAAGATAGAGTATGGGAATAATTCTATTTTAATTACTGGTGATGCTGAAAAAACCTCAGAAAAAGAAATGGTAAAATCAGCCTATAATTTAAAATCTGATGTTTTAAGGGTGGCTCACCATGGCAGTAGAACATCCTCTACTATTGATTTCTTAAGGGAAGTGGATCCAAAGTATTTTGTAATAAGTTTGGGAAAAGATAATGACTATAATCATCCTCACAAGGAGACCATTAATAAATTGGTGGACTTTGGAGGAAGGATTTATAGGACTGATGAATTGGGAGATATAGTATTCATTTCTGATGGCTCTAAAATAGAGTTTAAGGAAGCTAAAGAGGATTTGGGTGAAGGTGGAGAAGAGTATATAGCTAATAAGAATACTAATATGTTTCACAGTAAGGATTGTAGCTATCTACCTAAAAAAGAGAATCAGCTTATTTTTAAATCTAAAGATGAGGCTTTGAGAAGTGGATATAAACCTCATGACAAATGTGTAAAATAGGGGGTATAGACTTGAAAGGAATAGTCGATAGGTTTGAAGATGATAGAGTTATTATCGAACTTAAAGATGGAATGATTGACTTTGATAGAGTATTGTTTCCAGACAACTTAAAGGAGGGGGATGTAGTAGAATACA
This sequence comes from Tissierellales bacterium, assembly GCA_030152145.1. Taxonomy (GTDB): domain Bacteria; phylum Bacillota; class Clostridia; order Tissierellales; family JASKZW01; genus JASLIL01. Next base: position 4,596 of record JASLIL010000056.1, read on the forward strand.
TTGACACTCGGTTTGTTATAAGAGAGGAAGAAACAAAAAATAGAAAAGAATATATAGATGATTATTTTGATTCATTAAAAGAAATGTAAATTATTAAGCACTAGGTTACTAGTGCTTAAATTTATTAAAATACCTTTTAATAAATTGGTATAATATAGTATAATAGATATAGTTAAGATTAATTGGATGAGTGTTATCCTCCAATCTAAAAATCTCAGGGAGGGATATTATTGGCATTAGCAGAAAATAAGCTTGAAAATATATGTGAAAGCTTAAAATTTAATTTTTTATACAACAACGATATAAATTCTATACATATCCTTCTTAATCTATATGATATAGAGAAAAGGATGGTAAACATTTCTCCTACATATGTATCAGCTGGTGATATAAAGAAAAGGGTTAAAAGGGTTTTAAGCTATAGGAAAGATAGGGAGATTCTAGCTTCTAATATAATAGATTTGATTCATGAAGATATAGATAGATTTGAACTAGTTTTTAATATTGAAGGCTATACAAATGGGTATTATAATATTAAGGCTGTCAATACCCTAGAAGAGAAGATAATTATGAATTATCCATTGGAGGATTTATATGAGAATAAGTATAATTTCTCCTATGATATAGATGATTTGGACATATTAAATGTTAGATATAGTGTTTTTAAGGAAATTGAGATCAGAGAGTTAAGGGAAGAGAACATGAAGGACTTTACAGATATGTACTGTGATGAATTTATTAAGTCCAAGGTATACAGATTAAATGAAAACCTGGATAGGCAGTTGAGGTTGGACTTTAAGGACGGAGAGATTATCCTAAATGAAGAGAGAACTTTTCTTTCTATAAAGGAATTAAATAATATATATCAGATAATAACTAGCACTATTTATGACAACATTCAGGAAATATACAAGGATGCCAGTTGGTATGGTATCAATGACAGACTTCTTAATAGGTATTAAGTTAAATTAATATAAATAAAAGGGGGAGTTTTTATGTATATAAAGAAATATATGTTAGAAAGAAACAAACTAACTACACTAGATTTAGAAGATAGCTTGAGAGTTGCTTTGGACAAGATTAACAAGGGGGATTTCTTATCACTACCTGTTTTAGAGGGAGAAGATTTTAAGGGAATCCTATTAAAAGAGAAAATATTTAGAGAGTACTTTGATAGGGCTTCTACAGATAGGGATGAATTTTTAGATCAAGTAAAAGTTAAGGACATCTACAGTGATGAATTCAAATCAGTTATGGAAAATGATCTAGTAGAAAATGCTTCATATCTTTTAAAGGAACTAAGGACACCTTTCCTACCAGTTTTTGACGCAAGAGATAAGTTTGCAGGAATTCTTACTCATGTGGCTATATTCAATGCATTCTCAGATGTTTTTGGCATGAATGAAGGTACTCGTATAGTAGTTAACATGTATGATATACCAGGACAGCTTGCTAGGTTGGCAGAGGTTATAAGAAGAGAAAAGGTTAATATCTTAAACTTTGCAGCTGTAGACGCTAAGGTATTAGATGTTTATAAGGTTGTTTTAAGAGTTGATACAAAGACTGAAGAAGACCTAAAGCATCTAATAGCTAGAATAGAAGAAGCTGGATTTAAGATAGGCGATATTGATAAATAAGAATATTTTAAAGTAAAACTAGGTTAGGAAGCTAACTTAGTTTTTTACTTTAAGGGAACTTAGAAAGGAAGGCTTATGAGAATATTAGGAATAGACCCAGGTCTTGCCATAGTGGGATATGGTGTTATAGACTGTAATGGAAACAACTTTACTCCTGTAGATTATGGTTGTATCTTAACAGACAAGGATACCCCCTTTCCCATGAGGCTAAAGTATATATATGAGGGTATGAATCAAATTATAGATAAGTATAAACCAGATGAGGTGGCTATAGAGGAGTTGTTTTTCAATAAGAATGTTAGGACAGCTATAGATGTAGGTCAGGCAAGAGGAGTGGAGCTTCTAGCTGTTGTAAACAGAGACCTTCCCCTATATGAGTATACACCCTTACAGATCAAACAGGCAGTTGTAGGCTATGGTAGGGCAGATAAGCGTCAGGTCCAGGAGATGGTTAAGATGCTTTTAAACTTAAAGAAGCTACCTAAACCAGATGATGCAGCAGATGCTATGGCAGTGGCACTTTGCCATGGTTTTTCTTTAAACTTTAAAAATTTATTTGAGATTAAATAGGAGGTAGTAGATTGTTTGAATATATAAAGGGAGAACTTGTAGCTATAAAGGATGAGTATGTTGTTTTAGAAAATAATGGCATAGGCTATAAGGTCTTTACTTCTCTTAATTCCATGATGGAGTTAAAGGTTGGAGAAGAGGTAAAGATGTACATATATTATAATCTTAGGGAAGATGGTGTTTTTCTATTTGGTTTTTTAGAAGAAGAGGAGTTGGATATGTTCAACCTTCTTATTTTGGTTTCCAAGGTTGGACCTAAGACTGCTATTGGTGTGCTTTCAACTCTGACAGCTTTTGAGATCAAGGAGGCTATTTTAAGTGACAATGTGAAGCTTCTTTGTAAGGCTCCTGGTATTGGGAAAAAAACCGGGGAGAGAATTATCTTAGAGCTAAGGGACAGGGTGAAAAAGGTAAATGTTTCAGATAGTAAGGGCCAGTCTATAGCCTTAAATGATAATTTTGATGTAGCTATAGAAGCTTTAGAATCATTAGGATATAATAGTGGAGAGGTTAGGAGCCTTTTACAAAATTTTGAAATTGATGGATTGTCAGAAGAAGAAATCATTAAGCTCTTCTTGAAAAACACTAGGAATAGTTAATAGAAAGGTATTGTGATTTTATGGATGAAAATAGAATTGTCAGTGGAAATCTGATGGAGGATGATTTTGAGAATGATAATAGCCTAAGACCTAAGTGGATTGAGGAATATATAGGCCAGGATAAGACCAAGGACAAGCTTAATATATTTATAAGGGCTGCTAAGGAAAGAGGAGAGGCCTTGGACCATGTTCTTCTTTACGGACCTCCAGGACTTGGTAAGACCACTTTGGCCAATATTATAGCCAATGAGATGGGTGTTAATATAAGAGTTACATCAGGACCTGCTATAGAAAGACCAGGGGATTTGGCTAGTATACTAACAAATTTATCTGATGATGATGTACTTTTTATAGATGAGATTCATAGATTGAATAGGACTGTTGAGGAAATACTATATCCTGCTATGGAGGACTATGTTATAGATATAATTATAGGTAAGGGACCCAGCGCTAGGTCAGTGAGATTGGACCTATCTAGATTTACCTTGATAGGGGCTACTACAAGGGCTGGTCTTTTGTCATCCCCTCTTAGAGATAGGTTTGGGGTTATGCTAAATTTAGAGCTTTATGATGAGGATAGTTTGGCAGAGATAGTAAAAAGATCCAGTAGAATCTTAGATGTAGAAATTGATGATGATGGAGCCTATGAAATAGCCAAAAGATCTCGTGGAACTCCTAGGATAGCCAATAGAATTTTAAAGAGGGTTAGGGATTATGCCCAGGTAATGGCTGATGGAGTTATAAACAAGGAAATAGCTCATGAGGGCTTAAAGATGCTGGAGATAGATGAGCTGGGAATGGACAAGGTGGATAGGAAGATTATAATGACTATGATTGAAAACTTTGCTGGAGGACCTGTGGGTTTAGATACTATAGCAGCTTCTACAGGAGAGGAGAGCACTACTATAGAGGATGTTTATGAGCCCTACTTGATGCAGATGGGTTTTATAAATAGAACTCCTAGGGGAAGGGTTGTTACTAAGAAGGCCTATGATCATTTCGATCTTCCCTATGAAGTGAGAGATTAGTTTTTAATATATTAATGAAGGTAAGAGGTTGATTAGATGAGGACAAAGGATTTTTATTATGATTTACCTGAGGAATTAATAGCTCAGGTCCCTATAGAGGATAGGGAGGAGTCTAGACTTTTAGTACTGGATAAGGAGTCTGGTAATATAGAACATAGGCATTTTAAGGACATAGTAGACTATTTGGAAAAGGGAGATTGTCTGGTTTTAAATGATACTAGAGTTATACCAGCTAGACTTTTTGGAAATAGGTTGGATAGAGATGAGAAGATAGAGTTTCTCCTTATAAAAAGGGTAGAGAAGGATAGATGGGAGACTATGGTTAGGCCAGGAAAGAAGGTTAAGCCAGGTGCTACCATATACTTTGGTGATGGTATTTTAAAGGCCCATGTCAAGGAGATAACTGAGTCAGGTACTAGAATTGTAGACTTGGAGTATGAGGGTATATTTGAAGAGGTCTTAGACCAGCTAGGTGAGATGCCCCTACCTCCTTATATAAAGGAGAAGCTAGAGGACAGGGAAAGATACCAGACTGTTTACTCAAAGCATGAGGGTTCAGCTGCAGCTCCTACAGCTGGCTTGCATTTTACCAAGGAACTTTTAAGGAAAATAGAGGAAAAAGGTGTAAATATATGTTATATTACATTACATGTAGGTATAGGTACCTTTAGGCCAGTTAAGGTTGATAATGTTGAGGAGCATAGTATGCACTCAGAGTATTATAATATTTCTAAAGAGACAGCTGACCTAATTAATAAGACCAAGGACCTAGGATCTAGGGTAATTAGTGTTGGTACTACCACAACTAGGACTCTGGAAACAGTTGCTAGGGATAATGGTAGACTAGAGGAGTCTTCAGGTTGGACTGAAATATTTATATATCCAGGCTATAGCTACAAGGTTATAGATTCACTTATTACAAACTTTCATTTGCCAGAGTCGACTCTTCTTATGTTGGTATCAGCTCTTTCAGATAAGGAGAAGATATTTAAGGCCTATGAAGTTGCAGTTGAGGAAAAGTATAGATTTTTTAGTTTTGGAGATGCAATGTTTATAAAATAGCAGGAGGTTAGTTATGGCATTAGAGTTTGAATTATTAAAAGAAGCTAGCGATTGTAAGGCTAGATTGGGAAAGATAAAAACAAAGCATGGGGAAATAGAGACACCGGTTTTTATGCCTGTAGGTACTAGGGCTACTGTAAAAACCATGACTCCAGAGGAATTAAAAGGACTGGGAGCTAGCATAATACTAGGTAATACCTATCATTTATTTTTAAGACCTGGCCATGATATAGTTAAGGAGGCTGGAGGTCTACACAAGTTTATGAATTGGGATAGGCCAATACTGACAGATAGTGGTGGATTTCAGGTCTTTAGTTTAGGGGACCTAAGAACTATAACAGAAGAGGGTGTTGAGTTTAGATCCCATATAGATGGGTCCAAGCAGTTTATATCTCCGGAGAAATCAATGGAGATTCAAAATGCCCTGGGTTCAGATATAATGATGGCTTTTGATGAGTGTACTCCCTACCCTGCTACTTATGAGTATGCAAAGGAGTCTATGGAAAGAACTTCTAGATGGGCCAAGAGATGTAAGGACTACCATCAGGACTGGGATAATCAGGCCTTGTTTGGTATAGTTCAGGGAGGTATGTATAAGGATCTAAGGGCAGAAAGTGCCAAGCAGATTACAGACCTTGATTTTCCAGGTTATGCAATAGGTGGACTTAGTGTTGGAGAGCCTAAGGAGCTTATGTGTGAGATGCTGGACTTTACTACTCCACTTCTACCTAAGGATAAGCCTAGATACCTAATGGGAGTGGGAACTCCAGACTACCTATTTGAGGCTGTAATAAGAGGGGTTGACATGGCTGACTGTGTTATGCCTACTAGGATTGCTAGGAATGGAACTGTTATGACTGCCAATGGCAGGGTTAATATAAGAAATGCCAAGTATAAGAGAGACTTTTCAAAGCTAGATGAGGAGTGCGATTGCTATACTTGCAAGAATTACACTAGGGCCTATATAAGACACTTGTTTAATGTAGATGAGATCTTAGGCGCTAGATTGGCTACTATCCACAACCTTTATTTCCTTATTAATCTTATGGATAATATAAGAGAGGCTATAAGGGAAGATAGGCTTATGGAATACAAGGAAGAGTTTTACTCTAAGTATGGTTATTAAATTTTAATTATATAAAGTAAGAGGAGGAGTTAGATGTTTAATCAAATTTTTCTACAGGCACAGGCACCAGTTGGAAGTCCATTTGCACCATTTATATTACCTCTTGGTTTTTTAGCTATTTTTTACTTTACAGTTATTAGACCACAAAAAAAGAGAGAGAAAGAAATAGGTGACATGAGATCTAACCTTAAGGTAGGGGACAAGGTAGTGACCATAGGTGGAATCAAGGGTAAGATTGTAAGAATTGATGAGGAAAATGTAATTTTAGAAACTGGTCCAGAGGCTACAAAATTTGAGACTAGTCGTTGGGCAGTGGCTATGAAGGATGAGCCTAAAAAAGAAGCTTAGAAAAAGGCAATTTAGATTGCCTTTTTTTATATCTTGTCTGCCTAGTTAGGGAAGGGACTTAGCTGGCTTTTTGCCATCTTATTAAAATCTTTATTTAGGAGCCTATCTATGTTATAATAATCAAGGTATGGATATATTTTTAGCTAAGGTTAATGGTGTTGTCACCATTATTTTAATTTATACTACTTTAGTTTTAAATATATTTATTATTTTAATGGGAGGTATTAGGATGAACAGTAAAAAAACCTTACTTTTTATACTTATTGTTGCAATCATAGGATCATCATCTTTTATAGCAATTAATGGTATAAACTTAGGAAAGCTTCAGATTAAGGGAGCTAGAGAGTCTATTGATTTAGGTTTAGACTTGGCTGGCGGGGTTTATGTTATTCTTGAAGCTCAAACAGATTTACAAGGTACAGAACTACAAAAGGCAATGGATCAGACTATTATGGTTATAAACAAGAGAATAGATGGTCTAGGGGTAGCAGAGCCTAGTATAGTTAAGGAAAGTCAGGATAGAATCAGAATTGAGTTGGCAGGTATAGACAATCCTCAGGAGGCTATAGACCTAATAGGTAAAACAGCTCAACTACAATTTATTGATCCAGAAGGAAATGAAATACTTACAGGTAAGAATGTAAAAGCTTCAGAACCTCAGTATCATAGTACTAAAGAAGGTGATAAACCTATAGTAACTTTAGAGTTTGATAAGGAGGGTTCAGGAAAGTTCAAGGAAGCTACTACAAAGCTTGCAGGAACAGGTCAACCTATAATAATCTTACTTGATGGAGAGGTTATATCAGCACCAGCAGTTAATGACCCAATTACGGACGGAAAAGCTATTATTCAAGGAAACTTTACTATTGAAGAAGCTAGTAACCTAGCTAACCTTATTACAGCAGGTGCTCTTCCAATAGAAATGAAGGCTTTACAGTCAAGAGTTATAGGACCTACTTTAGGTTTAGAGGCTCTAGATAAAAGTGTTAAGGCTGGAGCTATAGCAGTTGGACTTATATTTATATTTATGTTAGTGGTATATAGACTTTCAGGTCTAGTAGCAGACTTGGCTTTAATTATATATATACTTATAACACTTCTAGCTATGAAGGGTTTAGGGGTAAAATTAACATTACCTGGTATAGCTGGTTTAGTGCTTTCAATTGGTATGGCAGTAGATGCTAACGTACTTATATTTGAAAGAATTAAAGAGGAATTAAGAAATGGTAAGACTATAAGAGCTAGTATTGATCATGGATTCAATAAGGCCCTATCATCAGTATTAGACTCAAATATAACCACCCTTATAGCAGGTGGAGTTCTTTATTACTTTGGTATAGGACCTATAAAGGGCTTTGGGGTAACATTGATCTTAGGTATTATAGCTTCAATGATAACTTCAGTTTTTGTAACCAAGCACTTACTAAAGTTAACGCTTAATATGACTAATACTAAAAATACTAAACTATATGGGGCATAAGGAGGAAAAGAAATGGATATTATTAAGAAAAGAAAAGTGTTTTATTCTATATCTTTAATTCTAATTGCTATAGGTTTAGTATTCATGTTTACCAAGGGATTAAATGAAGGTATAGATTTTACAGGTGGTACATCTATTCAGATTAAACTAGGCAAGAAGGTTTCAGTAGATGAAGTCAGAAATGTATTTGAAGAGTACGACAAGGCTGCAAGTATTGTTCATGTTGGTAAGGAACAGGATGAAATCATTGTAAAGAGTAATAAAGATTTTGACAATGATTATATTGCAGAAATAGTAGAAAAACTTTCAGCTGAGTTCAATATTGAAAAGCCAGAATATCAGGCAGAGAACTTCGAGCCTACTATGGGTAAGGAAATCAAGAAAAAAGCTTTACTTTCTTCACTAGTAGCATCACTAGGTATGCTTGTGTATATTACTTGGAGATTCGAGTTTAAGTTTGCCCTAGCAGCTATAATTGCTTTGGCCCATGATATATTAATTACCCTATCAATATACGCTATATTTAGGATACCAGCAAATAATGCCTTTATAGCAGCTATATTAACAATCTTAGGTTATTCAATAAACGATACTATAGTAATATTTGATAGAATAAGAGAGGAAAGAAAGTTAAATCCTAGAGAATCCTATGAAAATATTATTAATGCTAGTATTAAAAAATCATTAACTAGAACAATAAATACTTCAATAACTACTTTGGTTTCAGTTTTTGTACTTTACCTTGTTGGAGTAGAGGATGTTAAGGTTTTAGCTCTTCCATTATTATTTGGTATGATATCAGGAACATATTCTTCAATATTTATAGCAAGTCCAGTTTGGTACGATCTATCAAATAAGGAGAAATTAAATACTAAAAAAGCATAAAACTGCCTTTAAAGGCAGTTTTATTGTAACTAAACCTATTTTTTAGGGTAATATTATAATTAAAGATATTATGAGGAGGTATTACTATGGAAAGAGGTTTTATAATAGCTTTGGTTTTTGCAATAATCGTAGCTATATTTGCTATTAACAACTCAGCACCAGTTATGGTAGACTTTATTTTTACAGAGATTCAGGTATCTCAGGCTTTGGTAATATTGGTTTCCAGTGTTTTTGGTGCCATAATAATAGCTGTTATTAGTGGGGTTAAAAACCTTAAGTTCAAGAGAGAAAACAAACTTTTAACAGAGGAATTGGATAAGACCAAACTAGAAAAGAAAAATTTAGAGGCTATTTTAGAAGATAGGATAAAGGAAATATCAGACTTAAAGTCAAAGACTAATCTTTAATATTAGGAGTGAGAAATTGGAAAAGTGGTTTATAAAGAATAAAAAGGGAGACATTGACTTAATTTCTAGAAAGTATGGCTTAAGTGAAGTTCTTTCTAGAATTTTAATAAATAGAGGTTTTACAGGTGAAAAAGAATTGGATATTCACTTGAATCCAACACTAGATAAGCTTTATGATCCATTTTTAATGAAGGATTTGGACCTGGCTGTAGATCTTATTAAAAAGGCCATAGAAGATGAGGAAAAAATTGAGATAGTTGGAGATTATGATCAGGATGGAAACTCCTCTATTATGACTCTCTATAAGGGGATAGAAAGAGCAGGAGGAAGTCCTAGTTACTCTATTCCCCACAGGATAAGAGATGGTTATGGTATAAATGAAGACATTGTTGAAAGAGCCTATAATAATGGAGTGGACCTTATTATAACCTGTGATAATGGTATATCAGCTTTTGATGCAGTAAAAAGAGCCAAGGAACTTGGTATGAATATAATTGTAACAGACCATCATGACCTGGTTTATGAGGAGGGTGAGTTTGGCCGAAGGGAGCTTCTTCCAGAGGCAGATGCAGTAGTTAATCCTAAGAGAAGTGACTGCTCCTATCCCTTTAAATTACTATGTGGAGCTGGAGTAGCCTTTAAGCTTATTCAGGGCCTATACCTTAGAAGTAATATAAATATAAGGGAGAGCTATGATCTCCTTGAATTTGTAGCTATGGGTACTGTTTGTGATGTAGTTGACCTGGTAGATGAAAATAGAATTTTTGTTACAGAAGGATTAAAGAGAATTAATAGAACTGATAATATAGGATTGAGAGCTCTTATAGAGGCTACTGGTTTAAAGGATAAGGAAATAAAAGCCTATTCACTAGGTTTCATAATAGGGCCTTGTATAAATGCATCTGGTAGACTGGAATCAGCAGATATAGGCGTGGAATTATTTTTGACAGATGATATTTATAAGGCTAAGGAATATGCTGAAAGGCTACATGAGCTAAATGAAGAGAGAAAAAACCTAACAGAAGAGGGTTTTAATAAGTTGGTAAAGCTCGTTGAAAAAGAAAAATACTTTGATAATCCAGTTATATTGGCCTATGAACCTAATATACATGAGAGTATAGCTGGAATTATAGCTGGTAGGATAAAGGATAAGTACTACAGACCTACCATTGTTTTAACTAGCTCCCAGGAAGCAGGAAGGGCAAAGGGGTCAGCTAGGTCCATAGAGGAATACAATATGTATGAAAAAATCAATGCACAGAGAGATTTATTAGTTTCTTTTGGTGGTCATCCCATGGCTGCGGGCTTGTCTCTTATGGAAGAGAATATAGAGGAATTTTATTCAGCTCTTATACACGATGCAGACTTAAGTGAAAATGACTTGACAGCTAAGATTTATATGGATCTTTATATGCCCATAAGATTTGCTGACTTTGACTTGGTATACGAACTTGAAAGATTAGAGCCTTATGGTAAGGGGAATCCTAAGCCCATATTTGCGGATAAAGACCTATCAGTTGAGAAGATAGATATTTTAGGAAAAAATAAGAATGTTTTAAAGTTTGACCTTATTTCTGATGATGGTAGCAGTATAGAGGGTATTCACTTTGGAGATTCAGAAAACTTTAAAGAATATGTGGTTTTAAAATTTGGAAAAGATAATTTAAATAAGGCCTTGAGGGGTTTGGATAATGATATATATATAGATATAATATACTACCCTAATATCAATGAGTTTATGAATAATAAAACTTTACAGGCAGTGATTCAGAGTTATAGGTAGTTAAAGTAGAAGATTGAGTAGGTGAATGTGATGATAGATGTTTTAATTTCTAAAATTGAAGAGTACTATCCTAATGTAGATAGAGAAGAAATAACTAAAGCCTACCTCTATGCAGAAAAGGCCCATGAAGGACAGTTCAGAAACTCGGGTGAGAAGTATTTTACTCATCCATTTAATGTAGCCATGATATTGGCAGACCTTCACATGGACACTGCTACCATAATAGCTGGATTATTTCATGATATTTTAGAAGATACAGATATAACTTATGATGAGATGGCAGCAGAATTTGGTGAAGAGGTAACAGAGCTTGTAGATGGGGTTACAAAACTTAAGAAACTACAGTACAAGACAAAGCAGGAAAATCAAGCTGAAAATCTTAGAAAAATGGTTATGGCTATGGCTAGGGATATAAGAGTAATCATAATAAAGCTGGCAGATAGGCTGCATAATATGAGGACCCTTGAATATATGAGTGATGAGAAAAAGAAGGAAAAGGCCCTAGAGACTTTGGAAATATACGCTCCTCTTGCCCATAGACTGGGAATATCAAAGATTAAATGGGAGCTTGAGGACCTTTCTCTCAGATACTTAGATCCAGATGGCTACTATGATTTAGTTGAAAAGGTAGCCAAGAGAAGAAGGGAAAGGGAAGCCTATGTAGATGAGATAATAAATGATCTTAACGATAATCTTGATGAATTAGACATAGCTAGAGATATAAGTGGCAGGCCAAAGTCCTTTTACAGTATTTATAGGAAGATGGTCTATCAAAATAAATCCTTCGAACAGATTTTTGATTTGACGGCTATAAGAATAATTGTAGATAGTGTAAAAGATTGCTATGGAGTACTGGGTATAGTCCATACCCTGTGGAAACCTATTCCAGGAAGGTTTAAGGATTATATAGCCATGCCTAAACCCAATATGTATCAGTCTCTTCATACGACAGTTATAGGACCAAAGGGAGAAATATTTGAAGTTCAAATCAGGACTTGGGAGATGCATAGGACAGCTGAATATGGTATAGCAGCCCACTGGAAATATAAGGAGGGCACTGTTCAGGCTGATAACTTTGATGAAAAGTTAACCTGGTTAAGGCAGCTTCTAGAATGGCAAAAAGAACTTAAGGATCCAAAAGAGTTTATGGAAAGTCTTAAAATAGACTTATTTACAGATGAAGTTTTTGTATTTACACCTAGAGGAGATGTAATAGATCTTCCCAATGGATCTACGCCACTGGACTTTGCCTATAGGGTCCATACTGACGTGGGAAATAAGTGTGTAGGAGCCAAGGTAGATGGAAGAATAGTTCCACTTGACTTCAAGTTAAAGAACGGGAACATAGTAGAGGTACTGACCTCTCCTAACAGTAAGCCTAGTAGGGACTGGCTAAAGGTAGTTAAGAGCAATCAAGCCAAGACAAAAATCAGGCAGTGGTTTAAGAGAGAGGAAAAAGATTTAAATATAAGCACCGGTATATCTATGGTTGAAAAAGAACTTAAGAAACTTGGTTTTAAACCTGCAGATGTCCTTAAGGATGACTGGCTTAAGGAGATTGCCAATAGGCTAAGTCTTGACTCTGTAGATAGTCTTTATGCAGCCTTGGGCTTTGGTAGTGTAAATATAAGCCAAGTGGTTCCTAAACTTTTAGAAAACTATAAATTAAAGCATAGGGATGAGTATGAAAAGGTACAGGAAGGCAGAAGGAAGGAAAAAAGAATACAGGAAAGTAAGGTTAAGAAATCTCCTTCTAGAAGTAGGACTGATGAGGGAGTTAGCCTGAAGGGTGTAGATAATATTAAGGTTAGGTTTGCCAAGTGCTGTAACCCAGTTCCTGGAGATGAAATAGTAGGGTATATAACTAGAGGTAGGGGGGTTTCCGTTCACAGAAAGGACTGCTCAAATATAGAGGAGTTGGCCTTGGGTGGTCAAAGGTTTATAGATGTTTATTGGGATGATACAGAAGCTGCTGCCTATCCGGCAGAAATTCAAGTGCAGTCTTCTGATACACCAGGCCTACTAATGGAAATTACCAAGGAGATTGCAGAGTCCAAGCTTACTATGTTATCCTTAAATGCTAGAACTAATAAGGAAAAATTAGTTATTATAAACATGACCTTAGAAATAAAGAACAAGGAACAACTTCAGGAGCTTATAAATAGCATTAAGAGGATGAAGGGCGTTATTGATGCCTATAGAGTAATTAGTTAGGAGTGATTTTGTGAGGGCTGTAGTTCAAAGAGTTTTAGAGTCAAGTGTTGAGGTTGATGGTGAAAACATTGGCCAGATAGGAAAGGGATTATTGGTCTTGCTGGCTGTTGAGAAGAATGATGGCCAGGAAGATCTTCAATATATATACGACAAGGTTGTAAACTTAAGGATATTTGAGGATCAGGATGGTAAGATGAATAGATCCTTAAAGGATATAGGGGCCGAGCTTTTGGTTGTTTCCCAATTTACCCTTTATGGGGATGTGAGAAAGGGCAGGAGACCAAGCTTTAGCGATTCAGCAGGGCCTGATTTTGCAAAAAAATACTATGAGGCCTTTATAGACCTGGCAAAAAATGATAGTATATATACGGAAACAGGAGAGTTTGGTGCTGATATGAAGCTTAGTATATTAAATGATGGACCTGTTACCATACTATTGGATAGTAATAGAGTTTTTTAGGAGGGAGATTTTTGGAAATAATAAGAATACCAGCAGGAGTATATGCAGCTAATTGCTATATAGTTTATGATGAAAGTAAGGAAGCTGTAGTAATGGACCCAGGCGGGGATGTAGATGATATTGTGGCTAAGATAAGAGAGCTTGATTTAAGTGTAAAATATATTCTCTTGACCCATGGTCATGGCGATCATATTGGCGGTGTAACTGAGCTTAAGGACTATACTAATGCTGAGGTTTATATAAATGAGGCTGATGAGTATATGACAAAAGATAGTCTTTTAAATCTTTCTATGACTATGCCAGCAGGCCCAAAAGAAATAGAAATTGACGGTAGCTTCAAGGAAGGAGATACTTTTGAGTTTGGAAGGGATATAAGAATCGAGGCTATAGATACACCTGGACATACACCAGGGGGAACAAGCTTTAAAATAGGAGATAACTTGTTTACAGGAGATACTCTTTTTGCAGGTTCCATAGGAAGGACAGACTTTCCTAAAAGTTCCTATGAAGAAATTCTTCACTCTGTTAATGAGAAATTAATGAAATTTCCTGATGACACTGTGGTTTACCCAGGTCATGGCCCAGCTACTAATATAAAAACAGAGAAAAGAATAAATCCATTTGTTAAAAAATAAAAGCCACCCTTAGGTGGCTATTTTTAAGGAGAATTTTATGTTTTCAATAGAATTGTTAGATAGATCTTTTAATCATGAAGTTGAGGAGTTGATTAGGGCTTTTTTTCCATTTGAAGAAGTGGTGGATGGTTTCTCCTTGGAGGGCTATAGTCTTAGGAATAGTTTGAAGGGAGGTCTTGGGACTACGGGTCTTTATTTTGATGGAAACTTAATTGAAGAGAAAAACTTTCAAGTGGAAGAGGAAAAAAGACAGCTTAAGAATAATATAAAGAGAAATGTATATGATCTTTTGGAAAAATTATCAGCTAGATCCCTGCCTTGGGGAATCTTAACAGGCATAAGGCCTTCTAAGTTAGTACATGAGCTTATGGATCAGGGCTTGGAAGATGACTTAATAGGGGAGATATTAAGAAGGGATTATAGGATTTCAGATGAGAAGTTGGAATTTATAATAGGGATTTCTAGAGGGGAAAGAAAGTATTTATATCCCCTGGATTCTCAAAGATACAGTATTTATATCAGTATTCCCTTTTGCCCTAGTAAATGTCTTTACTGTTCTTTTCCCAGTGCTAGCATTGCTAGATATAAGGACAGCTTAGATAGCTATACTGAAAAGCTTATAAGAGAGTTGGAATTAGTTTCAGAAAGCCTTGATAAAACAAAAATTTCCACAGTCTATATTGGGGGAGGGACACCAACAGCCTTAGATCTGAAAAACCTAGAAGCTATTATAGGGGCAGTTAAGAGGATCTTTAAGAGGGAAAATATAGAGGAGTTTACAGTAGAGGCAGGAAGGCCAGATACCTTAAACAAAGAGTATTTGGATATGCTTAAGAGAAATAAGATAGATAGGATAAGTATAAATCCTCAGACCATGAGGGATGACAGCTTAAAAGTCATTGGCAGGAGCCATACCAGTAAGGACATAGAAGAACTCTACTATATGGCCAAAGATGATTTTACAGTCAATATGGACCTTATAGTAGGTCTACCTGGGGAGGGTGAGGAGGATATAAGCTATAGTATGGAAAAAATTAGGGAGATGGATCCAGACAATGTTACTATTCATACCCTGAGTGTTAAAAGAGGGTCTAGATTTGCTTTAGTTATGGACAAGTATAGTGTGGCAGATGGAGATACTATAGAGTCTATGCTAGAATTGACTGGAGATTATTTAAAAGCTATGGGCCAAAAACCTTATTATCTTTATAGGCAGAAGCAGTCCCTTGGAAATTTTGAAAACATTGGCTATGCTAAAGAGGGTTTAGAGTGTATATATAATATAAAGATGATGGAGGAGAGGGAGACTATATTTGGATTTGGGGTTGGGGCTGTGTCAAAGATTTTCGATCCAGAGGATCATTCTATAAAAAGGGTTCCCAATGTTAAAAGTATAGAGGAGTATTTAACTAGGTATGAGGAAATGGCAGATAGAAAAATAAGGGGATTTAAGTCTATAGGCTAGATTGTCTTGACATAAGCTCTTATATAACTTATAATTATTTAGACATAAAAGATTAATAATATAAAACATTGATGAGAAGGAGTAGTTAAATCCCTTAGTTATAGAGAGTCAGGTTTGCTGGAAACTGATACTAATATTTAAATGAAGACATCTCGGAGTTGACAATGACTTGTTCGCAGTAAGCTGCGTTAAAAAATAAGAGAGGTTTACCTAATTAGGGTGGTACCGCGAACTAACCTTCGTCCCTGAAATTTCAGAGATGGGGGTTTTTTTATTGTAAAATATAAGGAGGAGTAGTTATGAGATTAAAGAGAAGCCATAGATGTGGAGAGTTGAGAAAGGAAAATATAGGCCAGACTGTTGTGCTTTCCGGTTGGGTACAAAAGGAAAGAAATCTAGGTGGTCTTATATTTGTAGACTTAAGAGATGCTACAGGTATTACACAGGTAGTTTTTAACCCAGAGAAGGATAGGGAACTAGCAGATAGGGCATCAGCTTTACGTTCAGAGTATGTAATCTCAATAGAGGGAGAAGTTTTTGAAAGACAGTCAAAAAATCCAGATATGCCTACTGGGGATATAGAGATTATAGTAAAGGATCTGGAAGTTTTAGATAGTGCTGCTACACCACCAATTTATGTTAAGGATGAGGACAATGTTTCTGAGACTATGAAGTTAAAATATAGATACTTAGACTTAAGAAAGCCTTCTATGCAAAGAAATTTAAGATTAAGACATCAAACAGCTAAGGTTATAAGAGAGTTTTTAGACCAGGAAGCATTTGTAGATGTTGAAACACCAATGCTTTCAAAGCCAACGCCAGAGGGAGCAAGGGACTACCTAGTTCCAAGTAGATTGCAGGAGGGAAAATTCTATGCCCTACCACAGTCACCACAAATTATGAAGCAACTTTTAATGGTTGGGGGCCTTGATAGATACTACCAAATAGTAAAGTGCTTTAGAGATGAGGACCTAAGATCTAATAGGCAGCCAGAGTTTACCCAGGTGGACATGGAAATGTCCTTTGTAGATGTAGATGATATTATAGAGCTTAATGAAAGACTTCTTTACAAGGTATTTAAAGAGGTTAAGGGTATAGAGATAGAGCTTCCTATAAAAAGAATGACCTACAAAGAGGCTATGGATAGATTTGGTGTTGACAAGCCAGATCTAAGATTTGGTTTTGAGCTAGAGGATGTTTCTGACCTAGTTAAGGACAGTGGATTCAAGGTATTTTCAGGAGCTGTAGAGAGCGGTGGATCAGTTAGGGGTATAAATGTTAAGGGTTATGAAGCAGATTTCTCTAGAAAAGATGTTGATAAGCTAGAAAAATTTGTAAAGGACTATAGGGCTAAGGGACTTGCTTGGATTAGAGTTACAGAAGATGAGCTTAAGTCACCTATAGCTAAGTTTTTATCAGAAGAAGAGTTGGATTCTATAGTGGAGAGAATGGATGGAAAGCCAGGAGACCTTTTACTTTTTGTAGCTGATAAAAACTCAGTTGTTTACGATAGCTTAGGTAACCTAAGAAATGAAATTGCTAGAAAGTTAGATCTAGTGGATAATAAGAAGCTAGAGTTAGTTTGGATTACTGAGTTCCCTCTATTTGAGTATGATGAAGAGGAAGAGAGATATGTAGCTATGCACCATCCTTTCACTCACCCTATGGATGAAGATATAGACCTTTTAGAAAGCCAACCTGAAAAAGTTAGGGCCAAGGCTTACGACATAGTTATAAATGGTGATGAGATAGGTGGAGGAAGTATAAGAATAAATAATGGAGATCTACAAAAGAAAATGTTTAAGGCTCTAGGACTTTCAGAGGAAGAAAGTCAGGATAAGTTTGGTTTCCTAATAGAAGCCTTTAAATATGGCACACCTCCACATGGAGGCTTGGCTTATGGCTTTGATAGATTGGTTATGCTTTTACTAGAGACAGAAAACATTAGGGACGTAATAGCCTTCCCTAAGACACAGGCAGCAACTTGTCTTTTAACAGATGCGCCAACCTATGTAAGGGACCAGCAATTAGAAGAAATTCATATAGATATAAGGAAAAAATAAAAAGATATAAAATAGGATTGAAGTCTCTTCAATCCTATTTTTAACTTGTTGTATAAGTGTGCTATAATAAGGGTAATATATAGGTCTACTATGTATAGGTGATTTCATAGGTGGAGGTGACATAAATGGAACAATTTGGATATGTACTATCTTCCAATGAGGACAGGGCCAAGGTAGAGGTTAAAAGGATGTCTGGCTGTGGAGGAAATTGCGGTAGTTGTGGTGGGGGCTGTGATGCACCCAGTGTAGTTATAGATATAAAAAACTCTTTAAATGCCAAGGTTGGAGATTTTGTAAAAATAGAAGGAAAGCCTAAAAAAGTCTTTAAGTACGCTATTTTAATATATTCAATACCCTTTGTTATGCTGGTACTGGGTATAATAGTGGGGGTAAATTTATTTAAATCTAAGGGATATAGTAGCTATGAACTTTATGGCTTCTTAATGGGGCTTGCTTTTGTGATCCCATCTCTTTTTGTCTTGAGTAGACTTGATAAGAAACTGGGAAATGTTAGTGAAGAAATCATGGAGATGGTAAAAATTTTAAATTAATTAGGAGGAAGAAAAGTTGGTTAATGAGAAAAAAGATAGTGAAGCAATAATAAGAAGACTTAGAAGAATAGAGGGTCAGGTAAAGGGTATTCAAAAGATGGTTGAAGAGGAGAAATATTGTGGCGATATACTTATGCAGGTAGCTGCAGTAAGATCTGCCATGAACTCAGTTGGAGGCCTGGTTTTAGAAAACCATATGAAAGGTTGTCTAAAAAACTATCTAGATGGTGTTGCTGATGATGAGGTTCTAGATAGTTTAGTAGAAACTATGATCAAGTATACAAAACAAAACTAGCTTTTGAACTTAACCCTTTTAATAGATCTTGATAGGGTTGAAGATATGATTAGTCCAATTGATATGGAGGCTGCTACAAAGAGAGTTTCTGTTCCCTTAAAGGCAGCTTCATAGAAATTATTTTCAACTAGGGCCAGCATAGTATAGTACATGCCAGAACCAGGTACCAAGGGTATTATTCCTGGAATAATGTATATAGTTGCTGGCTTTTTATTATACCTTGCCAGGGTTTCCCCTAAAAGTCCTACCAAGAGGCTGGCTAGAAAGGTTCCAGCTATTAAACTTTCAGTAAAGTTATGCACAATGGATAAACTGGTCCAACCCAAGGCTCCTACTAAACTAGAAGTGAAGAGAGCCTCCTTTGGTATGCTAAACATTATAACAAATCCCAATGTAGCTAAATATGATAATAAGAATTCTTTAATTACGTTCATGTACTACACCACCATTCTAAAATAAAAATTTAAGACAAGTCCTACTCCAAAGGCTATGGCCAGGGCAGAAAAAACAGCCTCCATGCCTCTTGATAGTCCAGCTGTAAAGTCACCAGACATAGTGTCTCTCATGGCATTGGTTATGGCAACTCCAGGTACAAGACACATGATAGATCCGATTATAATTTTATCCATATTTTCTCCAAAGCCTATGCTAGTAAGTCCTATTGCTGCCAAGGTTGTCATTGCAGCTCCTAGAAAGTTATTTAAGAAAAAAGTTAACTTATATTTTGATAGAGCATTTATAAAGCTTAAGATTCCAATACTTATAAGGGCTGTTGGGAAAAAATCCACCAGGGCTCCGTCAAATAAAACAGCAAAAACTCCACAGGCAATACCGCCAAACATGGCTTTGGTAAAATTAGTGTAATTTGGAGTTTTATTTATTTGCTTTAATTTTTTTATACCTTCATCTAGGGACATATTTGAGTTTACAAAGTCTCTAGAAAATTCATTTACTAAATTTATTTTATGTAAATTTAGCTGTATACCACTGATTCTAGTCAGGTATGTTATAAGCTCACCTTTATAGTCCAAGGAGATTATTATGCCAGTTGGCACGACAAATGCATTGACATATTTTATACCCATTCTGGACCTACAAATTCTTTCTATAGTATCCTCAACCCTGTAGGTTTCTGCACCATTTTGCAGCATGATTTTACCTGCAATAGTTGATAATAGCAAGAGTTTACGGATTTCGGTATTTTCTTCTTTTGTCAAAATCATACTACTTCCTCCAATCTTTATTTGTTGAATAATATTGGCTTTAACTATATAATGAATATAGATAAAGAAATTTAAGCTAATGCTTAATTTAATTTATTATAACATAAAAATAGATCTTAGGAGGTATTCATTATGGATTATACGAACTTAGAAAAGCATGACCCAGAAATTATGGAAGCCATTAACAAGGAAGCTCAGAGACAGGAAGAGCATATAGAGTTAATAGCATCAGAGAACTTTGTAACAGAGCAAGTTATGGAAGCAATGGGAAGTAAGCTAACAAATAAGTATGCAGAAGGATATCCAGGAAAAAGATACTACGGCGGTTGTGAGCATGTAGACGTAGTAGAAGATATTGCAAGAGATAGACTTAAGAAGTTATTTAATGCAGAACATGTAAATGTTCAGCCTCATTCAGGATCAAATGCTAACATTGGGGTTTATTTTGCAGTTTTAAAGCCAGGAGATAAGGTGTTAGGCATGGACTTAACTCAAGGTGGACACTTAACTCATGGTAGCCCAGTAAATATATCAGGTACATACTTTAACTTCGTACCATATGGTGTAGATTCAGAAACAGAACAAATTGACTATGACAAGGTAAGAGAAATAGCAGTTAAGGAAAAACCAAAGCTAATAGTAGCTGGTGGTAGTGCATATCCTAGAGCTATAGACTTTAAGAAATTTAGAGAAATAGCTGATGAGATAGATGCTTACCTAATGGTAGATATGGCTCATATAGCTGGTTTAGTAGCAGCTGGACTTCACCAGAACCCAGTTGAGTATGCAGACTTTGTAACTACTACTACTCACAAGACTTTAAGAGGACCAAGAGGAGGAGCAATCCTTTGTAAGGAAGAATATGCTAAGGCTATAGATAAGGCTATATTCCCAGGAACTCAAGGTGGACCTTTAATGCATGTTATAGCAGCTAAGGCTGTAAGTTTTGGAGAAGCACTTCAAGACGACTTTAAGGTATATCAAGAACAAGTAATAAAAAATGCTAAGGCATTGGGAGAAGCACTTAAGGAAGAAGGAATAAGATTAGTATCTGATGGAACAGATAACCACTTATTACTACTAGATCTTACTCCATTAGAAATAACAGGAAAAGATGCTGAAGCTATGCTAGATGCAGTTAATATAACTACTAATAAGAATACTATTCCTTTTGAAACAAGAAGTCCTTTTGTAACTAGTGGAGTAAGAATAGGTACTCCTGCAGTAACTACAAGAGGTATGAAGGAAGCAGAAATGAAAGAAATAGCTAAGTTTATGAGAATGGCTTTACAAGAAGATACAGATAAAGAAGCACTTAAAAAAGATGTAGTGGCTTTATGTAATAGATTCCCACTATATAAATAGTGACTTAAAAAACCTACGGCCTGGGCTGTAGGTTTTTTTATTTTATCGATTATAGTACATAAGAGCTCTTTATTTTGATATAATCATATATAGGGTCAAAGAAGAGAAGAGAAGAGAAGGTAGAGGTGTATATTATGGAAAGACCAGTTGTTTGTATAGTAGGACGACCGAATGTAGGGAAATCTACATTATTTAATAAAATAACCGGTAAGAGGATTGCTATAACAGAAGACAAGCCAGGAGTTACTAGAGATAGGATTTTTTCAGAAGCTGAGTGGCTTAATAAATATTTCTTGATGATAGATACAGGTGGATTGGAGCTAGGATCAGAAGAAATTATTTCACAAAATATAAAGAGACAGGTAGATCTTGCTATAGATATGGCAGATGTAATAATATTTTTAGTTGATGGGGTTTCTGGACTTACAGATACGGATAGGGATATAGCTGAACTTTTAAGAAGGTCAGGCAAGGAAATAGTTCTAGCTTGTAATAAATATGATACCAAGGGTTTTGAAGAAGGTATGTATGAGTTTTACGAGTTAGGTTTTGAACATCTTATAGAAATATCAGCAGAGCAGGGTATGGGAATAGGAGACCTTTTAGATGAGGTAGTTAAACACTTCCCAGAAGACAAGGAGACGGAATATGATCCAGATACTATAAAGGTTGCCCTAGTTGGAAAGCCTAATGTAGGAAAGTCATCTCTTATAAATAGTATATTGGGAGAGGAAAGGGTAATAGTTACCAATATTCCAGGTACTACAAGAGATGCTATAGATACCTACTTTGAACATGATGGCAATGACTATATGTTTATAGATACAGCAGGACTTAGAAAGAAAAAGAAAATATATGAGGATGTAGAAAGATATTCTGTAGTAAGAACTCTTAGGGCTGTTGATAGAGCAGACATAGCCATCCTAGTAGTGGATGCAACAGAGGGTATTAGCGAGCAGGATACTAAGATTGCAGGCTATGCTTACGAAAATGGAAAAGCTATGATCATAGCTGTTAACAAGTGGGATCTAGTTCATAAGGAAACCAATACTATGAGAGATTTCGAAATGGAAATCAAACAGAAGTTGGCCTTTATAGACTATGCCCCAGTAACCTTTATATCAGCCAAGACAGGAGCTAGAATAGACAAGCTTTTTGAAATGATAAATGCAGTAAGCAACAACTATAATATGAGAATTAGCACTGGAGTTCTAAATGATATTATAAATGAGGCTGTATCTATAAATCAGCCACCTTCAGACAAGGGAGTTAGGCTTAAGATCTACTACGGTACTCAGGTAGCAGTAGCACCGCCTAAGTTTGTAATATTTATAAATGATACTTCACTGATGCATTTTTCCTATCAGAGATTTTTAGAAAATAGAATTAGTCAATACTTTGGTTTTCTAGGAGTTCCGATTGTATTTGAATTTAGAGAAAAAAAAGGTGATTAATGATGGAAAATATTATGGCGGGATTGATTGCTTACCTAATAGGCAATCTTTCATCTGCTTATTTTATAGTCAAGATCTTTAAGAATGACGATATAAGAAATTATGGAAGTGGGAATCCGGGGGCCACCAATGCCCTAAGGGTCTATGGTAAGAAAATAGGAGCTTTGACCTTGATCCTAGACCTTTTAAAGGGACTGGTGGCAGTCTACATAGGAGGCCTTATAGGAGGAGATTTTGCTAAGTTTATCTCTGGTATAGCAGTAGTTCTAGGCCATGACTGGCCAGTTCTTTTGGGCTTTAAGGGAGGCAAGGGCATAGCTACTTCTATTGGAGTTCTTTTGGCAATCAATCCTTTAACAGCTTTAGTTTGCTTGCTTCTAGGCCTTCCCATAATTATTATTTCAAGATATGTATCACTAGGATCAGTTTCTATTGCAGCTCTTTTACCTCTTATAGGCTATTTTACTAAAAGGCCTTTTGATAAGAGATTTTTGATAATGAATATAGTTTTAGGCTTATTGGCACTTTTTAAGCACAGGAGTAATATTGGAAGATTGTTGAGGAAGGAAGAAAGGAAACTTTAGTAAAGAGGTGATTGTATATGATAGATATAGGAGTATTAGGTGGAGGTAGCTGGGGTACAGCTTTGGCAAGACTTCTTTCAAATAAGGGCTATAATGTAAGTATGTACCTTAGAAATAAGGATCAGGCTAAGGATATAAGACAAACTAGGGTGAATATGAAGTACCTACCTGGCGTGAAGCTTCCAGATAATTTAAGGATAGTAGATGAGATTGATCAGGCTATAGTTAGGAAGGATCTTATAGTCCTATCTATACCTACCCATGGAATCAGAGATGTGCTTTATGAGAACAGGGATAAATTCTCCAGTGATACAGTTCTTGTAAATGTAGCCAAGGGTATTGAAAACAACTCCCTTAAGAGAATATCAGAGCTTGTAGAGGAGATTCTTCCAGACAATGAGTATGTAATCCTATCAGGCCCATCTCATGCAGAGGAGGTAGGCAAGGACTTGCCAACAACTGTTGTTTCTGCCTCTAAGAATCTTAAGACAGCTGAGTACATTCAAGATGTATTTATGACTCCTTACTTTAGGGTTTATACCAATACAGATGTGGTTGGTATAGAACTGGCTGGATCTTTAAAGAATGTTATAGCCCTAGGAGCAGGAATATCAGATGGCCTTGGCTATGGAGATAACACTAAGGCAGCCCTAATGACTAGGGGCATAATAGAAATGTCAAGATTGGGCAGTCAGATGGGAGCCAACCCCAGTACTTTTGCAGGATTGGCTGGTATAGGAGACCTAATAGTAACCTGTACTAGTATGCATAGTAGAAATAGAAGGGCTGGTATCTTGATAGGTCAGGGCAATTCTGTGGAAGAAACCATAGAAAAGGTGAATATGGTGGTAGAAGGAATAAAAACCACTAGATCAGCCTATGAGTTG
The DNA here is from genome assembly GCA_030152145.1 of Tissierellales bacterium. Taxonomy (GTDB): domain Bacteria; phylum Bacillota; class Clostridia; order Tissierellales; family JASKZW01; genus JASLIL01. The sequence continues at coordinate 28,717 of JASLIL010000056.1, forward strand.
GCTAAAAAGCACCAGGTAAGCATGCCTATAACAGAAGAAATATATGATGTTATCTATAGGGATGGAAATGTTAAGGAAGCAGTAATAAACTTGATGTTAAGGGATAAAAAACCTGAAATAGAAATATAGAAAGAGCTGTAACCCTGAGGTTACAGCTCTTTTATTTAGCTTAACTTTTCCTTAAGCTCATCATATTTTCTAACATTTATAAAGACTTCCTTATTATCTATAAGAAAGGTTGGAACCTCTTTTAGTTCTATCTTACTAGCTAGCTCCCTTACTTTTTCTAAATTTTTATCAAAAGTTCTCTCATTTATAGCCTTCATCATTTGGTATGGGTCCATATTGGATTTTAAGGCTATTCTTTCAAGGACCTGATCCTTATTAATGTCCTCTAGATCTAGAAAAACAGCTTCGAAGGTATTTTGAGCAAAGTCCTCAAATCTACCTATAGTCTTAGCATATTCACCGGCTAATAGGGCCTTCCTTGAATTGAAAATCATCTTTGGCGTCTCATGGTAGTTTACATTACTATAGGGCTTGGCTATTCTTTCTATGCTCTTAAAAAGCATCTTAAACTTTTTCTCGCCTAATTTTTCCATAAGGTCCTTTCCTTCAGCTGGTGTATCTGGTCCTATTTCATAGGGCAGCCATTCTACAGAAAAATCAAGGCCATCCTCCCTTAGTTTTTCAACAATCCCCATAGTTATATAGCAGTAGGGACAGGCAAAGTCTGAGAAAATCTTTAAATTTTTCATTTTATCACTCCTTATGAATTAAATACCCAAAGTGTATGACTTTAATAAAATTAATAGGGGTGAAAAAATTAAATAAGTATGAAATTATTTCTTTAATCTTATGCCTTGGTCTTCTACTAATAACTCCCTATAACAGTAATCTATATCAAGAAACTTTCCATCTCTTCTCATAACTGGATGAAGATCCTTGGATTTAATAGCCTCTATAAAATCCTTATGATCTCTTATGCTGGAATTAAATCTTGTTGCATAGCTTCCGATTTTTTCTAGAACATGGGAGTCTCCAGCTCCAAAAGATGGAAGGCCCAGCTCGGTTGCAACAGAAAAAGCCCTTAGATTATGATAGGAGTAGGTACTTCCATTAAAGGACTCAACTCCATCTAAAAGGTCTGCCAATTCATATAGATTATCTTCTAGACCACGGTTGTTGTTTCTGTAAGGATGGGCAGCTATAGCAACTCCACCTTGCTTCTTGACTAGGGACAGGAGATCCCTAGCATCAAGCTTTTCTTCTGGCAGATCCTTGGCACCAAAAACTAGAATATCACCTTGGCGAGTTAGAATTTCAGCTCCTACTATAACTAGGACTCCATTTATAACTGTGGATTCTCCAATATCATTTAAGATATGATTATTGTCGTGATTGGTTACACATATACCATCTAAACCAATTAGCTTAGCAGTATCTATTGCTTTTTTAAAATCAATGTGACTATCACTGGAATACTTATTTTCATGTAAATGAGTATCTATAATCATCTAATAACCTCCATTCAAAATACAAATTTATAATAACATATATTTCTATAAAACTAGGTGATATAGATATATATAATATCTATATAGGCAGCTATAGCTTTAAGGAATAATTATTTGAATATAAAATTAATTTGCTAACAAAAAAAAATATAGTATGATATAATTTGAGTAGATTTGAATTAAAGGAGGTTTTTTTAGTGAATAAGTTAGCATTAATTGGTGGAGTTGTTATTGATGGTAATGGTGGAGAGCCATTGGAAAATGGAGCAGTACTTATAGAAGGTAATAGGATAAAATCAGTTGAGCCTAATACAGATGCTTTGGATTTAGAAGGCTATGAAGTTATAAATGTAGAGGGACAGTATCTAATCCCTGGCTTAATAGATACTCACCTACACTTTGGTGGAGCCCTAAGCCCTTCAGATGTTGACTGGGTATTAGAACCAGTTTTACAAAAAGCTTTGGTTTCTGTATCTCAAGCAAAGGCTTGTTTGGATTATGGTATAACAAGTGTTGGGGATATTTCAAGAAACGGTACTTACTTAAGAGATTTAGTTAATGATGGAGTACTAGAGGGACCAAGAATAAATACTTGTGGTATGGGTATGTCAAGAACATGTGGACATGGTGATACACATACACTTCCTTTAGAATATGTAAAAGCTTCTCACCCATGGGCACACATTGCTGATGGTTCAGATGAGTTAAGAAAAATGACTAGAGAAATCGCTAGAACTAACCCTGATATGATTAAAATCTGGGCTACTGGTGGAGGACTTTGGAGATTAGAAAGAAAGACAGATCAACACTATACAATGGATGAAATAAAAACTGTTGTAGAAGAAGCTAGCCTACTAGGATTACCAGTAAGAGCCCATGCAGAAAGTTTAGATGGAGCTAAGGACTGTATAAAGGCTGGAGTTTACAGTATAGAGCATGGTCAAGAGCTAGATGATGAATGTCTAGAGCTTATGGTAGAAAAAGATATTAGACTAGTTCCTACTATGCAATTCTTCTATGAGTGGTTTACAGAGTATGAGCCACCATATAGACCTATATTAGACCAGTATGAAGGAGAAACTACTGCAGAGAAAGAACTAAACAGAACTATTCATAACTTTAAAAGAGCTTATGACAAGGGAGTTAAGGTAGCTGTAGGTTCAGACTCATTTTGTAGCAAGCTAACTCCTTATGGAAAGTATAGCTTAATGGAAATTTATGCTATGAATAAGGCTGGACTAAGCCCAATGGAAACCATAGTAGCTGCGACTAAATCAGGTGCAGAAATGCTACAAATGGAAGAGGTGGGTAGTCTAGATGAAGGTAAATTTGCTGATTTAGTTGTTTTAAAGGTTAATCCACTAGATGATATTACAGAAATCAAGAGAGAAAACATGAGATACATTATAAAAGATGGTTTAGTTATAAGAGAAAATTAGAAAAAAGGTGTTGCAGCTAGCTGCAACACCTTTTTTTATAATCCTATTATTTTTTATAATCCTCTTCTAGAAGCTCCACTTCCTCAATCTTCAGCACTGGTATTTCATCTAAAGTTTCTTCAGATTCTTCATCTGCAACTAATCCTTGGCTAGCACGTTCCTTGATTTCCTCTCCAATATCCTTGAATTTTTCTATATTGTCATCAATAGAGTGTTTTACATTATCTACAAGAAATTTGGATTTTTCTGTAATTTCATCTCGAGTTTCCTTACCAGCCTTTGGTGCCAATAGAACCCCTAAAGCAGCTCCTACTGTTAAGCCAATACCTATGTTTTTTGCTTGAACAAGCTGTCTCTCTCTTTTATTTTTTGCCTGTTGTTCTTTGATTATTTGACTAATAAACACCTAATTACCTCCTCCTTATTACTTATTAAATAATTTTACCCTAAAAATATAGAATTAAGCTATTAGATTATTTATCAATAAAGATAATTCCCTTTATAGCATTCACTGAAGATATTAGATATGATATAATAAGGGTGTAAATGGAGGGATTTTAGATTTGATAATAAAATTACAGAAAATAGTAGGAATATTATTAATTACTAGTATTTTGGGGTATATATTAGAGACCCTAAAGCAAAAAATCTATCTAAAAAACAATATGGTTATTATAGATAAGAAGTCTGTAACAGATTCAGTTTTACAGGATGCTGATTTTACTGAGTTTGTTATAGGAGATAAAAGCTTGAAGTCTGGAGATGAGATAAAGATTTTTACAGACAAGAAAAAGGTTTTACAGGGAGTTGTTCTTGGTATAACTAGAGAGGAGATGTCTTTAATACTAGTGACTCATAGGGATGAGATTAAGAAGTGTAGTCTTGCTAGTATAAGGAGCCTTAAGGTTATTAGTAGATATGGCTTCTTTTTCAAATAGAAAATAAAATAGGTGGTAAAATGAAAGCGAAAAAAAAGGGAAAGTTTAAC
>JASLIL010000080.1 GCA_030152145.1 Tissierellales bacterium
AAGGGCCTCTAGAACAAGATCTCCCTTGTCGTTTAAAATTTCTACAAAGCTTGACCTGTCTATTACATCTATTATACCTATATCCTTAAAATCTACACCCTCTATATTGGATATGGCCCCTACTATATCTCCTGGTCTCATCTTAGTTTTCTTTCCAGCGTTGATATGAAGCTTTGTTATTCCCTGGTTCAGCTTCTTGATCTTATCGTCCCTAGATAGAACTGGAGTTTTCATCATTTTTTCAAAGGCTTCTTCCTTGTCCCTATCTATATCTAGACTAGAAAGTGGAAGCTTATCTATACTGTAGGACCTAAATTTTTCTATTAGTGAGAAGCTCTTAAGCTCATCTTGGTAAATTAGACTTAGGGCCCTTCCCTTTTCCTCCTGCCTACCTGTCCTTCCTATTCTGTGGACATAGGCTTCCTTAGCTCTAGGGCATTCATAGTTTACTACAAGAGGTATCTTATCTATATGGATTCCCCTTCCCAAGACATCTGTGGCTATAAGATATCTAAAGTCTCCTTCCTTAAAGGAGTCTAATATAGCCAGTCTGGCAGCCTGCTTCATATCACCATGAATCCTATTTACACTATAACCTTGTGATTTCAAGCTGTCGTATATTCTGTTTACATTGTTTTTTGTATTGGTAAATATTATGGCCCTTTCTGCTGATTCATAAAGGAGTAGCTTTCTCAAGGCCTCCATCCTGTCTTCATTCTCTAGGATTATTACCCTTTCCTCTATATTGCTGTGGCTAAGAGCTTCTGACTCTATTTCTATAAGCTCTCCATCCCTTATATAGTCTTCTGTTATGCTTAGGGTTTCCTTGTCCAAGGTGGCGGAAAAAAGCATTAGCTGTCTTTCGTCCCTTGTCTTATTTATAATTCTTATAACATCTTCTAAAAATCCCATGGAGAAAAGCTCATCAGCCTCATCTATAACCAAATACTCCACCTGACTTAGATCTATAGTTTTTCTTTCAATATGGTCTAGGATTCTGCCTGGTGTTCCCACTACTATATGGGTCTTGGTCTTTAAATCCCTAACCTGCCTGTCCATTGGTGACTTGCCGTATATGGCCAGAGATTTTATCTTTTTAAATCTGCCTATATTTTTTATATCCTCAGATATTTGAACTGCTAGTTCTCTTGTAGGAGTTATGACAAGACCTTGGGGTCTATTTTCCTCCCAGTCCAAACTGTCTATTATAGGTATGGCAAAACTAGCTGTCTTACCACTTCCTGTCTTGGACTTAACTATTAGATCCTGTCCTCTTAGGGCTACAGGTATAGCCTTTTTTTGTACCTCCGTTGGCTCCTTTAGACCCATCCTATCTAGGGCCTTTAAGACCCTTGGGTCTAGCTTAAATTTATCAAAACCATTCATCTATTCTCAATCCTTTCATTAAAGGAATATTTTATAGGAAAAAACTCATTTATACAAGAATTCTTTACTTTAAGAAAACTCCCAAAAATCAAAATGGATTTCTGGGAGTTTTTCTAGTCCTTAAAAATTTGCCTGTCCAACTCCTTTTCAGCGTCTGCTATTATGGCTGTACAGACTGCATCTCCTGTAATATTAGTAACTGTCCTTCCCATGTCCACCAGCCTATCTATACCCATTATTAGCCCTATGCCTTCTATAGGCAACCCTACTGATTGTAAAACCATAGAAAGCATAATAGGACCTGCTCCTGGTACACCTGCTGTTCCTATAGAGGCTAGGGTGGCTGTTATAACAAGGGTTAGGATCATCTTAAAACTTAAGTCTATATTGTAGACCTGGGCTATAAAAAAAGTTGCCACTCCCTGCATTATAGCTGTTCCATCCATGTTTATAGTTGAGCCTAGGGGGATGGTGAAAGAGGCTATGCTCTTTGATATACCCAGCTTATTTTCTGCTGTATCCAGAGATAGAGGTATGGTAGCACTACTGCTAGCTGTTGAAAATCCCAAACTCATTACTGGAAAAAACTTTTTGTAAAAATTTCTTACTGGTAGGCCTGTTAAAAGCTTTAAAAGACCACCATATACAAGGACCATATGGATTATAAGTCCTAAGTAGGTTACAAGAACATAGTTTATAAGAGGTAGTACTGCCTTGTGGCCTACACTGGCAAAGGTTCTAGCCATAAGTCCAAAGACTCCTAAGGGTGCCATTAGCATAACTAATTCAACTAATTCTAAGACCAATTGGTTTAAGGCCTTAAAAACATCTACTATTATTCTTCCCTCTTCCTCTATTAGGGATAGGCCCACTCCCACAAGTATGGCAAATACTATTATTTGCAACATATTCCCCTCTACCATTGCCCTAAAGGGATTGCCTGGTATCATCTCATATATGATTTCAACCATAGGGGTTTTCTCACTAATACTAGTTTCAACTAGTTCCAGTTGCTCTAGGCTTAAATTGGATCCTGGCTTTAGGGCCCAGCCTAGAAACAAGGCTATAACTAAAGCCAGAGCTGTCGTTGCCATGTAAAATCCTATGGTCTTAAGTCCTATCCTGCCTAGTTTTTTTACATCTCCCATGCTGGCTACTCCATTTACCAGAGATACAAATACCAGGGGTACTACTAGCATCATTATGGATCTTAGAAAAACCTGGCCTAGTAGAAGGAATAGTCCATCTAAAAGAAAACTATCTCTTAACTGTCCTGCCGGCATAAGGTAAGCCAAGTTTCCTGCAATAGCTCCCAAGAATAGACCTATTAGAACCTTGTTTGTCAAATTTATCTTCTTCATATTGTCACTTCCTGTCTATTATTTCGGAATCTATTATATTCCTTAAAATATTATAATACAGCTATTATAAGTAGTCAACAGGATAGAAAACTTGTAAAATTAAGACTATTCTAAACCATTTTCCCCTTTCACGGACAGATGGTAGGGCTAGTCTTTTCTAGCCCTCTTTTTCTCTACTATAAAGTACAGACCCAGACCTATAAATAAGGCCATGAAGCCTACTATAAAAGCATATCTCCCTAGGCTGTGCCAGATGAAGGAAAAGAAGCTGCTCTTTGAATTTAGGTCTAGCCCACTTAGGTCAAAGCCCATTTCTCCTAGTTCTACTATTTCTCTTTTCTTTCTTAGGCCTAAACCCACTCCTGTACTAAAAACTATAAGTCCCCAGGAAGCCAAGATAAGCCCTAGCTTATTCCAGTGTCTCTCACAAAAATCCAATAGTCTGTCTAGGCCAGTTTCTTCCCTTATGTAGATTTTTTCCCCAGCTTCTTCCCTAGGATCTAGTCCTAAAAGCTGGTCTGTACTTAAATCAAAAACCTTTGAAAGCCCCACTAGCCTATCTAAATCTGGTATAGACAGCTCCTGTTCCCATTTTGATACAGCCTGCCTAGAAACATTTAATTTTTCTCCCAACTCCTCCTGGGACAGTCCCAGTTTTTTTCTTTCTATCCTAATTCTTTCTCCTATAGTCATCTAATCCCTCCTTACTTAAAGCCTAGACTTTTTTCTTATTTTTTTCTAGAAGCTTAGGATTGAACTTTGTCAACTGCTGGTTGCATCCTCTAAAAATAGCCATTTAAAAAGAGGAAGTTACCTTCCTCTTTTTCTATCTCTTATCTAATTCTTCCTTCAATATCTTATTTACCATCTGAGGATTTGCCTTTCCACGGCTTTCCTTCATTACCTGGCCTACCAAGAATCCTAGGGCCCTATCCTTTCCATTCTTGTAGTCCTCTATGGATTGTTGGTTTTTATCTAGGATAGTGTTTACCATTTCCAGTAGTTGGCCTTGGTCAGAAACTTGTATCAAGCCTTTTTCCTTAACTATGGTTCCAGGCTTTTCTCCAGTTTCAAACATATCTCTAAGAACCTTCTTACCTACATTATTGCTGATCTTGTCTTCCTCTACCAATTTTATAAGCTCTACTAGGTCCTCTGTTGAAAACTTAAGATCACTAAAGTGAATTTCCTCTTCCTTAACCCTTCTTAGAACATCTCCCATAACCCAGTTACTTAAAGTCTTGTAGTCATGATAGTTTTTCCCTAGCTCTTCAAAGTAGTCTGCCAACTCCTGATCTTGAGTTAGTACATCTGCATCATAGGCTGGAAGCTTATATTGATCCATAAATCTTTCCATTTTTTCCTCTGGTAGCTCTGGAAGTTCTTCCCTTATCTCATCTATCCAAGTCTCTGATATCTTTATAGGTAGAATATCTGCCTCTACTCCATATCTGTAGTCAGTTTCATGAGCTTTTTCTCTCATCTGGATGGTTTCAAGGGCTAGTTCATCCCAGCGTCTAGTGTCCTTAACAGTGTTTTCTCCCTTTTCCAGAAGCTCTCTGTGTCTTTTCTCCTCATATTCCATAGCCCTTACTGCTGCGCTAAAGGAGTTAAGGTTCTTTATCTCTGATATGTTGGATTTAAGGGATCTTTCCTCGTCTACTATGTTAATGTTAACATCGCATCTTAGGGAACCTTCCTCCATTTTACAGTCTGAAACTCCTATATATTCCAGGGTTTTCTTTAGCTTTTCTAGGAATAACCTAGCTTCTTCTGGGCTGTTCATATCTGGTCTTGAAACAATCTCTATTAGAGGCACTCCTGCCCTGTTGTAGTCTAAAAGAGAGTCTCCTCCTTCAGTGTGAATTGACTTACCTGTATCTTCTTCTATGTGAATTCTCTCTATTCTAACCTTCTTACCATCCTCTAGCTCTATGTGTCCATTACTGCATATTGGTAGGTTGTCCTGAGAGATTTGGAAGCCTTTTACCAGGTCTGGATAGAAGTAGTTTTTCCTATCCATCTTTGTTTCTCTTGCTATGTCACAGTTAAATGCAAGGCCTGCCATTATAGCATATTCTACAACAGCCTTGTTTAGTACTGGTATAGATCCAGGTAGCCCCAGGCAAACTGGACAGGTGTGAGTGTTACTGTCTCCACCAAACTCGTTTATACAACTACAGAAAATCTTAGTTTTAGTTTTTAGCTCTACGTGAATTTCAAGTCCTATTATAGTTTTAAAGGCCATTATCTCTCACCTCCTAATATAGCTTCTATCTCTTCTGCTCCATTTAATAGAAGCGCGTCTTCAAAGTTATTGGCCATCAGTTGAATACCTGCTCCCAGACCATTTACCTTTTCCATTGGTAGGGTGATAGCAGCTAGTCCTGCTAGGCTGGCTGGTACTGTAAAAGCATCTAGCTTGTAGCTGTTTTCCAGCTCTTCTTTATCTCCCAGCTTATGGGCTAGATCTGGGCTTGTAGGGCTTATTAGGATATCATAGTCTTCAAATACCCTATCAAAGTCAGCCTTTAAAAGTTGTCTAACCTTCATGGCCTTTTCATAGTATCTATCTCTATTCTCTCTCTTAAGGCCATAGTTTCCAGCTATTATCCTTCTCTTTACTTCCTGACCCAGTCCTTCCTTTCTAGTCTTCTTGTAAAGTTGGTCTAGGCTTTCATAGTTGTCTGCCCTATAACCGTATCTTATACCGTCGTATCTAGCTAGGTTTCCACTGGCTTCTGCTGTATTTATTAAAAAATAGGTGCTTACAGCATACTTAAAGTGAGGTATCTCTACTTGGTCAACAGATATTCCCTGGGTCTTAAGTTTTTCTAGGCTTCTTTCGAAGGCTAGTCTTAGGTCAGGATTCATCTCCATTTCCACAGCATCCTTAATAAGGGCAAATTTCAAGTCCTTCTTCTCTTCAAAATTCAACTTCTTATTTCCTATGGTTGTACTGTCCTTCTGATCCTCTCCTATAGCTAGGCTGGCTATAAGCTTTAGATCCTTAACATTATTTCCTATAAATCCAATTTGGTCTAGACCATTGGAAAGAGATATTAGGCCATATCTTGAAACTGCACCATAGCTAGGTTTCATTCCTAGACAGGAATTAAATCCAGCTGGCTGTCTCACAGACCCACCTGTGTCAGATCCTAGGGCAAAAGGAACCAAATTAGCTGCTACTGCTGCTGCAGAACCACTGCTACTTCCTCCTGGAACATAGTCCTTATTTAAAGGGTTCTTCACTGGTCCATAGATTGAACTTTCCCCAGTTGATCCCATGGCAAACTCATCTAGGTTAGTCTTACCAATTATTATAGCTCCCTCGCTTTTTAAAATCTCAACTATGCTGGCATCATAGGGTGGAACAAAGTCCCCTAAAATTTTTGAAGCCGCTGTAGTTAAGATATCCTTAGTTACTATATTATCCTTTACTGCTATAGGTAGTCCTAGTAAACGACCTTCTAGCTCTCCTCTAGCAATTTTTTCATCTATTAGTCTAGCTTCTTCCAAAGCTTTTTCATTTATAGTTATAAAGGCATTTATATCCTTATTCTTCTCTATATTTTCCAAGACAGTTTTTACTAGATCTTCAGCACTATAGCTTCCATCTATAATACCCTGTCTTATTCCCTCGATAGTCATTTCAGAAAAATTCATTATCTCACCTCACTAGTCCATTACATTAAGTAGTTTAAAGTAGCCATATTCACTTTCTGGTGCATTCTTTAAGGCATCTTCCTTTGATAGGCTTTCCCCTACCTTATCTTCCCTTAAAACCTGCTGTCTATTGTTTATAAAGTAGGCTGGCTCAAGACCCTCTACATCTATATTCTCATATTCCCTATCTATTTCTTGAAAAACCTTCTTAAGGTCCTCTAGATAAAGATCAACCTCTTCTTCATCTAGTTCTATCATAGACAGATCTGCTGCTTCTATTATATCTTCCCTAGAAATCATATACACTCCTCCTTATCCATTCTATATTTTATCACTTTTATCCTAATATCCATAGCCTATATTCTAGACTAAAGGATTTTACCAAGTTCTTCCTCGCCTATGATTTCAAGTCCCAATTCCTGGGCCTTGTCATACTTACTACCTGGATTCTCACCAACTATGACCAGGTCTGTATTCTTGCTGACAGATCCTGTTACCTTGGCTCCCTGACCTTCTAAAAGGTCCTTTAGCTCATTTCTCTTAAAGTTTAGAAGACTACCAGTTATAACTACTGTCTTTCCAGTAAAGTACTTATTTTCCTGGCTCTCTTCCTCTATAAAAACTGGACTAACACCTTCTGAAAGCAGCTTTTCTATGCCAGCTAAGATATGAGAATCCTTAAAGAAATCTATAACAGATTCAGCTATCTTTGGGCCAACTGCCTCCACCTCTATAAGCTCTTCATAGCCAGCATTTCTAAGACCATCTAGAGATTTAAATCTAGCCACCAAGTCTCTAGAAGTTCTAAGACCTACATTAGGTATTCCCAAGGCATATATAAGGCTTGCCAGGTCTACTTTCTTACTTGACTCTATGGCATTTAAAAGCTTTCTAGTCTTCTTCTCCTTAAAGCCTTCAAGAGCCATAAGGTCATCAAAAGTTATTTCATATATTTCAGCTATGTCCCTTAGGTCCAGATCATCTATAAGCTTTTGGGCTGTTTTCTCACTTAAGCCCTCTATATCCATAGCATCTCGGCTGGCAAAATGCACCATTCTAGATACTAACTGTGGTCGGCAGGTTAGGGAGTTAGGACAGAATATATGGACTCCATCCTGAACCAGGTCTGTCTGGCAAAAAGGACAGTGGCTAGGTTTTTCTATGTCTATGCTATCCTCATAGTCCTCTACATTTCCCATAATCTCCGGTATAACCTCATTGGATCTTCTTATTAGAACCCTAGAGTTTATCTTAAGCTTTTTTCTGACTATATCGTCATAGTTATTTAAGGTTGCCCTTCTAACAGTAGCCCCTGCTATTTCCACTGGATCTAAAACAGCGCTTGGGGTTACCTTGCCGGTCCTTCCCACATTCCAAACTACCTCTCTTAGGATAGTAGTAACTTCTTCTGCTTCAAACTTATAGGCTATGGCCCACCTAGGAAACTTCATTGTATAACCTAGGGCTTGACGGGTGGACATATTATCTATTTTTATAACAGCCCCATCTGTTAAGACATCTAGACTGGATCTATTTTTATCTATATGGTCTACCTTCTCTATAACTTCCTCTATGGTCTTTGACCTTTCAGCATAGGGATAGACTGGTATCCTATTCTCCCTTAAAAACTCTAGCATCTCCATATGGCTTTCAAAACTTCTACCCTCTATATAGCCTACATTGTAAAAGTAACCAATAAGCCCCCTGGTTCTAGTCACCCTAGGGTCTAGATTTCTCAGGGCTCCTGCAGCTGCATTTCTAGCATTTTTCAAGGGCTCTTCTGCCTTCTTGTTATATTCTTCTAGGCTGGAAAGAGGCATAAGGCCCTCTCCTTGAACCTCCAATAGACCCTTAAAGGGAATACTTAAAGGTATATTTTTTAAGGTCTTAACCTGGGCTAGAATACCCTCTCCCACCTGCCCATTTCCACGGGTGGCAGCCTGGACCAAAAGACCTCCGTCATAGGTCAGGTTTATTGTTAAACCATCAAACTTATACTCTACTATATACTCAGGGCTAGGAAGCCCCTCTTCCTCCACCATCCTATGAACTCTTTTGTCCCAATCCCTAAGTTCTTCAAAGGACTGAGATTTTCCAAGACTCCAAAGTTCTCCCAGATGCTGATGCTTCTCAAATTTATCTAAGATTTCTCCCCCAACCTTCTGACTAGGAGAATAGCTTCTTACAATTTCAGTCTTTTTTTCCAGAGCCAGAAGCTCATCATAAAGCCTGTCATACTCCAGGTCACTGACTTTAGGATTATCTAGACTGTAGTAGTAGTAGTTTAAATCTGTCAAAATTTCAATAAGTTCTTCCATTCTATCTAAATCGGACAATTTTAAACCTCCTTAAATCTTTTTAAGGGGAGCTATAGAAAGCAAGATTCTTTTTATCCCCTTGTTCTGAAAGGCTATTACAAGTTCCTTATCATCAGCCTTATCTTTTATCTCAACTACTGTACCAACACCCCATGCCTTGTGCATAACTCTAGAGCCCAGGGCTATATCCTTCTTATCTTCTGAGATAGAAGCCTTACTTTCCTTTAATTCTTTTTCCATCCTATTCTTTTCCCTGGCCATGTCTATAGGGTTTACATTAAATCTACTATCTACCCTCTTAACCTTCTTAACTCCCAACCTATCTACATAGTCATCAGGAAGCTCATCAACAAATCTTGATGGTAGAGTATAGTTAGTTCTACCATACATACTCCTAAGCCTAGAGTAGCTAATGTAAAGCAAGTCTTCTGCACGGGTTATGGCTACATAGCAAAGCCTTCTTTCCTCTTCTACATCTGGATCTTCCTCTATGGAACGGGATGATGGGAAGAGCCCCTCCTCCATTCCTACTAGGAAGACTACAGGATATTCCAAGCCCTTGGCTGAATGAACTGTAATCATAGTCAAAGAATCTTCCAGCTCCTCTGTCTTATCTAAATCTGAAAGAAGAGTAACTCCTGATAAAAAGTCCTCTACAGTTCCATCAGGCTGCTGTCTTTCAAAATCCTCTGCTACAGATATAAACTCTCTTAAGTTTTGAATTCTAGTTTCTGACTCTATGGACTTGTCCCTTTCCAATTCTTCTATATAACCAGACTCCTCTAAAAGCTTCTCTATATACTCCTGGACTCCCATAACTTCCTTATAGGCCATAAAGTTTACTATTATTGAAGAGAATTCCTTGAGATTGTTTTTTGCCCTTTTTGACAGACCATCTATCTGATCTAAGGATAATATGGCGCTGTAGAGACTTTCCCCCCTCTTGTTGGCATAGGTCTCTATCTTGGCTATAGTTGCATCTCCTATACCTCTTTTAGGCGTATTAATTATTCTTCTAAAGGCCACATCATCTGTAGGGTTTTGTACCAACTTTAAATAGGCCACTAGGTCCTTTATTTCCTTCCTGCTGTAGAAATTTACTCCTCCCACTAGCTTATAGGGAATCTGCCTCTTCATAAACTCTTGTTCAAAGGTTCTTGACTGGGCATTGGTCCTATAGAGTATTGCCATATCTGAATAAGAAAAACCTTTAGACTTTAGACTTTCTACTTCCCTGGCTACAAAGTTAGCCTCCTCATCTGAATCTGAAAGTTCAACTAACTTAACCTTCTCCCCCTTATCTCCTTCTGTGTAAAGGGTCTTGTCCTTTCTCCCCCTGTTATTTCTTATAACCTTATTGGCTGTATCCAATATATGACTGGTAGATCTATAGTTTTGCTCTAATTTTATAACCTTGGCATCCTTAAACTCGCCTTCAAAGTTTAAAATATTACTTATGTCTGCTCCCCTAAATCCATATATAGATTGGTCATCATCTCCTACTACACATAGGTTCCTATGATGACTTGCTAGAAGTGATACCAGCTTGTACTGAGGTCCGTTAGTGTCTTGAAACTCGTCTACAAAGATATACTTAAATCTTCTGGAATAATAGTCTAGAACTTCCTGATCCTTCTCTAGTAGCTCTACAGTCTTTAAAATCAAATCATCAAAGTCTAGAGCATTATTATCCCTAAGAGTCTTTTCATAAAGCTGATAGACCTGGCCCACTGTTCTCTTGTAGATATTTGACCTATTTTCTTCAAGAAAATCCAGGGGATCCACCATGCTATCCTTTAACCTACCTATAGAGTTTAAAAGACCCCTATCAGAATACATCTTATCATTTATATTTAATTCCTTCATACACTGCCTTACAACAGTTATCTGATCATCTCTATCATAAATGCTAAAGCTACTGGTATAGCCTATCTTTTCTATGTTGTATCTCAAAATCCTAACACATATGGAGTGGAAGGTTCCAGCCCATATTCCATCCAAGTTACTTTTCACAAGAAGCTCTAGTCTCCCCTTCATCTCATCTGCTGCCTTATTTGTAAAGGTTATGGCCATTATATTGGCTGGATTTATCTCCTTTTCCTCTATTAAATAAGCTATTCTATGGGTCAAGACCTTGGTCTTACCACTTCCTGCCCCTGCTAGTATAAGAAGGGGGCCTTGTCCATAAAGTACAGCTTCTTCCTGTCTTCTATTTAAGCCTGCTATATAATCCATTCTTTCACCATCCATCTTTTTTATCTCCTCCTATTATATAATAAAGCTGAGATTTATGAAAATGAATTAAGTCTTTGTTTAAGTTTTATCGAGTTTTTTTAAGTTCTCAATGATTATTGTTTTTTTAAATATAGGCTCTCTTCCTATAAGTTCTGCTAATATAAGTTACTTTTAAAATATATAAGCTTTTGTAAGAGTCTAGCTCTGAGCTACAGATATAGTCTAATAAGTATTCTATCTATAGCCTCAGTTAAAAACTATTCCTATCCAATAGAAGCTGTCTATAGTCCAGTAAATTAGCCATATTTTACTGAATTTTCTTAAAATAGAAACATTTTTTCTTTCAATTGACATACCCTCGCGCCATTGCTATCCTAATCACGGTTCATAAATTTCTGCAATTGAATAAATTAAGAAGAGAGATTAAAAGGAGGTAATTAAATGTCAAATGTTACAACTATGGATGAGGGTCAGATTTCTTCCGAAAAAAAAGGACATCCTTTGGGATTCTATGTATGCACAGCTATGTTTATCTTTAGTAACTTTGCCTACTATGGCAGTAAAACACTTTTACTTCTATTCCTAGTTACAGGTATAGGTCAAGGAGGACTAGGGATTGAAAATGCTAAGGGTGCTGTTATAGCAGCAAATCTAGTAGCCTATGGTGCCTTAACCCCTATTGTTGGTGGGATTATTTCCGATAGGTGGATTGGTGCTAGATATACAGTTTTTCTAGGTGCTCTAATTACAGGTATAGGCTATATGATAGGATATGGTGCTGAATCTGTTACAACAGTACATATTATGATTTATGTAGTAGCCATTGGGTCTGGTCTTTATAAAGGAAATATACCAGCTTTAATTGGTAAGCTATATGACGACAAAAGTCAGCTTGATTCTGCTTTTACACTTCAATATAGCCTGGCCAACATAGGAGGTTTTGTAGGTTCACTACTTACTGGCTATTTATATTTAAATACTTTTGCCAAAGATGGAATACTTGGTTTCAGACAGTGTTTCCTAATATCAGGTATAACCATGGTAGTGGCAAGTATTTTCTTTGCTACAGTTGGTTGGAAGACTTTGGGAGATATAGGTAAAGAACCATTTGAAAAAGATAAGGATAAGAAAGATCAAAAACTTCAAACTGAAGAAAATAGTAGTGGAGACAATAATCTTAGCCAACTTGAAAAAAATAGGGTTAAGGCCATAATACTTGTTTCTCTTCTGTCTGTTCTTTTCTGGACTTTTTGGTATCAATCAGGATCAACACTAATATTCTATATGACTGAAAAGGTTGATATGACTATAGGAAAGGTAGATATAGCTCCTTCTTGGGTTGATACTACCCTAAACTCCCTCTTATGTATTGGCCTAGGGCCTGTCTTTGCATATATTTGGGGAAGACTAGCTAATAGGCCTAAAGGGGACTTAAATATGTTTGAAAAAGTAGCTCTAGGATTCTTTTTCCTAGGCCTAGGTTTTATGATGATAGTCTTAGCAGAGGTTACTAGACAAATGACTAGCACTGGATTGGCTAGCATTAGCTGGATGATTATGTTTGCAATATTTACAGCTATAGGTGAAATGTGCTTCTCACCACTTGGTAGTTCCTTTGTTAGTAAGTTTGCTCCTGCAAAATATACATCTATGTTAATGGGAGTTTGGACTTTCGCGACCTTCCTTTCAAGTAAGATTATGGGATATGTTCAGGGAGTTGTAGAAAAATTTGGTACTATGCAGGTCTTTACTGCCATACCTATTCTACTATTCCTTTCAGCCTTCCTATTATTTGCAAACAATAAGAAGCTAAACTCTTTGGTAACTGGAGAAAACTTATAAAAATAAAGGCTATTTTCTATTTTTTAGAAAATAGCCTTTTCTTCATTATATACAAAGCTCTAAAGGCTAGTATCCTTTCTCAGAGCCTTTAAAAACAAATCTATAGGCTGAGCACCTTGTATTGCCAGCTCATTGTCTATAATGAAAAAAGGTACAGATTCAACCCCATATTGACGGGCTATATCCTGATCTCTTTCTACCCTATCAGAATAAAGGTCAGAGTCTAAAACCTTTCCCAAATCTACAGGATCCAGTCCAGCTTTCTCCCCTAGGTCCAATAATGTAGCATTATCTGCTAGGTCCTTAGCTTCCTCAAAGTAAGCTTTAAAAAGCAGCTGATTTAAATCATCCTCAAAACCCTTCTCCTTGGCAAAGTGCATAAGCCTATGGGCCTTAAGAGTATTTCTCTCCTTCATATTCTCATAGTCATAGTCAAGACCTTCTGACTTAGCCATATTTATTACCGTAGAGACCATCTCTCTAGCCTCTTCTAGGGGCATAGAGTATTTATGGGCCAGGTTTTCTATAGGGTTCATATCTATATCATCTCTCATAAGAGGATCTAACTGAAAAGAGCGGTATATAAAATCTACATCTTTAAGGCCAAGCTCCTCTATAGCCTTTTTCAACCTAACTTCACCTGTATAACAAAACGGACAGGCATAGTCTGAAAAAATTTGTATCTCCATTTTATCCCTCCTAAGTCTTTATACCCTTATAGGGTATATCATTTTCCATAACTTGTCAAGAACTAGATCTGATTTAGTCTGACTTAATAAAAAACTAGCCGTAAACAAAAGTTTACGGCTAGCTCTATTCTAATTGACTATTAACTTTTTCAAGCTCCCTGTCATAGGCCTGTCTTAATTCTCCCAAGGTATGCTTATGTATTTCTTCAAAGTATTTTTGATACTCAGCATTCTCATCATCCCTATCCCCTAGCCAATACTCATTTGAGAAAATCTCTCTTATTGGACTTTCTAGGCTAGCTTTATCTACTGGAAGTAAATCTTCTTCCTTGAAAGTTCTCCTTCTTATATATCTGTTAAAAAATGTATCTACTACAAAGAATTTATCCTTTCCATATTGATAGATATGGGTTACTAGTGCCAGATCATCAAATCCCTTAGGTTTTACACAATCCAGTAGCTTTAATTCTACTTCCATTTCCAAGTCCTCTGGATTTTCTAAAAGAAGGGCATCCTTGATCTTGTAGTTGTTAAACTTATTTTCTATATGATTTACAGGTTTAAGGCTATAGTAAGTTTTTCCATCCTTAAAAAATACTATCATAACATTACTTTCATTTATAGTTCCAACTTTCATCTAAATTCCTCCTAATACAAATTTGGTTTTATTATAACAAGTCTTATATTTACCTGTCAAATGGCTAAAATTACAAAACCCTGCCTCTTATAGAAGAAATTTATAGTTGGTATTTTTATAGTATTTTTATAAAATATTACTTTTTCTGATCACCTTACCAAAGTCCTATATTCTCTGCTTTAAAAGATTTTCCAGCCTAAAAGCCCTTCTCTAACTTATTTTAAAACTCCAGCTAATCAGAAGAAAAACCCTGCTACTATAAAGAAAATTGATAGTAGCTTTTAGATAGCTCTTAAATTCTATCCATATCTCCCTTTTGCTCCATAGATTACATCTATAGCCCTATCACCTGTAATTATCACTTAAGAATCCTAGAAAAGCCCTAGCCTACTTAACCCACTTTACAGCTAAAAATCCTCCCCTATTGTTCGTATTAGCTGCCAGTTTCTCTTCATTTTCTATATTGTAGTCTTCTTCCTCTATAAGAGGCGGTATAAAAAGGGCCTCCCCTAGAGCTACCAATTTTTCTGGCCAAAGTTCTGAAAGCTCTTTCTCGCTGGTAAATTTAGCCTCCCTAAATATGGAGTCTTCTTTTATAGCCTCCATGGCATAAAGATCTCCCCAGTCACTTTCTCTATTTATAGTTCCAATAATCAAACTTCCTCCAGGTCTTAAAACTCTTTTCATTTCCTCAAAGGCTGCTTTCTGATCCTTAAAAAATTCAAAGGCTGTAAGAGATATGACCAAGTCGAAACTTTCATCTTCAAAATCTAATTTTTCTGCATCCATCTCCCTGTAGTCTATGTCTAGTCCTTCCCTAAGTCCCTTGTCCTTGGCCAGGGCCAACATCTCTTTTGACCTATCTATAGCTGTAAGTTCAAAACCCCTACTGGCTAGATCAAGACTTAAGTTTCCAGTTCCACAACCTAATTCCAGGGCCCTACCGTCTATTTTCCCCATAAGTTCAAAAATCAAGTCCTTCTCTACCTGATCCACATATTCTCCCATACTAGTTTTAAAGAAATCATCATAATCCCTAGCTAGCTTATCAAATTCTGACATATAAACTCCTCCTTTTTAACTTCTACCTATAGTATAAACCATAGTCTCCTTCCAAATCCTTATTTCAAACTATTAATCTTATCTATCTGAATATTCTTTATTATTGTTGAAATTAAGGCACTATTCATATAAAATAGTCTATGGAATAATTATATACAAATGGAGGGATATTGTGGATAAAAACTGTTCTAAGGAGGACAAAAGTGAATTTTGTCTTTTTGGATTTATCGGTATGCGTGTTATTAAGACAGTTCTTGCAGTGTTTTTATGTTTTGTTATTAGCTTTTTAAGGCCTTCCTTGCCTTTCTACTCTGCAATTGCTGCTATTCTATGTATGAAGCCTAGCTACAATGATGGACTTGATACGGGAAAAAGTAGGATGATTGGTACTATTATAGGTGGTATTTTTGGATTTTTAGAGATAGTCTTGATTAAGAAGCTGGGTATTCCTGTATATGGACTAATACACTACTTTATACTTAGTCTTTTTTTGATTCCCATAATCTATACCAATGTAAATGTAAAATCACATTCATCTACATATATCAGCTGTGTTGTTTTTTTAAGTATAGCTGTTGCCCACGGAAACGATGCAGCACCTATGTTATTTGCCCTAAACAGGGTTATCGATACTTTTATAGGTATAGGTGTATCTATATTTGTTAATAGGGTCCTATAGGGCCTAAAGGAGTTTTAATATGAATAATAATAAGCAGCTATTTCTATCCTTAGGCCAGATCTTTGGTCTTATGATCCTTTTTACTGCAAAAACACTGGCAGCTTTCCTGCTGGCTGGTAGCTTTGTTGTAGTTTCTAGCCTAAGCGTAGGTATTGCTAATCTTAAAAAAGGTCAGAAGGCTCTTGCTATAGTTAGCATAGTCTATTCTATTACCATGACAGCCATACTCATATATGTTATGGTTAGCACTCTTAAGTAAAGGCCCTAGGGTCTTTATTTTTTTGCCCTGGCTTGGTGGATATTTACCTTCCTATATAGTAAAATATAAGGTATAACTTTTAAGGAGGACAAGATGGAGGCTAAATTTAAAATAAGAACTAAAATGGAGGATAAGGATTTTACTAAATTTCTTTTTATATCCACCTTTAGACGAAGATGGCACACTATACCTGGACTCTTGATGATCAGCTTTGCAGGTGCAAGCTTTGTTAGTTCTATAAACAAGATGTTTACTGCCAGCAATATAATTAAAACCTGGCTGGCTATTATAGCAATGCTCAGTTTTGCCAGCTACAATAAGATCAAGGCCCAAAAGAAATCTCTTCTGGCCAAAGATGAGTCTGGCCTACTAAAGGCCTATGGAATCCTAAGCTTTTATGATGATGAGCTTACCATAGAAACTGAAGGTATTGAGGGAAGTCAAGTAATTAGATACCAGGAGATAATGGAGGTTATAGAGTCTAAGGATTTTTATATACTTTTCTTTCTAGGCAAGGGGGCTTCTGTTATAAGAAAAAAGGATTTTGAGAATAAGGCTGACTTTACTAGTTTCCTAAGATCCAAGGTTGGTAGACCTGCCTATAGAAAAATAATATGATAGATAATGCTAGGTTAGACCTAGCATTATTTTTATCTAGACACAAAAAAGCAAGTAGTCTAAGACTACTTGCTTTAATATTGGTGGGCCTTCAGGGACTTGAACCCCGGACCTACCGGTTATGAGCCGGGCGCTCTAACCAACTGAGCTAAAGGCCCCAATATGGTGTGCCTGGGTGGACTCGAACCACCGACCTCACGCTTATCAGGCGTGCGCTCTAACCACCTGAGCTACAGGCCCATACTGGCAGGGGTAGCAGGACTCGAACCCACGACATTCGGTTTTGGAGACCGACGTTCTACCAACTGAACTATACCCCTATAAATAAAAACAACTGGTGCCCAGAGGCGGAATCGAACCACCGACACGGAGATTTTCAGTCTCCTGCTCTACCGACTGAGCTATCTGGGCAAAAGTAATCAGTTTACATATATAAAAACTATGGTGGGCCTTCAGGGACTTGAACCCCGGACCTACCGGTTATGAGCCGGGCGCTCTAACCAACTGAGCTAAAGGCCCCCATTGGCGGAGAAGGAGGGATTTGAACCCTCGCGCCCCAGCAATGGGACCTACTCCCTTAGCAGGGGAGCCTCTTCAGCCACTTGAGTACTTCTCCAAGTTTTAAATACATGTATGGCGGAGAGGGTGGGATTCGAACCCACGTGGGCTTGCACCCTAACGGTTTTCAAGACCGCCCCGTTATGACCACTTCGGTACCTCTCCGTAAACTGGTGACCCATCCGCGACTCGAACGCGGGACACCCTGATTAAAAGTCAGGTGCTCTACCGACTGAGCTAATGGGTCATATTTAATTTTAATTGGCTGGGGTGACAGGACTCGAACCTGTGGAATGACGGAGTCAAAGTCCGTTGCCTTACCGACTTGGCTACACCCCAACACTTAATGGCGCGCCTAGGAAGATTCGAACTCCCGACACATGGATTAGAAGTC
>JASLIL010000001.1 GCA_030152145.1 Tissierellales bacterium
TAACCATAGGGCCACTACTAGGCCTATCAAAATGGGAAAAAGATAGCTTTATCTGTGGTCTCCACCTAGAGTATCTACAGAAGAAATACCCAGAGGCAGAACTTGGAGTATCTGTTCCTAGAATAAGACCTGGTAGTATAAACTTTGAAGACCTTGACCATGTAGATGATATAGATCTGGTTCATATCTTATTGGCCTACAGAATATTCCTACCTTATGTAGGAACTAATATAACTACAAGGGAAAGCCAATGGATGAGAGACAATCTAGTTCCAATTTGTATTAGTAAGATGTCAGCAGGAGTTACAACTGAGGTAGGCGGACATTCTTTGGAAGATCAAGACCTAGGAGACCAACAATTTATAATATCCGATCCAAGATCAGTAGATGAAGTTAAGGCAAGTTTACTGTCAAAGGGCTATCAGCCAGTAGTTAAGAATTGGGTTAGAATATAATGATATATTTTGTCACCAACAGACATTTAAATAAAAACTCCTACTACAAAGTTATAGAGGAAGCCTGTCAGGCAGGAATCGACTACCTTATACTAAGGGAAAAGGACTTGAACTATAGAGAATATTTGGAAATTTCTGAAAGAATAAAAGATATAACAGATAAATATAAGATTCCCCTTATAATCAATGGTAGTATAGAGATTTGTAGAAAGCTAAAGCCATATGGCTACCATTGTGGTTATAGGGAGTTTATGGAACTGGGGAAAGTCTATAGCTATCAGGGAGTAAGTGTACATAGCAGGGAAGAGGCTGTAAAAGCCTCTGAAGCTGGAGCAGACTATCTGCTAGTAGGTCATATATATAGGACAAAATCAAAGAAGGGGCTGGAACCCAGGGGCTTGGATTTCTTAGATCAAGTAAGAAAACTAGTTTCTACCAAGATAGTAGCTATAGGAGGCATAGATGACAAAAATATTAAGGAAGTAAGAAATCTTAAGGTCCATGGAGCAGCTTTGATGTCTTATATAATGGAGAGCTCAGATATTAAAAGCAGTATAGATAAGTTAAAGGAGGTCTAAGTATGTTTTCAGGAATAGAAGATGCTTTGGGAGACTTGGAAAATGGAAGGCCGGTAATAGTTTTAGACAGTGAAGACAGGGAGAATGAAGGTGACCTGGTTATAGCAGCAGAACATATAGATGGGGAAATGGTTAATTTTATGATAAGTAAATGCAAGGGCTTGGTTTGTGTACCCATGTGTAAGGAAAGGCTAGAAAAGCTTAATATAGGTCCTATGGTCATAAGTCCAGATGATCAAGATCAAGCAGCTTTTACAGTATCAGTAGATCACAGAGAGGCAGGAAGTGGAATAGGGGCAGAAAATAGGGCCATGACCATAAGAGCCCTAGCAGCCAAAGAATCTAAAGCCGAAGATTTTATTAGGCCAGGCCATGTATTTCCCTTAAGAGCAAATTGCGAGGGAATATTCCAAAGAGAAGGACATACAGAAGCAAGTATAGAATTAATGAAGCTGGCAAACTTAAATCCCATAGCAGTAGTTTGTGAGATTTTAAAAGAAGATGGCAGCCCAGCTAGAAGGGATGATCTTTTCTTATTTGCTAAAAGATATAATTTAAAGCTTATAACCATAGAAGCTTTAAAGGACTATATAAAGGAATATAGCTATGAAAGACAGGCTCTAAGCCTCTAGGAAGATGTTAAATCATCTTCCTTTTTTTATGTAGAGAATAAAATGAAAGCTATATTGCATTAAAAGGTAGTGTGCAGTATAATATAGTTAAATGAGGTGGTGGAATGATTGTTCAATTAAAGAAGGGGATATTAGAACTCTTAGTACTATCGAATTTAAAGGAAAGAGACATGTATGGTTATGAATTAGTAGAGGAAATCTCTAAGTATATAGATATATCAGAGGGGACAATATACCCTCTACTTAGAAGAATCAACAAGGAGGACTATGTTGAGACCTATCTAAAGGAGTCTAGGAGTGGCCCCCCAAGAAAATACTACAAGTTAACGGAAATAGGTGAGAGGGCCTATAAGAGTCAGCTTGCAGAATGGGAGACCTTCAAAAATAGTATAGACAGTCTTATAGGGAGGGATTAGATGAAGAAACAGGAATATTTAGACTTGCTTAGATACTACCTAAGGGCTATGCCTAAGTCTATTATAGAAGATATAATACTTGACTATGAGGAACATTTTAGGCTAGGCCTTGAAACTGGAAAAACTGAAGAAAAAATATGTGAAGAGCTAGGTTCACCAGAACTTATAGCCAAACAATTTATAGAATATGAACTTAGGCAGGATAGTGATTTCAAAGTAACTAAAAAAAAGAATAAGTTTTTAACAGCCCTTCTTTTGGTAGTTGGGTTGATCCTATTTAGCCCAGTTATAATGACTCTTTTAGGAATACTTATGGGTATTTTTGGGATGGTTATGGGGGTTATAGGGGGAACTATAGGCCTAATAGTATTTGCTATAGTAATAGTACTTGGAAAGATACCTTTTATAAGTCTGTCAGCTAATATAGCCATACCTATATTTATAAAAAATCTGCATCCAATAACAACAATATGCCTATCGGTAGCAGCCTTATCATTTTCTATTTTAATATTTACTCTAATTCTTAGTTTTATTAAGTGGTTTTTAGAAGCTTTAAAGAAAATAATTCTTACACTAAAGTGGAAGATCGAAAAGAGGTTTAATGAATATGAATAACAAGTTTAAGCTTAGAATATTTTTAATAGGAGTTGTAGCTATAGCCCTAGCCATGGTTTCTTTTTTATTTTTAGATTATGACAAGTTGAAAAAATTAGACTATAAGGCGGATCTAGTAAGTTTTGGTGATAGAAGCTATCTAGTAAAGGAAGGATCTCTGGAAACTATAGAGAAGCTTGATTTGGATTTGATTAATTCAGATATAGAAATACAGGAATCAGATAGTTTTAGTTATAAGATTTACTCAAATCAGAAGAATCTAGCCTTTGAAGATTATTTAGATTTACAAATAGAGGAATCTGTCTTTAAATTAAAGGAGAAAAATAGAATTGTAAATAATAGCAGTAAAATTCTTATAGAAGCTCCTAAGGGCTTGTTACTTAAGTTAGATTCAACAAACTCAAATTTAAAATCTAACTTGAACTTTAAAAGCATAGCCTTGGATATAACTAATGGTAATGCAGAATTATCAGGACAAGAAGACTATGATATGGACATAGATATAACCAATGGCTTGGTAGACCTTAAGTTTGAAAATTATAATGGTAACTATAACCTATCAACAATAAATGGTTCAATAGATATGATGGGAGAAAAAGAGATGCTTTCAATAGGTGGTGTAAGCCAGTTGGAGTCTAAAAAGGGCAGAGGAGATAGGTCCATAAACATAGATATAGCCAATGGTATCATAGACATAGGAAATTAGGGATTATTGAAATTTTTAGTAAAAAAATATTTTAAATGGATATAAATAAATATATAATATAAGCTTCGGGTATATGTAAAATTGAATACTAATTAGAAGGAGTAAAAGTCATACTAGGGTTTTGTTCTTAGTGTGACTTTTTTATGAAAGGAGAAGCCATGAAATATGAAGCTATAGAAGCTAAATGTAAGTATTATGAGGCCTGTGGAGGATGTCAGCTACAGCATATGAAGAATGTAGATCAGAATAAATTGAAGACAGGTAGGACAAAGGAGTTGCTGGGAGAATTTGGGGAAGTTGCTGATATTTTAGCCATGAATGATCCCTATAATTACAGGAATAAGATTCACAGGAGCTTTAAGTATAATAGGAAAAAACAATTAATATCTGGTATGTACAGTCAGGGTAGCCATGACCTTATAGATATAGACGCTTGTATAATAGAAGATCCTATAGCAGGAAAGATAGCTTTGGCCATAGAAAGGATTATGAAAAAATACAAGATGGAGCCCTATGACGAGGATAGGGGAACTGGTTTTCTAAGACATATATTAGTTAGAACAGCCTATAATACAGGAGAGATTATGTTGGTTTTAGTAACAAGTAGCAGCATATTTCCTAGTAAGAAAAATTTTGTAAAGCTTTTGACTAAGGAGTTTAAGGAAATAAAAACCATTGTCTTAAATATAAATGATAAGAAAACCTCTATGATTTTAGGAGAAAGGGAGGAAGTTATATATGGTCCAGGCTTTATAGTTGATAATCTTTTAGGACTGAGCTTTAGAATATCTCCCAAGTCCTTCTACCAGATTAATCCCATACAAACTGAAGTCCTATACTCTAAAACCTTGGAGTTACTGGAATTAGACAAAAACGATATTCTATTAGACGCTTATTGTGGTATAGGAACTATAGGTTTAATAGCAAGCAAAAAGGTTAAAAAAGTAATAGGAGTCGAAATTAACAAGAAGGCTATTGAGGACAGCAAGAAAAACATGATCTACAACAAGGTGGATAATGCTGAATTCTACTGCCAAGACGCCAGTGACTTTATGGTTAATTTTAAGGGACAGATAGATGTACTAGTAATGGATCCACCTAGATCAGGAGCTGATGAGATATTTTTAGAATCTCTTATAAAGCTAGGTCCAGAGAAAATAGGATATATATCCTGCAATATAGAAAGTCAAAGAAGGGATCTTCAGTACTTGATAGAGCATGGCTACAAGGTAACTAGACTTCAGCCAGTAGATATGTTTCCTCAGACAAATCACATAGAGAATATAGCTATTTTAAGAAAAAATATATAGAATTTATAAAAAATTAAGAGATTCCTTAGTAATAAAATATGGGTGAGAAGATGCTTATAAAAGAATTAAATAATGAGGAAGACAAGAGACAAATATCTGGTAATATCTTAAGATCACTTCCTAATTGGTTGGTATTCCAGAATCTAATGAAGAATATATTAATAAAAGTAGTAAATTACCATTTTTTATATTCATACATAGGTCGGAAGTAGTTTCTTTTATTTCAATAAAAGAAAATAGCAAGTATACTGCTGAAATTTATGTTATGGGGGTACTTCCTAACTATCATAGACAAGGTATTGGAAAGGAACTTATTAACAATTCTCTACACTGGGCTAAGGATAAGGGGTATGAATTTTTACAGGTAAAAACTCTAGATCAGTCTCATCCTGACCCATACTATGCTGGAACAAGAAAATTTTATAAGTCAGTTGGATTTAAAGAATTTGAGTGTTTACCGGAATTATGGGGGAAGAAAATCCATGTCTTATAATGATTCAGCATATAATATAGTGGTTATATAAGATAGTGTTTAAAAGTAGATGATTGTATAAAACTTCAAAGATAAGAGGTTTAAGGGAAGTAGAAAACTATATAGAATTTATAAAAACTATCCACCAGTCTAGCTTGGTGGATAGTTTTTAATCTTATTTTAACTTTAGCTCTCTGCCATTTTCATCTAAAATCTGTAGTCCCTTGTATTTCCATTGTCCATTGCCTAGGTATTCATTTTTAACGTAGATCTTTACTGGAGATCCACTGGACATACCTGAATATTGTGGGCTTATAATTGAATAAAGATAGTCTTTATTACTCTTACCATCAGATTTAAATTCAGATTCAGTTACTAGGAAGGGGTCTTGATTTTCCATAATAGGAGAAATATCCTTGTGGTAGATATCTAAGTGTTTGTTGGCTAGTGTAGATTTAATTCTAAATGTATTCTTATTTTTAAAAGATATATTTAAATAATTTTTATCTGCTATGGCCCTGGATACTTGATATTGTCCATTTCTGAATTCAACAAAGCTTGACCAGCTACCTGATGAGTAGTGAATCATTCTTTGGGTGTAGCCTATGGAATCTTTCTTTGAATCCAACTTAATAGTCTTAAAGTCTATGACTATAGAGTAGTCATTATCCTTTTCAAGCTTAAGAACTTCTTTTGATTTACCATCAACTATATACATATCAAAGTCAGTTGAATCGTCATATTGATCAAAGGCCATAAAGGCTATGTCGTCTATACCGTCACCATTATAGTCTCCCTTTATGAACTTAATAGAAGGTCTGTATTTAAGATTTTCGAGGAAATAATCGATGGCTTCTACCTGAGGTCCAGGAAATTCTATTTTATTTTCCTGTATTTCTTTTCTCAGGGATTTAACTTCCTCTAGACTTAGGTCTCTATCTAGCATTTTTCTATTAATCCTATTTATTTTACCTAGGTTTTTGTCTTCTTTACCAATAGATATATAGTGATTATTCTTATCTGACTTATAGTCTATATCTCTATCAAAAGCTTCTGATACAAATCTTAGTGGAACATAGGTCCTGGATTTTATTATCACAGGTTCTACATCTAAAGAAATTACTTGATCATTTATTAGGGCGTGATCACTGTCAATTTCTAGTACAATCTCCGTATCTGTATTTTTAATAAAAACTTTTCTTTCGCCTAGGGACCAACTATCTTTACTGTAATCCACCTTATAGCCCATGTCTTCCCCAATAACTCTTATGGGTACCATGGTTCTTCCATTTATAATTTTTGCCTGACCAGTTTGGTCATTAAATTCTAGCGCCTTTTCTTCAATGTTAATTTTAAAGTCCTTAGCCTCTACATTTTTACTTGGACTGGCCATTAGAAAAGTAGCTGCTAGTAGTAATAGTATTTTTTTATTTTTCATAAACTCACTCCCTTAACTTAAGTATATATAAGAAATCGGAGGATAAGAAGGATAAGTTTATAAAATTATTAAAATAAATATAGGAATTTGTCTTATTCAAGAAAAGCTCTTTTAAAATTGGAAAATTATGTTAGGCTTTACTGAGGAGATGGTTAAATGAAGAACTTTATATATGGAGCAAATATAGTTTATACCCTAGCCTATGCAGGAGCTATGATCATGTACTGTATAACTCTTGGAAGCTACTTTAGTTATTTAGTTAGGTCTGATAGGCTAGAGGGTTTTACAGAGTATTATGGTGTTTTCAGAAATACCAGTAATG
The DNA here is from genome assembly GCA_030152145.1 of Tissierellales bacterium. Classification (GTDB taxonomy): domain Bacteria; phylum Bacillota; class Clostridia; order Tissierellales; family JASKZW01; genus JASLIL01. The sequence goes on from JASLIL010000001.1 coordinate 6,945, forward strand.
TAAAAAGAAACTTTTTTATCTTTATGATAGGTCAATTTCTACTGGCCTTAATATCTTTTATCTTTAACAGGGACATAGCTTGGCTCCCACAAATTCTGGCTATACTGGGCCTGCCTATAATAGGTTTGGGACATAAGTTAACTGGTTTTCTAGTTTCTGAAGATAGGATCAATAGTGCCAGGGACTTGGACCCTAAGCTAGCTAAAAACTATTTGGATTATAATATTCCCCTGCACCTAGTTTATAGTCTGGTTTACTTGCTGGCAGGAATCTTTTTACTAGGGGGAATTCTATAGCTACATGAAAAAAACCAGTTGATCAACTGGTTTTTTCCTATATATAGTCCCTATCAACAGTTATTATATAGTTGTAGTCAGGCCTAGTAAGCCTTATTTTGTCAATTAAGCTATTTTTAATTTCTTCTTCTTCATCTAAATCCAAGTCATTCCCATCTATTACTATATCAAAAATTAGGTTTTTCTTATCTTTTTTTCCTACTATTCTAAAGTCATGTATGGACTTTATTTCAGCTATACTTTGGATTATTTTTTCCACTTCATCCCTGGCCTCTATAATCTCTTTTGTGTCCATGGAAATAGGGTCCATGTGGATAACCAGGTCTAGGTCTAGATCCTTACTAATCTCTCTTTCAGCTTGATCTATGACCTCATGTATATCCATAACATTTATATCTGAAGGAAACTCAGCATGGATTGAAGCCATGGTTCTACCTGGTCCATAGTTGTGGACTACCAGATCATGTACTCCGCTTATATACTTATAGGATAGGACCTTGGTCTTTATAGCATCTATAAGCTCCTTATTTGGAGCCTCACCTATAAGAGGACTTATGGTCTCCTTTATCAAGCTTATCCCAGCATAGATTATGAGAACTGCAACTACCAGTCCAATATAGCCATCTATGGTTAGGCCTGTAAAGCGTGAAATAAGAAGAGATAGTAAAACTACTGAACTGGTTAGGACATCGCCTAGGGCATCTGTAGCAGTTGCCTTTAGACTGTTTGAGTTAATTAGGTTTCCAAGTTTTCTACTAAAGAAACTTAGCCATAGCTTTAGGGCTATGGAAACTAAGAGTATATAGAAGGAAGGCTTGTTGAAAACCAAGGCCTTAGGATCAATTATACGACTTATGGAAGACTTTATAAATTGTACTCCTACTAGCATAACCATAAAGGCTACTATAAGAGCAGAAATATATTCAATTCTTCCATGTCCATAGGGATGTTCCTTGTCAGGCGGTCTATTGGCTAGTTTAAAGCCTACTATAGTTATAATAGATGAGGCCGCATCTGAAAGGTTGTTGAAAGCATCAGCCATAACAGCTATAGATGACAGGGTAAGTCCTATAATTAGCTTAAGTATAAAGAGGACTAGGTTGATTATAACCCCTACAATTCCTCCTAGATAACCAACTTTCTCCCTAACCTTGTTATTTTCAAAATCCCTTTCCTGCCCCAGGGTTTTATTTATCAGAAAATCTATCATTTTATAACCTCCAAAATAATAATAAGATTGATTATAGCACAGTTCAACTAGTAAACCTATACCCAAGTTAATCTTAAATCTCTATAAATAAAGCTTTCTATAGGATAAAAAGAACCTCCTGGCCCTTAAGCTAGGCAGGAGGTTGATTATAGACTTAATTTTGTTTTTTATTTAGCAGTAGACCTAGTGGGGCAGTTAAGAAAGATAGTATAAGGGCAGCAGCTATAGTTCCGGTATCATTAAAGAGGAAAATAAATATAGCAGCTACTAATATAATCTTAAAACCCTTAAAAATCATAGGATAGGACCTTTGGATTTCAGCTAGATCTTCTTTTTTAAACTTATGGTATAGGCCTAGTATAATAATATTTAGGAAGAATACTATATTCCAGGAAGCATTAAATAGGTTCCAAAATACCTGCCTTAATTTTATCTCAATTATTTCAAAGAGTTTATTAAATCCTCCACCAGTAACCAAGGCCCCAATAGCTTTTCCAGCATGGGTTGGGTTAGGATTAAAGAGGAAATCTAAGCTTGCTACAGCTATTATAAAAATAGATACTACTATAGCCAATATAATTAACTTTTTGAAGGACAGTTTCTTATCAAATATTACCAGTAAAGATACTAAGATTACTGCCATACTAGAAAGAGTTCCACCCATATTAGCACCAAATATAGGGCTTAGGGCTACTGTAGCTAGCCCTAGAAGAGCTGTTGTTACTAAGGCCATAGTAAGTTTCTTAGGCCTTCTATACTCATAGAAGCTAAATAAGCCAATTATTATAGATCCTAAAAGTATTCCCATATAGTCATTTCCTATGCCGTAGAATCTTCCACCAGCTATGGCATCAGATCCTAGAGGTGAAATAATCATAAGGTTTTTAATTTTAAATACATCTAGAAGCAAGAGACCTGTATTTAAAAAAGCTATAAAACTTATGGTCTTAAATTCATTTTTAAAAAGTTTATCCAGCACAAAACCTAGAATAAAGGCTAGGATAAATACATAGGCCAGGTCCAGAACTATAAAGCTATAGCCAAATATGGATACAGTCATCATAGTAAGTGGTAGGGCCAGTATAGTATAGACCAGGTATTTTACATGGTCTTTTTTCCTTCCAAGCTTCCTATTTACTATAGGCAGGTAGTAGGCCAGTAGGCAAACTAAAATTAAGCCTATAAAGGTCCAGTGAAAGAACTTCCTATAGCTTCTTAAATAGAGACTTTGATCCTGTAGATTTAGGATATAGGATCTAGCATCATCTGTTTTCACAGACTGAATACTAGTGCCTATAAAGTCATTAGTCTTTTCAAGGCCTAGAAAATGTAGTAGGCTGGGTCCAAAGTCAAAGTTTGTAACCAGGCCCTTCCTATTGGTAGTAGTAGAGCTTAAAAGACCTTTGTCTAGGTCTGGACTCTTGAGAATTATTGGAGTCAATCCAAAGTTACCCTGGTCCACCATGTTTTTTGACGGATTAGGGGATATGACCATAAGCATAGTCTTATCAAGGTCGACACTATCTATTACTTGTCCTAGAAACTTATCAGCCTCTTTTATGGTTTTTATCTTTTGTATTTCCCTTATAGAATCAGTGGCCAACCTGGTATATTGCTGGGCCCTAACTGTATCACCATAGTCTATAAATATTAGGTCAGCCTTATTTTTCAAGCTATTAAATTTATCCAGCATAATTTCATGATCAAGACTTAGGCCACTAAGGGAATTAGGGTCAGCCTTAAGAAGTTCTTCTGACACATAACCATAGGGTATAATACCATTTTCATCTATGGCCATCATGGTAAACTCTCTTTTAGGACTACTTGAATCTCTATTTCCTAAAACTCCTATGGATATATTGTTATCCCTAGCTAGTTGACCTAGTAGGCCTAACTTATTGTTGGGAGTAACCTTTGATGTAGTCCTTCTAATATCTTCAATAGCAATATTTAGGATATCTCCTTTAGCTGGACTAACTCCAGTATAAAGCCTGTAAAGGTCCTGGGCCTTAAAGCCTCTATCTAGACTTGGATTTTCTGTTGGAGAGTAAAGCTCCTGCCTCTCAAAGGCCAGGTCCCCCTTGGTAGATGCCAGGGTCCTAACTCCCATACCCAAACTTAAATAGGCACTGCCCTTATTGTTAACACTTGATTTTCCACGGGTGTTCATCATACCTATAGCACCCTCATCAATTAATCTATCAAAATTAGGTGTGTCTGTATTAAGTATTTCATCTAAACTAACTTCATCTATAACAAATACTATTGCCTTTCTATTTTCCTGGGCTAGGACTTTATTAGTCATAGGGAAGTTTAGAAGAAAGGACACTAGCAAAATAAAAGTCAAAATAGATCTGCTGTTTTTAAAAGTTTTTTTCAAGAAATCATCCTCCTTAGTTTTAATTTTATCATAAGCTAGCCTAATTATTTAGAACTAGACTTTAATAAATAAAAAATATCTTGAATAGTCAAGATATTTAAGGTTTTTCCAATTAGACAATACTAAATATTTTAGCATAAATAAGCTAATTATTCAATTTTATAGGGGCCAGCAAAGTTTAAGCTTTGACTGGAGTATTAGAAGCCTTTTATATAATTTAGACTTATATCTTAAATTTACTTATTAAATAATCTAATTATTATAGAAATAAATCCTCCTATTACATACAATTAGCTTAGATTGTAAATTTATTATAGGAGAGATAGGATGGAAAACATAGTATTTGTATCTCATTGTATATTAAATAGCCTTTCAAAGGTAAAGAAGAATAGGAAGAATGTAGAGGAAAGCAAGAAGACCTTGCTTAGTTTTTTAATAGATGAAAATATAAGAATTGTTCAGCTGCCTTGTCCAGAGGCCTATTGCTATGGCTTAAAAAGATGGGGACATACTAGAGAACAGTTTGATAATTTCCACTACAGAGATCAGTGCAGGCAGTTGTTTATGCCTTATGTCCATCAGATGATAGAGTATGAGAAGAATGACTATAATGTTTTAGCTATTATAGGTGTATATGGCAGTCCTACCTGTGGTGTAAATGTAACCTGTTCAGGAGAATGGGGAGGGGAGTTAAAAAGAAATACCAGGCTTAATGACCTTATAAATGAAGTAAAGTCAGTGGAGGGAAGGGGTATATTTGTAGAGGAGATGGAGGGCCTACTGGAAGAACATGGCCTTAAAATACCCTTTATAGAATATAATGGAAAATTTATAAATCACACCATAGAAGAATTAAAGGATGAGATGGCTATTCTAAAGGAAGTCATATAAAAATGTATTTTATAAATATACTTTAAAGATACTTATAATAAGACTCTTTCAAATATTCTAAAAATATAGAAAATATGTTAAGATATAACTATATTAAAAATATGGGGGGAGTTAAGGCTATGGAGGACAATAAAATTTTAGAGAAAGACTGCCAACTAGAGGTTTGTAAGGATGGCAAGTGCAGGAGCTTAAATGACATTATAGAAGACAAGGACTATTGTGACTCTTTAATAGAAGACCTATGTAAAATTTTAGAAGATTAAACTACTTATGAAGCTAGATAAAAAATAGATAAACCTTTGGGGGCTGGATTTTCCAGCCCCTTTTCCTTTTATATTTTTGTTAAAAGTTCTTCTTGCTATGGTATATTATAGTTAGGAGGTGTAGTATGGACAAGTTTAAACTAGCTTTAGTAGGACCTACAAACCCAGATAAGCTTAAAATTATAGAGCGTTTATCTGATCTTGACATAAGTGAAGCTATAGGTGTTTTTGAGGATAATTCTATCTATACTACGGAATTTTCCCTTAGCTTTATTTTCAGCCCTAACTTTAGAAAAATTAGGGTTAGGGACTACCAATCAAAGAAAAATCACCAGGAGAAGACCCTGGTTTATTTACAGAAGGTATTAGAGGACAAGGGCTTGAAAAGCTTCTTTAAGCTTATAAATTCCATGGATTTTATAAATACTTCCACCAGGGTTACAGTAGAACTACCCTTGGTAGAGGGGATCTTGCCCCATAATAATGTATTTAATGAGCTGGAGATCATAGAAAATAGAGGTTTTTTAGATGGGGAGTTAAATAGAAGTCAGAAGCTAAGAAGGGAAGAAGTTCATGCCATACTTTTTTATGTGCTGGACTATATAAAAAGTCCAAGAAGTTTCACACTTCCCAGTGCTAATTATGGAGTTATAATGAGGGACACAGGTTTTGTGACTAAAAATTATTTAGCCCATAGTAAATCCCAGCAATTAGAAAAAAATTCGGAAAAGTACATGGCTAAGATCATTCTTAGGAATATATTGACAAAGTCCAAGGGCTATATGCAGGTTTATTAGACTATAGCCTAGTTTAATAGTAAGCTCAAGGATTATAGAAAATATCTCATTCCCTTTAAGTTTAAAAGAGCTAGTGCTAGAATGAAGTTGGGTTAAGGGAAGGGGATAGAGATGAAGAAGGAAAGAAAGATAAGAGTAGTAGCCAAGGCTAGCTATGGTTTAAGCTTACTAGCCTTTGTGATTTTTAATCTTATACCTTTAAATAATAGGACCAGTCTTGAAATTTACAAGAAGTTTGATAATCTATTTTTGCCAACAGTCTATAGCTTTTTAATTCTTATACCTAGTTATTGGTTGATTGGAAGATACTTTTTATATGCCCTAAGGGATAGGGATTTTCTTAAGTCTATAAGGAAGGAACAGCTCCTATATTTTATTCTAGAGAGCTTGGGAACTTTTATATGGCTTTTTGCCTGGCACTATGAGAATTTTAACCTTACTATCTTGGCCATAGGCCTTGTGTTTATAGGTCTATATAGGATGAGTCTAAATTTTAAGAAGCAGGCCTTAAGGTCTAAGGAGGAAGAGCTGGCTAAGGCAGTTTTTGACTTTTACTTGGGCTGGATCAGCATAAGATTTATATCCAACGCCTTTATATTTTTGGAAAGTCAGGGTCTTTTGGCCTTTGGTGTATCCAATGAAACCTGGACACTTACCTTTTTAATCTTAGGTCTTTTATTTTCCATATCCATACTAGATAGCCTAAGATCTGAATACTATGGTTTTGGAGTCCTTTGGGCCTATGGGGGAGTAGTCTTAAGACATATTTTAAGCCTTAAACTAGCCTTTCGGTATAGGAGCATAATAGGTGTAAGCCTTATGGTTATAGGTTTTATAGGTCTGGGAATATATGATATAAGAAAAAGATCAAGAAATTACTTAATATAGGAAGAGCCTCATAAGTCTATCTAAGAGATTTATGGGGCTTTTTATGGATCTTAGATAAGTATTAGAAAATAAAATAGTAGGAGAAATATCATAGAAAAAAACTATTAGACAAGAAAATCTTAAGATGATATTCTCAAATAGGCATATTAGCCATAGCTAGAAATTATATTACTATTAGGAGGATCTAAGATGAAAAAAAGATTACTTGCATTAGTCATGATAAGTGTACTGATGCTTACAGTTTTAACAGCTTGCAAGGATCAAGCTAAGGAGACAGAAAAACCAAAGGAAGACTCAGGTCAAGTAGTTGAGGAGTCAAAGGAAATTGAGGCCTTGGATAAAACTAAGGTTTATGTAGAAGCAGACTGGCTTAAGTCTGTTATAGATGGCAATCAGCCAGAGTCAGAAGACTATGTTGTTTTGGAAGCATCTTGGGGAACAGAAAGTGATAGTCCAGACTATAAGGATGGTCATGTGCCAGGAGCAATCCATGTGGATACAAGTAGTGTAGAAGATGAACCACTGTGGAATTTAAGACCAGCAGAGGAAATAGAAAACTCATTACTGGAGATGGGTGTTACAAAGGACACAACAGCCATACTTTATAGTGTAGATCCATCAGCTGTAGCTAGGGTAGCCTATGCCTACCTATGGCTAGGTGTTGAAAATGTAAAAATTTTAAATGGTGGTATGGAGGCTTGGAAGGCAGCAGGCTATGAGGTTGACAAGGAGTCTAATCTTGGAGAGAAAGTAGAGGATTTTGGTATAGAAGTTCCAGCTCACCCAGAGTATTGGACAAGTTTAGAAGAAGCCAAGGAAAAACTTGAAAATAATTCTAACTTTAAGCTTGTTAGTATTCGTTCCTATGAGGAGTTTATAGGCAATACCAGTGGATATTCCTATATTCCTAAGGGTGGAGAGCCTAAGGGAGCAGTTTGGGGCAAGGGTGGTAGCTCAGCCTTCACTATGGAAGACTATACTCATGAAGATGGCAGGGTTATAAATATGGAGGAAATGAAGGAACTTTGGAAGGACTTGGATTTTGATGATTCAAATGAACTTGCCTTCTATTGTGGTACTGGCTGGAGAGCAGCTATTCCTTTTCTTATAATGTATGAAAATGGCTATACCAATATGAGTATGTATGATGGTGGATGGTTTGAGTGGCAGATGCATGATGATCTTCCAGTGCAGGTTGGAGATCCTAAGAAAGACGGAGTAGAGTATAAAAATGTAGGTGACCTATCTGATGACAAGGCAGCAATCTACTAGAAGAAGAGGCTTGAAAATATTATTAATGGGCCTGGAGCTTTTAATATTTTTAGCCAATGCTATCCTAGCCTATACAAGCAAGCACAAGATGGGTATGCAAAGACATATGGTCTATCTAAATTCCAAGCTTGAGGCTAAGCTTCCTCTTGGTCTAATAAAGATTGCTTTAATTGGAATTTTACTGATTTTTAGCCTACTTGTCCTTAGGAATATTTTAAGGGGAGAGAGGAGTTTTGGGGCTATATGGACAGAGGTCCTACTAGTTGGAAGTTTGGTCTATATAGTTTTTTATAGCAAGGATTTAAATAGATCCTACTACTATATATCCCTACTTTTATTCCTATCTACTTTAGTTCAGCTTATAATTTACAGGCTAGAAAGAAGGGTTTAAACCCTTCTTTTTTTATATTTATAAAGTTTTGTAAATAGCAGCTGGGTGAAAAACATAGAGTATATCAAGAGTATGTCAATTTATAGAGGGAGGATATAGTCTCTATATATGTATAAATAAAAGTAATTAGACAGGCCTTTAAAAGAATGTTATCTTCTAATAGGAATGAATTATAGACCTAAAGGAGTGATAAAAGTGAAAAAGAAGTTAATATTAGCTCTGGAATCATTGCTACTAGTAATGGCCTTTCTAATAGATTACATAAGTCGAAACAAGCTGGCTCTTACAGGGAAAATATCATATATTAATAGCCTACTAGAAGCCAGCCTATCTCAGGGACTTTTTAAACTTGGCCTTATACTAGTATTTTCTCTTATTTTAGTAGTGGCAGCCAGATCCTATAGGGAGAGGGAGGCTCAGCCTATGTTTTTTTGGTCACTTGTAATTTTAGTCATGGTTTCAATCCTATCCCTAACCATGTTAGATAAGGGAAGCCATATGGCCTACTATTTCTTAAATGTAGTCCTGGCTGGTAGTACAGTACTCCAGGCTATGGCCTATAAAATTTCTTTAGATTAGATATAAAATTCATAGAATCTATAATATAAAATCACCTTAAACTTTTAGATTTAAGGTGATTTTATATTATTCTTCTTATGGTAGTTTTTAAAATTGAAGGCAGATATAAGAGTCATTATAAACTGGGTCAAGGGCACTGAAGCCCAGATTCCATTAAGGGAGAAGACCCTGGCTAGAACTAAGAGGCAGATAGGTGCCACCAGGAGAGGTTCTAGATAAACTAACTTTCTTGAAAGCTTATTTTCATTTATGGCGTAGAAGTAGGAGGAGCTTAACCTAACTATGCCTGTAAAAACAAAGGTAAAGCTGGAAATAAATATAGCGTCCAGCACTATTTTACTAACTTCCTCAGAAGCTCCAAAAATTAGAGGAATTTGCTTTTTCAAACTGAGGAAGATAAGACTAAAGACCAGGGATATAACCAGGACAAATTTTAGGGTTTTTACCAGGAGATAGTCAACTAGGTCCTGGCGCTTAGAACCACTATAGTAGCTTATAAGAGGCTGAACTCCGTCGCTGGCACCCTGGAGAACATGTTGTATTGTCTGTATGGAATAGCCCAGTATAGAATAGGCAGCCACAGCCTTGTCACCACCATGTTTTAGGGCCAGCCAATTGGTAAAAATAATAATTATGGATGGGGCAAAGGCCAGTCCAAAAGGTGACAGTCCAACATTAAGTATAGACCTAATATAGGAAGTCCTAGGTCTTAGGTTGTGGAATTTTAAGTCTGCTGAATTTAAAAGGCTCTTAAGGCTGAAAACACTGGCCAGAGCCTGGCCAGCTATTGTGGCTAGGCCAGCCCCCAAAAGTCCTAGTTGGACCTTAAAGATTAAGATATAGTCTAGTATTAAGTTTGTAATTAATCCTAAAATCATAAATAACATGGCCTGTCTTGGCCTTCCCTGGTTTCTTAGAAGAGGATTGACCCCCAGTGAAAATAGCTGGAAGAAAGATCCTAGTATAATAACCCTTCCATAATCTAGGGCATAGTCAAATATTAGGTCCTGGGCCCCTAAGAGCCTTAGTATAGCTGGTGCCAAAAAATAAAGGAGGCTGGATATTAAGATACTGGATAGGGCCAATAAAAATAGGGTGTTGCCCATGGTATTTAAAAGATCATCTTCTTTTTTCTCTCCCCTTAAAATAGCTAGGTTAACAGCCCCTCCAACACCTATGCCAGTAGCTAGAGCTGTTATAAAGGCTGTAATAGGCCAGACCAAGTTAATACTAGCCAGTCCCGGGTCTCCTAGGGCATTTCCTATAAAAAGACCATCTAATATACTGTAGAACATTCCCAGACTGGTAACCAAAATAGAGGGGATAATGTAGGTCCAAAATGATTTGTTTATTTCCTTATATTCTTTCATTGTCTTAACTCCTTTTTAATAATATCTATATTATTACATAGAAAATAAATTTGTGGTAGAAAAATCGGGTAGATATATAGATGAAACTAGAGAGGAAGGATAGGAATGAGAGAAATTATAGAAAATAGGCCCTACATACACTTTAAGGGTAAACTTTACTATGTTCATAAGCTGGTAATTCATTCAGAAACAGGTGAGAAGCTAGTTAGCTATCAATGTCTTTACCCACCTTATGAATACTATGTGAGGCCCCTTAATATGTTTTTAGAAAAAATAGATAGGAATAGACCGGATAATCTAAGAAAGCAGGACCATAGATTTGAGTTATTCCAGTGAGAACTATAGGGAGATTATTAGATCTCCCTATTTTTGTGGGGATTATTTTCCCAGTAAAAATGACTTTTTCCCTAAAAAAGCTTATAATAATTTACTAGGTAGAAGTATATTGTAATCACAATGTTACTTATGAACTAAAAATCTATAATATTATAAAGATATATTTTAGAAGGGAATGATTATATGAAGGAAAAGGAAAGAGTGGAGATCTGGGGAGATATAGTTGAAATAAGATCCTTGGTTTTAGCCATATTTATTTCCTCCACTAGCACTATGGCGGCCTACTTTTTAGCAGGTCAAGCTAATAGGACCAGGCAATTGTTTTTTGGTCTAGGAGGAGCTCTACTGGGATTTTTATTATCCACCCTACTTATTAAACCTAAGAGAATAATTATTAAAGAAGGAGAAGAGAAATGAGTATTCTTATAAAGATGATCATAGCAGCCTTGCTGGCTGTATTTATATATACTTTTATTGGTTTTATACCAGGTACCGATGAAACTTCAGTTTTAATGCCCATAACCCTAACTGTTGTTCTTGCAGGAGTTGAGCCTATAGTTGTACTGTCATTTTTTATATCAGCTATAGTAACCTTAAACCTTATAAATGCTATTCCAACAGCCTTAGTAGGATTGCCTGGTGGAGTTATGTCCAGTCCCATGATGGAACATTCTCTTTATTTAAAGGACAGGGGCCTATCTGCCATGGTAATAAAAAAAATGGCAGTCGGGTCCATGATAGGTACTCTTATATCGGTTCCCCTGTCTCTTGCCTTGGCAAATATATTGGCAGCCTATGGGGAGACTATAAAGGAGTTTGCGCCCCTTCTCTTTATTTTAGGAGTTATATTTTTGTCTTTAATTGGAAAAAACAAGATTTTATCTTTAGCAAGTATAATACCCCTATCTATTTTATTTATGGGGCTTAGACATCTTTACTGGGGCCTAGGACTGGTTCCTCAAGATGTAAATATCAGTACATCTTTTTTCCTAGGCATAACCATAGGCCCTTTAATAGTGTCCTTGGTTGAACTTTTAAATACTGAAAAAAGAAAGCAGATGCTAAGACAGGGGAAAAAGGAAATTAGAATCCCCCTAGATGATGATAACAGGAGCTTAAATCCCTTTAAGATTCTTACTAGGGAAGAAATTAGAAGTGCCAGCATAGCAGCTATTATAGCTAATTTTCTCTTTGTTTTAAGTCCAGTAGGTCTGACTATATTAATAGGTGAGGCAATGGCAAATAGGGTTAAGGACCCGACAGAAAGAGCCAATAGGGCCATATCTACTATGTCAAGCCTAGCCCAAGCCACCTATATATCAGGTATAACCATACCCTTGATAGCCCTAGGAGTTCCCCTATCTCCTACAGCCATAGGACCAGGATCAGCTCTTTTTAATGCTGAACCTAGATTTACTGTAGATAAAAATCTGCACCATATGCTTACAAGAGGGGAGTTTGCCTTGGCCATAGTTCTAGGCAGCCTTATAGCTGTTAGCATTACTTATTTTATAACCAACAGGTATGCAGGTAGAATATCCAATTTTGTCCTTAGAAAAATTCCCCATGAGGCAATTTTAGGACTCTTTATTTCCTTTATAGTCTTGCTTTCCTATATGGATGCAGGCTTAATAAATGTTTTTGGTGTTCTTTTAATAGGTTTTACCTGTGGTAGCCTTAATAAGTTGGGAGTAAACTATGGAGTCCAGTTTATGACACTCTATGCAGCTCCCTGGATAATAGGAAAATTTTTATAAAGAGGTGTTTTTATGAATCCATGTGAATATAGGGCAGAGGCTTCAGGAAAAATTATACTAATGGGAGAACATTCTGTAGTATACAATAAACCTGCTATAGCAATACCCTTTCCAGCAGCTAAGACCAGCTGTAAGATAAGCCCTAGCAAGGGACCTATAGCTATAGATTGTCAATACTATAAGGGACCTTTAGACTTGGCAGACAGGACTATAGATGGCCTTAGGCTAATGGTAGATGAATTTTTAAAAGCTTATAATTTAGAGGATCAGAAGTTCTCAACTAAGATAGAAACTAGTATTCCTTCAGAAAGAGGTATGGGATCTAGTGCAGCAGTAGCAGTAGCTTTAGCAAGGGCCTTAGACGGATATTTCCAGATGAAATTAAGTTGCCAGGAGCTTATGGATTGGGCCAATATATCAGAAAAATTAGTTCACGGAAACCCTAGTGGCCTGGATGCAGCAACAATAGCTAGGGAGGAAAGTCTCTACTATATAAAGGATAGGGGGATGGAAGTTTTTGACTTCTCCCTAGATGGCTACTTGATAGTGGCAGATTCAGGTGAAAAAGGAGAGACAAGGAAGGCTGTGGAGGAAGTTAAGAGCCTCTTAGGCCAAGATGAAGTAAGGGCCAGAGCCCACATAGATAAGCTAGGTGAGTTGGCCTACTTTGCTAGACTGGCCCTGGAGGAAAATAGGCTGGAAAAGTTAGGCCTATATATGCTGGAGGCCCATATGCACCTTTCAAAGCTAGGAGTTAGTAATGAAAAGCTAGACCAGCTTCTTAGGGTTTCCATGGAAAATGGAGCCTTGGGAGGAAAGCTAACAGGAGGCGGCCACGGTGGAAGTATAATAGCTCTGGCAGCCAGTATGGAAGCCAGCCATAATATAAGAGAAGAACTCCTAAAGGCTGGAGCAAATCAGGTTTGGATTTCTTATTTAGGAGATGATAAAGATGCTTAGTGCCGGTGCAAGAGCCTATTCAAATATAGCTTTTATTAAATATTGGGGGAAGGCAGATGAGGAACTAATAATACCAAATTCCAGCTCTCTTTCTATGACCCTAGATTGTTTTTATACAGATACCTATGTAGAATTTAGTCAGGACTTAAGAGAGGACCAGTTCTATTTAGATGGTCAGCTTCAGACTGGCCAGGCCAGTACCAGGGTATTTGACTTTGTAGATATATTTAGAAAAGAGGCCTCTGTGGATTATAGGGTGACAGTAAGAAGTTACAATCATATTCCCACTGCTGCAGGCTTGGCTTCTTCAGCTTCTGGCTTTGCAGCCCTTTCCCAGGCCCTAAATCAGGCCCTGGATTTAAAACTTGATAGAGAGGTCCTATCAACCTTTGCCAGAAGAGGTTCAGGATCTGCTACAAGAAGTATATATGGTGGTTTTGTAGAGTGGCAAAAGGGTTGGTCAAATGAAAGTTCTAAGGCTGTAAAAGTGGATGATGGAGACTTTGATATAGGCCTAATAATTATAATAGTTAATAAGGATAAAAAGGAAATTTCCAGCAGATTAGCCATGAAAAATACAGTGGAAAGTTCACCTTTTTATAAGCCCTGGTTAGAATCAAGTGAGGAAGACCTTAAGGCTATAAAACTAGCTATAAAGGATAGAAAGCTTAAAGAAATAGGTCAGATAGCCGAGAGAAATAGCCTTATGATGCATGCTACAATGCTAGGAGCCAAGCCCCCAATACTTTATTGGCAGAAAGAAAGTCTGGAGGCTATGGCCATAGTAAAGGAGCTTAGGGCAGAGGGCATAGACTGTTACTTTACTATGGATGCAGGTCCAAATGTAAAGCTTATATGCAGAAAATCAGAATTTGATATAATAGTTGAAAGACTTTTAAAAAAATTTAGTAGTGAAAGCATAGTTAAGTCTGGGGTAGGCCCAGGTGTTGCTAGCTTGTAAAGGAGATAGTTATGATTGAATGTAAGGCAGCAGGAAAATTATATATTGGTGGGGAGTATGCTGTAGTAGAAGCTGGCAACAAGGCAGTCTTAGCTGCAGTAGATGCCTTTATATCTGTTAGCTTGGAAGAGGCAGATGAAGAGGGCAGTATAACCACCTATGATAATTCACCTATTCTATGGAAAAGGTCTAGATCTAGGGTAGTTCTAGACAAACGGGACAACAGACTATCCTATGTAATGGCTTCTATTAGGACCGTTGAAAATTACTGTAGGGAGAATAATATAGACTTGGGCCTCTACCATTTAAGGGTGGAAAGCCAGATGGAGTCTAAGGAGGGCAAGAAATATGGTCTTGGATCTAGTGCAGCTGTTACAGTGGCTACAGTCAAGGCTCTTGCCAGCTACTACAAGATAGATATTTCAGACTTGGAGCTTTTCAAGCTGGCAAGTATTGCCCAACTCCAGGTTAATACTGGTGGATCTTGTGGAGATATAGCCTGTAGTGTATATGGGGGAATAGTAGCCTATAGGTCTTTTGATAGGGACTGGGTTCTTGAGAAAATGAAGGAGAAATCCATTAGGGACTTGATGGACCTAGACTGGCCAATGCTTGAAATAGAGAGACTTCCCTACCCAGATAACTTTGAGTTTGTAGTGGGCTGGACAAAATCACCAGTCAGCACAGCCAATCTCGTAGATAGGGTTAAGGATAAGAAGAGCCTAAATAATCTTTACTATCAAAAGTTCCTAGAGGACAGCAGGCTTGTTGTAGATAGTATGATCAAGGGTTTTAAGAACAATGACCTTGATAGAATACAAGAAGCCATATGGCAAAACAGAAGGCTTCTAGTTAATTTCGCCAGTGAATTAGGTGTAAATATAGAGACAGAAAGCTTGAGGAAGCTTTGCAATATAGTGGAGAGCTTTGGAGGCTTTGGTAAGTCCTCTGGAGCAGGGGGAGGAGACTGTGGTATAGGAATATTCAAGTCAGGAATAGACAAGAAAAAGCTTGTAGAAAGCTTTAATGAGGCTGACATAGACTACCTTCCACTAAAAATATATGAGGAGGAAGCCAATGAGAAATAAGAAGGATGATCATGTAAATCTAGCCATGGAGTTCCATCATGAAGAAAAAATATCCGACTTTGACAACTTAAAGTTTGTTCACAACTCTTTTTCAGAAATAGACCTGGCAAAGGTAGATACATCTACTAGTCTTGCAGGTTATAAGATAGACAGCCCCTTCTTCATAAATGCTATGACAGGAGGCAGCCTTAAGACCAAGGAGATAAATAGAAAACTAAGTCAGTTGGCAAGGGCCCTAGAAATACCTATGGCTTCAGGATCCCTAAGTGTGGCTGTAAAGGACCAGGAATTGGCCCATAGCTTTAAGGTAATAAGGGAAGAGAACCCTAAGGGGATTATAATGGCCAATCTTGGAGCAGAACACAGCCTAGAAAATGCAAAAAAAGCAATAGATATTCTGGAAGCTGACATACTACAAATCCATGTAAATACAGCTCAGGAGCTGGTTATGCCAGAAGGGGACAGAAACTTTAGCAGGTGGCTAAGCTCTATAGAAAAACTAGTAAATGGGCTAGACCTTCCTATAATAGTTAAGGAAGTAGGATTTGGTATGAGCAGGGAAACCCTGGAAAGACTAGAATCCATAGGGGTAAAGATAGTAGATCTAGGTGGATATGGTGGAACCAACTTTGCTAAGATTGAAAACTTCAGAAGAGATGAAAGGGAGTATAACTACCTAGAAGACTTCGGTCAATCAACTGTTATATCTCTTTTGGAAGCTCAGGAATTTATGCAGTCTATGGAAATTATAGCAACAGGCGGAATAAGAAATCCCCTGGACATAGTTAAGTCCTTAAGTCTAGGAGCAAGTTCTGTAGGAGTAGCAGGAAGCATACTTGACATGGTAGTAAACTATGATCTAGAAAGAAGTATAGAGATTTTAGAAAAATGGAAGTATGAAATAAAAGTAATCCTAACCCTACTAGGCAAGGAAGGACTGGAAGACTTAAAAACCAGCGACCTAATTATAAAGGGTAGCCCTAAAGAATGGTGTGAAATTAGGGGTATAGATTACAAGTACTTTGGAAATAGAGGGAGAAGATCCTTCTCAAAAGATAAGCTATAAAATAAAGAGGTGAAGGAGCTGCAGTTCCTTCACCTCTTTATAATTAAAGGAAGATAAATAAGCATAAACTTGGAATTCTCAAGGCTATAAGTAAATCTTAAACTATAAAAGAAAAGGCAAATTTTCCAATAAGTCCTAGTAGGAATAGGGGTAGTACTATAGAGATAAGTGCAGATAGATGATTTATATTATGGAAGTGCTGGATCTTATTTTTCCCCGGTTTATTAGGGACTCTTAGAAAGATTAAAAATATAAAAGGTAGAACTAGTAAAAGATCTCTTGCTGAAAAAGGGGTTCCTGACATTAGGATTCCAAAAATAAGAAAGCCTAGGTTTAGGATTAGTATAATAGAGTATAGGCTTCCAAGAGTTTTGTTATCTAAGATAGATAGTGTGTAGCTTCTCATAAACACAAGGATTAAGGGCAGACTTATAATAGAGTCTAGTCCTAGGGTGGTGCTTCTAAAGTTAAGGAATTTGCTGGCTAGTTGATCAGAGCCTGATAAAGCTAGGATTGCTGGCAGTAGATAGCCTAATAGGATAAGAAGGAAAAATCCATTGGCTAGAAGTCTGCTTAGCTTATTTTCCCTATAGTAGGACCTTAGTGAGTCTAAAAAATTCATTTTATCACCTCCACTTTTAAATATAGAAAGCTTAAACTAGCCTTATTATATCCTAATTTTTTATAAATCAAAAATATTTTAAGACTGTCCCTAAATTGATATAATAAAACTAGGAGATCAGGTCTCTATTATTCTGATTTTAGGGAGTGGGTTTAGAGAGTTTTTGGAAGAGCTAATCTTAGAGGAGGGATTTAATGAGGAGAAAGGATAGGGAGATGCCAAGAGATTTTGGCCTAGACTTAATAGATAGGTCTGATTATGGGGTTATGTCTATGGTAGATGGAGATAGGACCTATAGTCTGCCCTTGTCCATAGCTAGAGATGGGGATTATCTATATTTTCATTCTGCCAAGGAGGGAAAGAAACTAAAACTTTTAAAAGATAATCCTAATGTTAGCCTGGTTTTTGTAGGCCATCAAGAGATACCAGAGAACTATAGTTATGAGGAGCTTGAAAAAATGAATAGTGACCCTTCAAAGGCTCTTAAGTTTATAAGTAGTGTTTTTACTACAGAGTTTGAGTCGGCTATGGTTAATGGCTTGGTTGAGGAAATTGAGAATCAGGAGGAGAAGGTTGAGGCTATGAGGCTTATATGTGAAAAATATAGTCCAGATAAGATGAAGTACTTTGGGTCTGCTATAGATGCAGGTCTTTCTAGGACAAATCTATATAGGATTAGGATAGAAAATATAAGTGCTAAGAGGAAGAAATATGATGATAAGGGTTTAGAAATGAAGTGGGGAAGAATGGATTAGATTAAATTTAAAAAGAAGCCTGTCTTTTAGAGACTGGGCTTCTTGCCTTCTTTCCTTAGCTCTAGGGCTAGGGGCATTAGGTTTAGGATTGTGATTATAAGTATTAGGGGAAGGTAGACCTTGGTCATAGTTGGTATTACATCTTCTATGGCCGCCCAGTCTCTATTTCCTACCCATTTAAGTAGGGCCAGGTCTTTTGATACTAGGCTTAGGCTAGTTAGTATAAGAGCTATGGCTGCCTTTAGCCTGTGGTCCTTTCCCCTAATGTAGTTTGAGAGGCTTAGTATACTTGAAATTAGGGCTAATAGCCCTAGGCTTATAAACAATTTAAAATCACCTCCTTTGGATTTATTCTATTATAGCAGATAGTAATGGACTTTTAAGCTTAAGGGCTTGATTGACTATAGAAATAATCTAAGCTTTACTAGCCTCTATAGATTATTTTAATGGGCTATTTTTAGGATTTAGTCCTTCTTTACTTTAAGTTTATCTTAAAAAAGGGGGAAAAATTAGGGGATTATTGAAAAATCAAGGCTTATAGATAAATACAATAGCTTTAATAAAATTATAAATGTTTTCTATTAGATATAATCTTAACTATATTGTAAAATATAACATGAAAATAAAATTATTGGAGGTAAGAAATTTGAGAAATAAGAAATTATTGGTTTTAATGTCAGTTTTAGTAGTGGCTTCACTATTATTAACAGGTTGTGGAAAGAAAGAAGAAGCTGCAGCTAACGAAATGAAGTATGTTTCACCAGAGGAAGTTAAGACAGCTGTTGAAGCAGGATCAGATGATTATGTGCTACTTGACGTAAGAAAAGTAGAGGACTATAACACAAGCCATATTAAAGGCGCTTATGATGCAGATGTTGATGCAGCTAACAAGGGTGGAGATGATGCAGCAGGAATTGAAAGTCTAAAAGCAGGTCTTACAAATGCAACTGGTAATGAGACAGGAAATGCAGATGACAAGTATGTATTAATTTGCTACTCAGGTAAATCATATGCTCAAAAAGCTACAGATTTATTAATTGAAATGGGATTATCACCAGATCAAATCTATACTTTAGAGGGCGGTATGAAAGCTTGGGAAGAAGGCGGAGACGACTACAAAAGTCTTCTTGAGTAAGAGTATATTTAGAGATTAAAAGCTATTCATTTTTGAATAGCTTTTTTGTGTTTTATTTTAATTTTATATTTTTCCACTTTCCTGTCTTGTATCTTATATTTATTCCCAGCCACCTTACTAATTGATCAAAGAGCATGGCTAGCCAGGCACCGCTGACTCCTAGGCCTAGGTTTTTTATAAAGATTTGGGCTAGGGAAATTCGGATTATAAAAACTCCTATTATGGTTACTATTAGGGTGGAGACAGTGTCCCCTGCTCCCCTTAGGCCACCAGATATAGCGAAGGTTAGGCCTTGGAAGGGCTGGATTAGGGCTATAATCTTCATTACATTTTCCGACATCTCTATTATATTTGGATCTTCTGTGTAGAGAGCCACTAAGTTTTTCCCAAAGAAGTAGAAGATTAGCCCAAAAAATACTGAAGCTATAAGGGCCAGCCTCTTACTTTCTACTATGAAGTTTTCAGCCTTGTGGACCTTTTTCTCCCCGAGGGATCGGCCTACTAAGGTGGATGCTGCTATACCAAAGGCTTGGCCTGGTGCAAAGGAGAGGCTGATTATATTTGACGCTATTTGATGGGTGGCATAGGCTGTAGTTCCTAGGCTGGATACTATCTTTATAAAAAATACTACGCCCAGTCTGAATCCCACCTGTTCTAGGGCTGCTGGCCCTCCTACTTTTAGGAGGTTGTCTCCTATGTTTTTATCAAATTTAAAGCCCTGGTCTAGGTCAAACCTTACCTTATGCTTCTTCTTACTAAGGAGTACTAGAAGGACCATAAAGGCTACTAGCTGGGATAGGGAGGTAGATATTCCTGCTCCTGTCAATCCTCTGGGCTTTAGGCCTAGCTTACCAAATATTAAGATATAGTTACCCAGGACATTTAGTAGGTTTACAGCTATATTTATAATCATTGGGGTCCTAGTATCTCCACTTCCTCTCATGGCTGCAAAGAGCCCAAGGTTTAAGGATTGAAAGAGAAAGCCTAGGGTTACTATTCTAAAGTAGCTTAGTCCTATGGCTATGGTGTCCTTTTCAGCCCCTATAAAGGCCATTATTTTCTCTGCCCTCCACTGACTTATAATTAGGAAGGGGATGGAGATCATAAGAAGCATTAGTAGCATCATATGCTTTAATACCTTTGGGATCTTTTCCTCCTCCCTAGCCCCAGTGTATCTTGAAATCATAGCTGTTCCTCCAGCACTCATGGCCTGGGCCAAGGCTATGCCTATAAACATCAGTTGGTTGGTTATGCCTGTTGCTGCTATAGATGGTGTAGTTATATGGCTGGGCCCACTGTTACCTACCATCATCATATCTACCATTCCAAAGAGACTACTTATTAGTAGTTCTAAAAATACTGGAAGGGTTAGCCTTAGAGTTTCTTTTCTATAGTATTTTCTATTTTCTTCTTTCAAAAAATCACCTCTTTTAATCTTTAAGTCAGTTTTAATAGTAACATATTATTTAAGTTTGATAAAATCCTTGGATAATAAAATGTAATTTTTAGGGTAATAATCTAAGGAGGAGGAATGTTTATGAAAAGGGATAAGAGAGTGTTTTTCATTTTATTAGTAATTATAAGTTTAGGACTATCTGCTTGTTCTAGTCAACCAGCAGCAGACCCAGATAAGGAGTCTAAGGAGGAGAAGCTAGAGCTAAAAACTGATGAAAAAACTGAGGAAGAAGTTGAGGAAAAAGAAGAACCTGAAATAGACACAAGTGTTCCGAAGGATTACCAATCAGCTTTAAAGAAGGCTAGGGTCTATCTAGATACTATGCCTATGTCTAAGGCTGGACTTTATAAACAGTTGACATCTGAGTATGGTGAAAAGTTTAGTCAGGAGGCTGGACAGTATGCTATAGATAATATAGAAGCTGATTGGAAGGAACATGCCCTTAGGAGTGGAGAAAATTATTCAGATACTATGTATATGTCTAAGGCTGGAATTTTTAAACAGCTGACCTCTGAACATGGTGAGGGATTTACTGAGGAAGAGGCACAATATGCAGTGGACAATATGACAGTTGACTGGAAAGAAAATGCCTTAAAGAAGGCTAGGGACTATCAGGATAGTATGGCCATGTCTCCTGATGCTATTTGGGATCAGTTAACTTCTGAATACGGTGAGGGCTTTACTAAGGAAGAAGCTGACTATGCTATAGAGAATTTAAATAAGTAGCTTGGAGGGCTTTATATGAAAAGGGATAAGGGACTTTTATGGAAGCTTATAATGGTGGCTTTTTTATCCTTGGCCTATTGGGTCTTTAGGTTTTATCTTCTAGACAGGCATGGGATGATTTCACTTACTAATTTTCTAGGAATCCTATCCCTCTTAGCCATGGCTTTTGCAGTCTATAGGGATGAGAAGTTTCTGGCCATGATGGTAGTACTAGGCTTTTCCCTGGGCTTTATTTTGGCCATGGAATTTAGAAGCTTTTCCCATGATCCAGGTGGAGGATTACTTTCAAATGCTTGGCTTATATGGCTATTTACCTTTATAGTCCTAGTAGGCCTAGGATTTCTAAGGATTTTCCTTAGGGATAGGAACTAGGGATAGCTATTTTATAGGATTAAAAAACTGACCCAAAAACCTGGCTTAGTTCCAAGTTTTTGGGTCAGCTTATGGTCCTTACTTAAAGAATATAAAGGATAGTAGGAAGCCAGATATAAGACCACCTAGGTGGGCTGTTACGCTTATGCTGGGCACTACTATGGTTAGGACTAGGTTTATTCCTACTACTTGAAGTATGGAATTTTTAACCTGGGGACTTATAAAGTCCTTGTACTTTCTGGTTAGAAAGAGCATGGCTCCTAGAAGGCCAAAGAGGCTGCCGGAAGCACCTGCTGATAGGGAGTTAAAGTTAAATACATAGGTTGCTAGGTTACCAAAAAATCCTGTTAGGAGAAAGAAGAGGAAGTATTTTTTTCCTCCCATAATATACTCTAGCTGAGGTCCTAGTATTGTTAGGGCATAGGAGTTGAAAAATATATGGGATAGTCCTATATGGATGAAGATGGAACTTATAAACCTATAGTATTCACCATATTCTTTTATTATTGGTGGGAAAAATGCTCCGTATTTAGCCAGGGTGTAGGAATCTGTACTACCGCCATTTAGGCTAAGGAAGACAAAGTAGCCTAGCATTATAGTTAGAAAGATGGCTGTTACCTTGCTTCTCTTGTAAAAATCCTTAATTTTATCTATCATTTTATACCTTCCTTTCTGTCCTTTTCTTATTTTAATAATTATATCATATATGAGCTGTTTTTTTCTGGGACTAGGCCCTCTAGAAAGTTTTCTTTTGAAGCTGGGCTTTTAGGGTAAATATATATACAAAGGAGGCGATAGTATGGCACTAGGTTATTTATTTATTTTCTATATGTTTTTATTGGCTTTTACACTTATATTACAGGTCCTACTCTATCAGTCAAATAATAGGTTGACCTTTATCTTGAATATTGCTTTTGGAATATTTTTGGCAATTTTAGCCTTTACTTCCCAGCCTACCAACTATACTGGTCAGCGTATAGTCTCTATTATCTTTGCCTTGGTCTCAGTTTTAGCTGCCTATGTTAGGTATAGGGACTATGACAGGATAGGGAATCTTTTGGTTAGTATTTCTATTATAGGTGGTTTGGTTCAACTATTTATTTAGGGCCTTTAGGGCTCTTTTTTCTTGTAAGGAAATTGTAATTTGTTTTTTATATTTTTGTCACTAAGGGCCAGGGGTCAGGGTGTAAAATATAGGCAGGAGGGATGGATATGAAAAGTATAAAGAAGTACTTGCTGTCCTTGTTTTGCCTGTCTAGTATAGCAGGTTCTGGCCTTGTTGGGGTTTGGGAAAGTAGCCAGGGTCTTTCTAGACTTGAGTTTACTGAGGATGGTAGATTTATTATTGGGCCAGACCAGGGAATCTACAGGTTTTTATCAGATAGGAAATTGGAGTTGACAGTTAGGGGAGATTCTATAGAATTTACCTTTGAAATAGTTGATGGTGCCTTAAGTTGGGGGACTAATTTTACAGATCCTCAGATTTACAGGAAGATTTAGGATGAGAATAGCTCTTTTTAGGGCTATTTTTTTATTTCTAGGGGTATATTACTAGGGGAGGGGTTGCTGTGAATACTTTTGAGGATTACCTGGATAAGATAGATAATGAAGTGGATAGGGATAAGCTTAGAAATATACTTTACTTTGTAGAGAACAACTTTCCAAAGCTGACTAAGAGACTGGCTTGGAACCAGCCTATGTTTACTATGGAGGGAACCTTTATTATAGGTTTCAGTGCTGCCAAGAGACATTTTTCAGTGGCACCAGAAGAGTCTACTATGGAAAGGTTTAGGGATAGGATTGATAGGGCTGGATATAGTCAGACCAAGGGCCTCTACAGGGTAGGATGGGATCAGCTTATGGACTATAATCTTTTAGAGGATATTATAGCCTTTAATATAGAGGATAAGAGGGGCTACACTAAGTTTTGGAGGTAACTTTAACTCTTCTTGGAAAATTTTTAGGAATTTTTATTGGAAGCTTTAGCTATAGATAAAAAGCTAAGACTGCCAGCTTCCCTATAGGGAGAAGCTAGACAGGATAGAAGAAACTGATATTAGGGATTAAGGACAAGGGTATAGGTTTAATAGATGAGATTTATCATAGTTCTCATTATGGACGTCTGAGTAGAGGAAGATTTTTGAAAAGTTTGGAGGGGTTTTAGATGAAAAGAAGGATAGAGAATAGGGTTAAGGGTTTTAGGACTAGTGATGGAGCTGGAGTTAGCTTGGTTAGGGTTTTAGGTCATGGCACTGTAGATGAGTATGATCCTATTTTAATGCTGGATTCCTTTGATAGTGAGGATCCTGAGGATTATATAAAGGGATTTCCTATGCATCCCCATAGGGGAATAGAGACTGTTAGTCTTATAGTTAAGGGGAATATGGTTCATAGGGATAGCTTGGGTAATGAGGATGGTATTAGCGATGGGCAGGTTCAGTGGATGACTGCTGGATCAGGGATTATGCATGAGGAGATGCTGCCTGCCAGTGAGAGGATGCTGGGAGTTCAACTTTGGCTTAATATGCCTAGGGACTTTAAGATGGCCAAACCTGAATATCATAGTTTAAAGGAGATAGAGAAGGTTGATCTTGATGGGGCTAGTCTTAGGGTTGTTTCTGGATCCTATGCTGGAGTTAAGGGCTTTCAGCCCAAGTATAGTCCACTGGAGTTTTACCATATAAGTATTGAAGCTGGTAAGAAATTGGACTTGGAGATGGAAGAGGACAAGTCAGTTATGGTTTTCACTCTCTTAGGTTCTGCCCTTGTTGCAGGAGAAGAGGTAGAGGAGAAAACAGCCCTTAAATTAAGTGAAGGAACTAGTTTAGAGCTGGCTGCTCTGGATGAAGATTGTCAGATTTTGTATCTTGAGTCCAGAAGATTAGATGAGCCAGTGGCTTGGGGTGGCCCTATAGTTATGAATAGCCAGGAGGAACTTAGGAATGCCTACAAGGACTTAAGAGAGGGTAGCTTTTTAAGGGAAAATTTAGATTACTAGGAGGTTTACTATGAAGACTTTAGATGTTTTAAGGGATAGAAGATCTTTTTATGATATTTCTAAGGAAGTAGATCTTAAGGATCAGGAAATTTTAGAGATGTTAGAGGAAGTGACAGAGCTGGTGCCAGATGCCTTTAATATGAAAAGCTCTAGACTTGCCTTTCTTACTGGGAAAAAACATGATCAACTTTGGGATGGCATATATGATGTTTTTGAGGGCAGGGTTCCCAGGGAGAAAATAGATAGTTTTAAGGCAGGTTTTGGTACTATTCTCTACTTTATAGATAGGGGGACCGTTGAGTCTATGCAAAAGGCATTTCCAGACTATAGGGAGAATTTTCCTGTCTGGGCAAATCAGGCTTCAGGCATGCTTCAGATTAGTGTTTGGTCTGGTCTTAGGGAATTGGGATTAGGCGCATCCCTACAGCACTATAACCCTATTATAGATGATTTTGTTAGGGAGTTTTTGGACCTACCAGAGACCTATAGTCTAGTGGCAGAAATGCCTTTTGGTGCTATAGTTAAGAGTCCAGATCCTAAGGAGAAGGAAGATATATCAAAGAGAGTTAGGCTTTACAGATAGGAGCTAGGGGGAGACCCCTGGCTTTTTTTATGAAAAAATATTGTATAAATTAAAGTTTATGGGTAAAGATAGAAGAAGGGGGATTGTGAAGATGATGAATCTAATGGAGTGGAACTACCTGCGAGTGGAAAACTTCCTATCAAAGAGGTTTGATCTTGGTAAAATACAGACTTCCAATGTACCAGCCTTTATTGATGATGAGAAGATGCCCTTAAAGACAAGAATTTACATAAAGGGAAGCAAGGGCAATAAGGAATTGGATATGAACGTGGAAAGAATTGATGATAGGTATGTAGTTGATTTTAGCTAGGGGAAGGTGGATTCTTCAGTTTTGGAGGGTCCATTTTTTATTAGCTTGGAAGAGACTATATAGCTTTAGTTTGAGGAGATGAATCTATGAAGGTTTTAACTTTAGGTTGGCTTAGTGTTTTTTTCTATATTTTTCTTATGAATGTATATCTTTGGAATAGCTACAGGAAGATTCCCTTTCAGAGGTGGAGGATTCCTAAGATCAGTAGCTACTCTTTTTTGCATATTATAATAACCTTTCTTAGTGCCCGCTACTTCTATATGTTTTTCAAGGGGCGTATGGAAAGGGAAAAGTCTGAGTTTCTCTCTTATATAGCTGGCTTCTATATAAGTTTTATGCACTATTCTGTAATTTTCTACCTGCTTCACGATCTTTTTTATTTTTCAGGAAAGCTAATAGCCTATCCAGAGAGTTTTCTAGCCTGGGTTGATAAAATTTTCTTTGGAGGCTTTTTAATTTTTGGTCTATCGGCTATTATATCTATAGTGGGCTTGAGAAATTCTAGAAAGTTGGTTACTACAGACTATAGATTACTTATGGACAGGAAGGATTCAGTTCTTGAGAGCCTTAATATAGTTTATATATCAGATGCCCATATAGGGACCTCTGTAAACTATGATAATATAGATGAACTTATAAGGGAGGCCAAGCTTTTAAAACCAGATCTTTTGCTGCTGGGGGGAGATTTTTTCGATGAAGGAACTACAAATATAAGCAAGAAGATAGTTAGTCAAAAGCTTCAGACCCTGGCTGGGAAATATGGGGTTTACTATGTAGAGGGTAATCATGAGTATAAAAGTGATAAGTGTGATATAGATGAGGAAATGGAGTATTTTAGGGAGGCTGGCATAGAGGTTTTACAGGACCAGCTTATAGAGGTGGACTCTAGATTTTACCTGGCAGGTAGACGGGATAGGGCTGGAAAGCCTGTGGATCTTAATAGGCTTTTATCTTCAGTCCATAAGGATCTTCCCCTTATACTTTTAGACCATAGACCTGGCTTCAAGGAGTCAGGCTCCATGGCTAAGGTAGACTTGCAGATATCTGGTCACACCCACAGTGGGCAGTTTTTTCCCTTTCAGATACTAGATCCTATACTAGCTAGGTTTACCAAGAGCTATAACTACGGCTACCATAAGATAGGAGGCCTCCATCACATAGTTAGCTCAGGTGCAGGAAATTGGGGTATACCAGTTAGAATAGGAAGCTTGAGGGAGATAGTTAGTATTAAAATTGATTTTATCTAGATTTAAGCTCTATATTAGAGGAGGTAGGCTATGATTAAAATTTTTCACACAGGTGACATTCATTTGGGAATGACCTTTAATTCCTATGGTGACAGGGTTAGGGAGAAGCTAGTTGAGGCAAGATTTCAAGCCTTGGAGAATATGGTGGAGATGGCTGGTGAATTGGAGAGCCATATATTTGTAGTGGCAGGAGATCTTTTTAATAACCTGACTGTTAAGAAGGCAGATATAAAGAGGACTGTTGGTATATTGGAAAGATTTTCTGGTAACTGTGTTTTGGTCTTGCCAGGAAATCATGACTATGATAATGGAAAGACAGAATTATGGAAGATCTTTAGGGATCATGGCAGGGACAAGCTTATTTTACTGGGGGAGGAAAGACCCTATAGCTTGGAGGACTATGGGCTAAATATTCTGGTCTACCCTGCTCCCTGCCACAACAAGCACTCAGGAGACAATAATCTGGGCTGGATAGGGGATTTAGGAGAGTTTGAGAAGGCCGACTACCATATAGGAGTGGGACATGGGGCATTGGAAGGTCTATCTGCAGACCTGGAGGGTAACTACTACCCTATGACCATGAAGGAGTTGGAGGACTTGGGCTTAGATCTTTGGCTTCTAGGTCACACCCATGTTCAGTATCCTGAGGGAAGGGACTTGGTGGGACAAAGAATATATAATGCAGGTACACCAGAGCCAGATGGTCTTAACTACAGGGGCAGAGGTTCAGCCTGGCTTATAAGTCTTGATGGTGATTCTACAAGAGCTAGGGAAATTGAAACTGGTCAGTATAGGTTTATAGACTTGGACTTTCAGATTGAGTCTGAGGAGGATCTAGCTAGACTTA
This sequence comes from Tissierellales bacterium, assembly GCA_030152145.1. Classification (GTDB taxonomy): domain Bacteria; phylum Bacillota; class Clostridia; order Tissierellales; family JASKZW01; genus JASLIL01. Next base: position 34,501 of record JASLIL010000001.1, read on the forward strand.
AAAATCTAGCTTTAGAAGGGGACCCTAAAAAGAAACTTCTGAGGATAAAGTTAAGGGGCAGGCTAAATGAGGATAGCTATAGGAGGCTAAGTGACTTCTATAGGTCTTTAGAAGAGGAAATCTTTTACCTTATTATAGATGATGAGGACTTGGGTATAAAGGTGGACCAGGAGGTTATAGAAAGGGAATTTACCAAGGGTTCCTTTCCCTATGAATTTCTAAAGTCCTTTGATGATGAAGAAGCTATGCAGCTGGCCTATGAACTAATAAGGAGGGATTAGGATGTACATAAAGTCATATTCAACCAGGAGATTTGCAGGTATTAAAGACCTAAATTTAAATTTTGAAAAGGGGCTTAATGTGATCTTGGGCCCTAATGAATCAGGAAAGAGCACGGTGGTAAATGGCATCCATTCTAGTCTTTTTAAGACTACCAATCTTAGTATGGCAAAAAATAAGGACAAGTATTTTTTATATAGGTATAGTCCCCTTAGTGGTGGGGATAGTATTGATGGTAAGTTAGTTTTTGAGGCTTTTGGTGGAGAGTATAGTTTAAAAAGAGAGTGGGGAGAGACCAAGGGCATTAGTCTTCTAGGACCAGATGGCTCCATATACAAGAAGGAAAGTGCTGTGGAAAAAGAGTTGGATAGGCTTTTAGTTTTAGGTGAAACTAGCTATTCAAATATAGTTTTTGCCAAGCAAAGGGACTTAAAGGCAGTTTTAGACAAGATAAGTGAGGATCCAGAGATTAAAAGAGATATAGGGGATATGCTGAGAAGGGCTGTTATGGAACTGGATGGCATATCCTTGGACCAGTTGGAGGATGACATAAATAAGGAAATAGATAGAATCTATAGTCGCTGGGATCTGGAGAAGAACTATCCAGAAAACAACAGGGGTATTAATAATCCCTATGTTAATGGCTTGGGAAGTCTGGTGGAAAGCTACTACAAGAAGGAAAGGCTAAAATTAGATATGGAGGAGGCCCATCAGCTAGAACTTAAGTTTGAAAGCCTGGCTGAGGAACTTAAGGTCAAGGAGGATCTTAGAAAGGAAAAATCCCAAAGAAGAAGAGAGCTAGAGGCCTTGGAGGAGGATATGAACAAAAGATCAGTCCTGGAACTTGAGATAGGAGGACTGGAAACTAGCCTGGCTGAGATGATGGAAGTAGTTAAGAATTGGCCCATGACCAAGGAGCGTGTAAAAGAGCTGGAAAAAAGTGAGGAAGAGTTTAAGAAGAAAAGGTTGAACCTAGAAGAGGAGCTTAGGAATCTTAAGAACTTTGAGAAAAAGAAAAGTCTGGAAGAGAAACTGGAAAAACTGGAAAAAATAGATCTTGAGCTTAGGGCCTATGATAGCCAGAGACCAAAAGCCCTATCTAAGGAAGACATAAAAGCCTTGGAGGATTTGGACAGGGAGATAGTTGAACTTAGGGCAGCCTTAAATGCTGGTAGCTTGGTGCTTAAACTTATTAGATCAAAGGAGGACCTAAAGCTTACCAGGGACTTTAAGGAGGAAGTGGCCCTTGAGGAAGGCCAGGAAATAGAGGCAAAAAACTCTATTCTAATAAAGTCAGACTCACTTGAACTTAGTCTTAAGCTGGGTAAACTGGACTATGAAGACCTAGCTAGTAGGCTTAGGAAGAGAGAGGCCAGAAGATCAGAGCTTTTACTAGAGCTTTCTCTAGATAGCTTGGAAGAGGCCAAGCTTAGGTATGAGGAGATCCTAGTTCTGGAGAGAAAGTCCAGTATTTTAAGGGAGGAGAGAAAGCTAATCCTGGGAGATTGGGAGCTTGATGACCTTAAAGAGGAGCTGAAGGCCTACGAAAGTTTAGGAAAGGCAAGGGAGGAAGGCCAGATAGACAATGATTTGGCTGATCTTAGGGAAGAGGAGATCAGGGCCATAACTGATAAAAAGTCTAAGGAAGATAAGCTAGGGCAGTGGGAGGCTAAGTATGTGGATTTTGACCACATATTTAATATGGTAGGAGATAAGAGGCTGGCCCTTTCCAAGAAAAAAGAAGAAGAGGCTGGACTAAAAAATCTACCAGAGGACTTTGAGACTGTAGAGGACTTTAGAACCTGCCTTAAGCTCCTAAGGGAAGACTTAGAAAGGCTGGAGACAGATATATTGACCTTAAATTCAAGCTACTATGAGCTTAAAAATTCCTTAATGGAGGAGACCTATGAGGAAATGAAGCTTCAGTATATGGATCTTGAGAGAGAGTTTGAGAGAAATATGGCCAGGGGAGAAAAGCTTTTAAAGGTTAGGGAGAACTTCTATAGAACCAAGGAAAAAATGCTTTCTAACCCTATGGATAGCTTGGTTAGGGACTTTAGGGAACTTTTGGAAATTATAACCTTAGGTAGATATGATAAGAGTAGTATAGGGGAAGATTTAAATATAAGGCTTGAGGGAGATAAAGAGGAGCTGCCTATAGATCTTTTATCAGCTGGAACCTACGATTCTGTATCTCTGGCCCTGAGATTTGCACTTTTAAAGTATATATTTAAGTCTGATAGTGGGTTTTTAATACTTGATGACTGCCTGGTGGACTTGGATCCAGAGAGAAAGGACCAGTCCATTAGACTGATAAGGGAGTTTTCCAAGGACTATCAGATAATATTTACCACCTGTAATCCAAAAACAGCAGAGCTTCTAGGGGGAAATATAATAGAACTTGAAAGAATTTAAGACTTAAATAGAAGAGAGCCTAGGAAATCCTAGGCTCTTTTTAGTAGAGTTTTTTCATAAGGTCATGGGCTGTTTTTTGAATTATTAGGGTAGAGTTGTTTCTATATTGAACTCCTGATGCCAGAACTCCATAGCCATGTAAATTTCTTAGGCTACCATACCTAGGAGATATAATGGACATATCCCTAGGATCAATAGCCAGGCCACCATAGCTATCAGGGCCAACCAATCTCTTGTTCAGAAGATCCTTAAGAAGAGGGTTTACCCTGTCTATGCTCTCAAGACTAGTATCCAGGCCTGTAGCATTAATAAGCCACTGGGATCTAGCCAAAGTTTTTCCACTAGAGTCTAGGGCCTGGAAAGAGCCTTTAGACTCAATAACTTCCTCTATATTTTCAAGAACCTTAAGTCTGCCCTGATCATAGGCCTCTATTAGGATTTTTGCAGAAGGTATAGGAAGGGGACTGCGATTTAGGCACATAAAGCCATGGTATTTCTCCCTAAACTTCCTACGATCCTCTAGGCCCATAGAAGACCAAACCTTATTAAATACTAGGTTCATAGGAGGAAGCAAGGCCTGAACTATAGCCAGGTCATCAGGGCTTTCCAGGTTTTTCTGTAGTCCCTCTATGCCACCAGACATATGTTTTTTTAAGAAATCATCATAATCTATAGTCTGGGCCTCTAGTTCCTTTTGGAAGAGCTGGTCAAACTGGTCAAAGCTAATATAGCCCTTGCCAGCCTCTATGATTTCAAAGATTCTAGGATAGGTCATTTCCCTGACTTCTATTTCTACAGGATCCACCCTAACAGTAGGGATTATATTAGTACGGGAAAACATATAGAGTTTCTTTAGCTTTTTTACCTCTAAAAGGTAGCTGGCTACATCAACTCCAGTAAGGCCCATGCCCACTATAATAGCCTCTCCATCTTCAGTTATATCCTTTAGGTTTTCTTCTACAGGGTAGACAGACCCTATATAGTTGGAGCTTTTGGAAAGCTTGTATAAATTTTTTTGACCCAACTCTCCTAGGCAAAGGTGAACTCGGTCATAGGTTTTTATATCTCCAGATTGACTTTCCAGTTGCCAAAGACCAGTATCTTCTAGATAGTCTATGGCCTGAATTTTTTCATATATAATATTGGCTCCTATGTTTTTAAGACTAGCCATTAACCTGTCTCTTGTGTACTGGCCAAAAAGTGATCTGGAAGTGTATTCCTCTATATCAAGCTTATTTTCCCTAAGCCAGTTGTAAAGGTCATCATTGTCCTGGTAGTTGTAGCTTATCTTTCTGGTTTTTAGGTTGAGTAGTAGTTCGGGGGAATCCTCTCTGTAGGGATAGCCCCTGCCAAAACTTTCCTTGCTGTCATAGCAATCTATAGTTAAATTTTCAGTATTTACTTCTTTTTCATAAGTAGCAGCCACAGCCATGCCACTGGTACCCATACCAACAATAGCAATTCTTTCCATTAAAAAATCATCTCCTTTAAACTTATACTGATTATATCCAGGTTCTAATATATACCCTGAAAAAACTAGAAAAGCCCTGCTATAGAATAAAGCTATCCTTAAATCCATCCTATAGAAAAGTTCTATTAAGACAGGCTTCCTAAGATTTGTTATAATAGGCTTATAGCTTTTGATGGAGGTAGATTAGAATGAAATTTAAAAATCCCTATTACAAGAAGATCAGGGGGCATTATCTTATGGTAATTTCTTGTGGCTACTGTAAGGAGGAGGTCTTTAACTACCAAAAAGTTGGTAGGGGAGGTCTTTTAAACCTTCACCCAGAAAGGGTTATAGAAGGGAATATAGACCTATCAACTAAACCCAAAATCTTAGTTTGCCCAGCCTGTAAAAGGGAACTGGGACTGAGAAAAAGTCTCAAAAGAGACAGTAAGGAAGTATATTCTATGATCAGGTCCAGCTTTAACACTAGAAAAATCCAGTCCTAGGCCTGTCCTTTGGAAATTTTGGAATAGCTTTGGAAAAATAGGGTAGTAATAGGCTATATATTATGTGGAAGTAGGGATACTATGGAAGAAAATAATCAGGAGTTAATCTTTAAGGATATATTGGATGATCTTTTAGACAGGTTTGGAGCTGGAAGTCAGGAGGGGGTCAAGGAGGCCTTAAGACAGTGTCAGGATCTATACGGCTGTGTTTCTAAAAGTCATCAAAGTCAAATAGCCAAAAGCTTTGAACTGGAGGCAAAACTGGTTAGAACGATTATGAAGTTTATGCCTTCTATAAAGGAGTCTAGGGTAGAGTATGAGATAGTTTGCTGCAGTGGCAGAAGATGTCAGCAAAATGGTTCTCTGGAGGTTCTACAAACTGTTAAGAAGACTTTGGGAATAGATTTTGGAGAAAGAACAGAAGATGGCAAGCTTAGGCTTTCCACCCAGAATTGTTTTAAGAAGTGTGGCCAGGGCCCTAATATAATGGTTAATGGAGAGTTTCACCATAAGATGAATAGGGAAAAGGCAGAAAAGTTAATGAAGGATATCTTAAAGGACTAACGAGGAGTCTATTTTGCAGGGCAAAATAGACTCCTTTTTAAGTTTTGTTCTACTAGCACCATACATTTTCCAGGGAGTCTAGACTCTGAAAAGGCCTGGAATTTACAGGGGCTATAAAGCTAGAGATAAATAGAGGGATTTAGTTGAATAGGCATGGGAGAATATAAAAAATCCCCTAGAAGTTTCTAGGGGATCCATCTAAAATTTTTTCTTTATGTCATCTACTAAGTTATCAGTTTTCTTTTTTATATCATCAGTTGTTTTTTCTACTTTTTTCTTGCCCTTGTCTAAATTTTTCTCAACACTATCTTTAGCCTTCCTTGTTTCATCTTCAATTTTATGCTTTGAATCTTCCAAGCCTTTTTCCAGGTCATCCTTAACTTTCTTAGCCTCACCTTCAGCCTTGTTCTTCATTTTATCAAACTTATCTTTAAAATCAGTCATATAAAAACTCCTTTCAAATAATTTGTTTGTAGTTTTACCTATACCCTAATATTTATAAAATATTTAAAAAACAAATCTAATACCTTTAAAGTAGGATATGATAATGAAATTTTATCAGAAGGCTTTTATTATAAGAAACTTCTATAATGAAAGACTGAATTATAGGGTAAAATAGTAGTTGGTAGATCTTTTACCTAGATTTTGGGAGGTGTTTTAAATGACTAAGGAAGAATTATTAAAAAAGGTTAGGGAGGAAGCAGAAGGATATTTTGATAGGGGAGAGTTTTTCTGTTCAGAAGCAGTGGCTCATACAATCAATAATCTTTTAGGCAATCCCTACGAAGATAATGTAGTTAAGATGGCTTCAGGTTTTCCTATAGGTATGGGAAAGGCAGGTTGTCTTTGTGGAGCTGTAAGTGGTGGACAAATGGCACTAGGCATGGCTTATGGTAGACAGCATGGAGAGGCTATGAATGAAAAAATGTTTCCTCTTTCCCATGAACTACATGACTACATTGTAGATACTTATGGAGCTACTTGCTGTAGAGTTATAACTAGACAGTGGAAGGGCGATGACTTTAAGAGTCCTGAGAGAAAGAAGCACTGTGTACAGATCACAGGCGAGGTAGCAGCTTGGGTAGCAGAAAAGTTAATTGAAGATGGAGAAGTTAAGCTAGAAGACTAAGAAAAGCCAACAGTTTTGAGACTGTTGGCTTTATTTTTTACTTGTCCTCTAAAAGAAACTTTATAAACATTACTAGGACTAGAAGGGTAACTCCAAGAGCTATTAGCTCTTCAAACTTCACCAGGTACTTTAAAAATCCTATAGGATTTCCACTTTCAGCTAGAAACTTATTGCTTAACTTTAAGCTAAGTCCAGAAATAACCAGTGGAAAGGTGAAGCCGGCAAAACTAGGCATAAATCCTAGGGAGAACAGTCCCGGTAATTTTGCCAGTGCCAAGAAATATGCCAGCTGTGATAGGACTAGAAGTCCATATACCATAGCCATGTTCTTAGCTTCAAAAGAATTCATATAGGCAGCTAAAAGTAAGGCTGCTGGTGCTGCAATAATAACAAAAGTTGGTTTGGCAGGTTTTGGCATTTCCATAGTCCTTAGTCTCTTAATAACCAGAGGCATAAGAACAATATAGGACACTAGACCAAACCAGAAACTAAATCTACCTAGCTTAAGTTGTTGGAAGGCAGGAGCTGTAACTCCAGCAACAGCAATACCAACATACATAACAAACCAGCTTGGGAAAACAGTATTTATATTGTAGCCTGGTAGAAACTTCAGTGAGAAGCTTACTATAAAGTAAATATGAAGTATAAGTCCTAAAAACCAAACTATCTTTCCAAGTTCTGGGCTAAGAGCTTTCAGATAGGTAGCTAAAAGCATGGTAGCCATAGAGAAGGCAGGAAGTACTGTAGCCTGAACTGGATTCTTAAGATCCTCCTTAACCTGATCCCTAAAAGTAAGTAGCTTTATGGCCATAAGAAGGTAGAGCACTAGGGAAATTCCCCCAAAAACATTTCTAATCCCCTCTCCATAGCTGGCCAAAAGATTTCCCAGGGCAGCTAAGGCAAGTATTAGGGCAGCCATAGGAATGGGTATTCTTTGTATTAACTTTTTCATAAAAATCCTCCTTTTTTTATAATAGTCTATATATAAGTATACCAATCTTTTTATATCTATGTCATTGAATATAGGTATGGATTTAGGCTTACTATAAAGAATATCTATAGTAAAACAAAAACTATTGACAAATATATATAGTAAAAAAGACTACTTTGTATTACAATGTAGTTAGGAGGTAGGTGATTTGGTGATATCTACTCAGGTTTTAAAGGGAATTTTAGAGCCCTGTATTCTTATGATCATAGCCAGTCAAGAAACCTATGGTTATGAAATAGTTGAAAAGTTAAGAAGTCAGGGACTGGATATAGGTGAGGGAACAGTATATCCTCTTATCCTAAGGTTGGAGAAAAAGGGCTTAATTAAATCCGAAAGAAAGAGGTCGGAGATTGGACCTATTAGAAAGTATCTTAAGATTAGTCCCTTGGGTTTAGAGGAAATAGATAGCTTTAAAAGGGAGTGGATGGAAGTGGAGAAAATGGTTGAAAGTCTTGGAGGGATTTTGAAAGATGACTAGGAAAATAGAGGAGGAACTAAGGCAGGAGGCAGAAAGTCTTAGGGGCATATACTGGGATAGCCTGGTAGATGGAGCCTTCTATCTACAGAGTCTAGGTTTGGACAGGGACAACTATAGCACTATTTTGGAAGATCTTATGGAAATCTTAAGTTTAGGTCAGGCCAGGGAAGAAAGCCTTGAAAGCCTACTAGATGGTGATATTTATGACTATATAGATAGGTCTAGAGATGCCTTGGAGGCTGGAAGGTCAGGTGTTCTAGGAATCCTCTATAGTTTTATAGGCCACTTGCTAGTACTTCTTTTTATAGGTTTTATAAATGGCCTACTTCCTTGGGGAAAAACTCCTAGGCCCAGTGCTGGTAGAATAAGTATTTCAGGTCAGGAACTTATTGAGCTTTATCTTATATTTTTATTTATAGGACTTACCAGGAGAAAACTTGTAAAAAAGAAGTCTAGACTAGCCAGGTTTCTATATGGTCTTTTCTATATTATAGCCTTATTTTTTCTAGCACTTATATTATTTAGCTTTTTTGATTACCTAGGATTTTTGGAGAAATTTAGACCTAGAATTATAAGCTACCTATTATTAATGGTTGGACTTTTAGGACTTAGGCAGCTTTTAAAAATCTATATGGATAGGCAAGGGGCAAGATTGAAAAGCTGATCTAATAACCCAGAAAGTTAGAGCCTAGATCAAGGAGAAATTAGGGACCAAGTTCTAAAATAAGAGAACTTGGTTTTTTATTTGCTGAATTGAATTAATAGTGGGAGGTTTCATTCAAATAGTTAAGTTCCTGTAAAAACCTTTCAAAAGCTGCATCAAAGGCTGGACATCTCCTTGGTCTAGCATTTATATTTTTAGGGAGCTTAAAGAAGGGTTGTCTTTTCAAGACATGAAAAAGCACCCTCTGTTTTTAATTTACTTTAAGCTAAATCAAAACAGTTAGGGTGTAGATCATAAGGGTGATTTTTTAATCATCCACTATTATTTCAGCATTAAGCCAATCTTTTTTAATATATCTATAAAAAACTATTACAAATCTTACAGCCAGATCTATTCCCATGCCCAGCCAAGCACCTCTCAAGCCCCAGCCTAAAACATTTATAAAAATATAGGCAGATATAAGCCTTATAAACCACATACCTCCCAGGGAAGCATATAGGGGAACCTTAGTATCTCCTGCACCTCTTAGAATACCAGTTAAGACTATAGTAGCATTGAAAAGAGGCTCTATAAAGGCTATGATCTTAAGAGCTCCAATTCCCTCTTCTATAACAGCAGGATCATTGGAGAATAGCCCCATAAGCTGCCTTGGAAAGACAAATAGTAGGACTCCACTTAGGACACCGGCTATAAGGGATAGATTAAAACAAACCCTAGCAAACTCCTCAGCGTCTTCTTTATTGCCAGCTCCAAGAGATTGGCCTACAAGAGTTGTAGCTGCCATGGCAAAACCTGCAGCTGGCATATAGGATAGAGACTCAGCTGTAGTGGCCAGGTGATGGGCAGCTATTTGGATGGTGCCTAGGGTAGATACCATTTTTTGGTAGAGAATCTGTCCCAAATCTGTAACCAGATCTTGGCCTGTAGCAGGAGCACCGGTTTTGAAAATATGTCTTTGAAGATTTTTTTCTATCTTAAATAGGTCTGATGGATAGAGCCTTATAGCTTGAGAACCATTGAAAAGCAGGTAGATCATTATTATGCCTCCCAGGGAACTTGCCAGGGAAGAAGATATGGCAGCGCCAGTAACTCCTAGTCCAGCTCCATAGACCATTCTTTCACCAAGTATAGGAAGTTTAACTAGTCTGGTCTTATATATAAGAAGGTAGTTTCCTATAATATTAAGTATATTTACGAAAAATGCCACCAACATAGGAACCTTGGTATTTCCTAGACCCCTTAGAATACTTGAGGCAGTTCTACCTAGGAACATGGGAACTATAGCCAAGGTCCAGATTCTTAAGTAGGATACAGCATCATCGAGAATTTCTTCCTTTCCACCAAGCCACTGTGGTATGTAGGGTGCTAGTAAAAATATTATTACAAATATGAAAGTAAAGAGAACAAATCCTCCAGCCAGTCCATTGGCAGCAGCCCTCTTGGCTCTTTTAGGATTATTGGCTCCAGTGCTTTGGGCTACTAGGACTGTAGTTCCTACGGCGTATAGAGTAGAAAAAGCCATTAGAAACCAGGTTACTGTAGCATTTATACCTACTGCAGCTGTAGCTACTGTTCCCAGGGTTGCTACCATCATGGTATCAGCAAAGCCAACTATTACATTGGCTATGTATTCAACTATGCTTGGAATGGCCACCCTAAAAGTGTCCCTTAAATAATTCTTGTTTTTTCCTGTCGACATATGACCCCTCCCTTTTATTATCAACTGTCATTATAGTATTTTATCTTTAAATCCCACAATACTCAACTCTATTATTAAAATATAGGAAGGAATATTTAAGACCCAGTTCCTATTGGGTATCTATCCCTAAAGGGGGGATCTTTTATGGAAGAAGGGATAAGACAAAAAATACTTAAGGATCTAGAAGCCAGAAGAGAGATTGGGCCAGATTCTATAGATATTTTAAATGGCCAGGTCATGTATGGGGATTTTGAGGAAGCAGGGCTCTTTAGCCTATCTGACTTTTTTCCTTTCAATGAGGCTATGGCAGTAGGTCCTGTAGATAGGCAGATCTTTAGCAGGGACTTTATTAGGCTTAGATCAAGCTACCATGAAATAAATATACAGGAATATGAAAAAATAACTGTAAAGACACTAGATAATTTCCTGACTGGAAATTATTCATCTATAGGACTTTGGTTTGGAAGTGATATGTTTTGCCAGATAAATCTTCTTACACTACTGGGATATTTAGATGAAATAAGTTATGGGGGAAGGGTATTTTTCTATAAAATAAATGAGGAAAACTATGACTTTCAAAGGCAGGAAATTAAGATTAAGGGCTATAAAAAAGCCTATGATAGGCTTTTTTTAGAGGGGGAAGAACCTGGTGAAAGTGTGATAGATACTATATCTTCTAGCTCTAAAGATTATCTAGGACTAAAAAAGGATGATAATGTTTTGGAAAAATATATTAGAAATAATATTTCTAGGAATAAGGAGGAACTAGCTAGTGAAATGCTAGTTAAGTTTAGGGACTTTGGCTATGGAGATTTGCAGTATAAAAAGCTTATAGAAGCTATTAGGGAAAGTAAGAAATAGAGGAAAGATTGCCCTTTCATTTTGAAGTCAACTTGTTTAAACTTGTATGTACAGGGTTATAATTACACTAATAACTTATCAAGGGGGAGTATTTATGAATGACAAGTGTGGATGGAAATATAAGGTTGACTTTAAGATTTTATCAGGGTTCTTTGCCTTTTTTATAGGCTGAATTGCAATAAATAGTGCGACACTTAATCTAAACAATTAAGTTCGTGTAAAAATCTTTCAAAAGCTGTATCAAATGCTAGACATTTTCTTGGTCTAGCATTTATTTTTCTTAAGGACTCTATTAAATCTTCCTCATCAACTAAAGCTAAATCTGTCTTTTTAGGGTAAAACTCCCTTAATAATCCATTACTATTTTCATTTGTTCCTCTTTGCCATGCACTGTATGGATCTGCAAAATAAAAATCTATACCTAGCCCATTTTCTACTTCTTTATAGCATCCAAATTCCTTACCTCTGTCAGAAGTAAAACTCTTAAAACAGTTGCTTGGTAAGTTCTCTACTAACCTTTCTATTGCTTCAAGCATAGAGTTTTGGCTTCTATCTGGCATTTTTATTGCTATATACATTCTTGTTTTTATTTCTGCAAATGTAGCCATACATCCTTTACTTTTGCCTCTAGATGAAACTATTGTATCTAATTCCCAGTGACCAAATTCAGTTCGTTTTTTTACGATTTTAGGTCTTTTAGAAATTGGTTTACCTATATTGAATTTACCTCGATTATCTTTAGGTTTACGACTTTTACCTTTTCTTCTCAGAGCAGTAAGAGGAATATCAATTAACCCTCTATAAATCCAGTTATATATAGTTTTAAATGATAATTTTCCTTTTAGTTGTCTACCTACAATTTGTTCAGGAGACCAGGTTTTTTCTAAATGTTTCTCAATAATTTCTTTTAAATTAGCAGTTAACTTAATTTTTCTACCTTTAGATTTTGATTTCTTACTATAATCAACTTGAGAATCTTTAGCTCTGTATAGTCTACTACATCTAGCCAATTATCTACTTATTGTAGAATGATGAAAACCTAAGATTTTAGCAATTTTTCTAGCTGAATATCCTTCATTATTTAAAACTTCTATTTTATTTCTCTCATTTATGGTAATATGTTTATAGCTCATAACAATCTCCTTTCGTGGTGTTTTTGTCGTTATTAACATTTTACACGAAAATTGATCTGTTATGAGTTTTTTATTTTTTAGGTGTCGCACTTAATTATACAATCTAACATA
>JASLIL010000014.1 GCA_030152145.1 Tissierellales bacterium
GGCAGGCCTCATAAACTCAACTTCCTCCATGCCCTTTATAGTCCTGTACATCTTAAGCTGCACATCTAAAGGCAGGGTTGAACTTACTCCTTGGACATACATCTCCTTAGTATCCAGTCCCTCTGGCTCTATAAATACTTGATGCCTATCCTTATCTGAAAACCTAACAACCTTATCCTCTATAGAAGGGCAGTATCTTGGGCCCTTACCATCTATTTCCCCGGCATACATAGGTGCACGATAGAGATTTTCATTTATTAGCTTATGGGTTTCCTGGTTTGTATAGGTTAAATAACAAGGCTCCTGTTTCATATCAAAATCCCTGTCCATATTCATAAAAGAAAAGGGAATTATCTCTTCATCTCCTGGTTGAACTGTCATCTCTTCAAGCCTTATGCTATCTTTATGAACTCTGGCTGGTGTACCTGTCTTAAACCTTCTTAAATCCATCCCCATATGAATAAGTGAATTTGAAAGGTAGTTAGATGGCTTCAGTCCTCCTGGTCCACTAGAATAGTTTAACTCACCCATGTGAATCCTACCATTTAGGTAGGTTCCAGTAGCTAAAACCACTGCCTCAGCCCTGTAAACAGCCCCTGCACTAGTAAGGACTCCTACAACCTTATTATTCTCAAAAAGAAGCTCTACTACCTCTCCCTCTCTTAAAAAGAGGTTTTCTTGATTTTCCAGAACCTTCTTCATCTCAGTATGGTATTTTTTCTTATCTGCCTGCACTCTTAGGGAGTGAACTGCTGGTCCCTTAGAAGTGTTTAACATCTTGCTTTGAATAAAAGACTTATCTATAACCAGGGCCATTTCACCACCTAGGGCATCTATCTCCCTAACCAAGTGGCCCTTTCCTGTACCTCCTATATTTGGGTTACAGGGCATGTCTGCCACAGACTCTAGGCTTATGGCTAGAACCAAGGTCTTTTTTCCCATTCTAGCTGAAGCTAAGCCTGCCTCACAACCTGCATGACCTGCACCTATAACTAATACATCATAGCTAGCTGCTTCAAATCTTTTTATATCTCCCATTATTCCACCACCTATTATTTTCCTATACAGAAGTCTGAGAATATCTTATCCAGTATATCCTCGCTAACTGTATCACCTGATATTTCACCAAGATTATCCCAGCAGTTTTTAAGATCAACCTCAAGGCAATCTGGTGGCATGTTTAAGGCTATACCCTCCAAGGCATCCTCTATGTTTTTTCCAGCCTTTAAAAGCTGTGCCTTATGTCTAGCATTATTTATCATTATATCATTTTCAAGCTTTATATCTCCACTATAGAAAAGCTCCTTTATACTATCCTCCAAAAGCTTTAAGCCTTGGCCCTTTAACATAGAAGCCTCTATCATAGGGCTGTCAACTTTAAGCTGGTCCCCAGTCCACTTCCTATCTAGATCTGTCTTATTTAAGAGGACTATAGACCTTCTCCCCCTAATAAGCTCTAGAATCTCCTGATCCTCATGATTAAGTGGCTCTGACATATCAAAAACAGCAATTATAAGATCTGCCCCATCCACCATCTCACGGGCCCTATCTACTCCTATCTTCTCAACCAGGTCATCAGTAGCCCTTATACCAGCTGTATCCACTAGCTTTAAGGGAATACCATCTATATTTACATACTCTTCTATGATATCACGAGTTGTTCCAGGTATATCTGTAACTATGGCCCTATTCTCCCTTAGAAGGGCATTTAGCAGGGAAGACTTACCAACATTAGGCTTTCCTAGTATAACTGTACCCAGGCCCTCCTTTAATATCTTACCCCTATCAGAAGAAGCCAACAGGTCCTCTATGCTGTTTTTAACCCTCAAGGCAGACTCTTCTAGGTCTCCTGCATCAAAGGTCTCCAGATCCTCATCTGGGAAGTCTATACTAGCCTCTATATTGGCAAGCATGCCTAAAAGCTCCTGTCTTATTTCACCAATCTTTTGGGATAATCTTCCCTCAAGCTGGCTCAAGCTCATTTCATAGGCCTTATCAGTCTTGGACTTAATTAAATCTATAACAGCCTCAGCCTGAGACAGGTCCAACCTACCATTTAAGAAGGCCCTCTTAGTAAACTCACCAGCCTCAGCCAGTCTAGCACCATTTTCTAAAATTAGGTCTAGGATCTTCCTTACAGAAACCATACCTCCATGACAGTAGATCTCAACCATATCTTCCCTGGTGTAGGTCTTTGGCCCCTTCATAAAGGCTATTAGAACCTCATCTACTATAAGATCCCTTTTAGGGTCAACTATATGACCATAGTTTAACTTTCTATTATCCTTATCCCTTAGATCCTCACCATCTACAGCCCTAAAAATCCTACTTCCTATCTCCAGGGAATCCCTACCACTAATTCTAACTATACCTATACCACTTTCTCCTACAGCTGTTGATATAGCTGTTATTGTATCTATCATTTTACCACCTCTTTTAAAATCTATAAGCTTAAAGATAAATAAAACCCAGTTTTCACTGGGTTTTATTGTCTTTATTTATTTTCTTCTTTAATAACTACCCTTCTGTAAGGATCTTCTCCCTCACTATAGGTAATTATACCATTTTCATTTTGTAGTGCTGAGTGAATTATTCTTCTCTCATAAGGATTCATTGGCTCTAGCTTTACTGGTCTCTTGGTTCTAGCTGTCTTTTTCGCCATATTCTTCGCTAACTGTCTCAGGGTCTTTTCTCTTTTTGCTCTATAGCCTTTGGCGTCTAAGAATACCTTAACGTATTCTTGGCTATCTCTATTAACATGCAAACTTATTAGATACTGAATGGCATCTAGGGTATTACCTCTCTTGCCTATTATTATGCCCATATCCTTAGAGGATATATCATCAATATCTATAAAAAGGCCAGCATCTTTTTTATTTATAGTAAAGTTAGCTTCCACATCCATATGTCTTAAAACATCTTTTAAGAAGACTTCAGCCATCTCAGCTGGATCATTCTTTAGTATTACCTTTACGGTAGCATCCTTCCCACCTATTAAACCTAAAAAGCCTTTTGTTGGCTCCTCTAAGACTTCAAACTCTACATTTTCAACAGTGCTTCCTAATTCTTCTGCTCCTAGTCTAACTGCTTCATCAATGGTCTTAGATATTTTGATAACAGACTTCATCTATTTCGTCTCCTCCTTAATTTTACCTAAAGATCTTTGAGATATCAATAATTGAACGATTTGGAATGCATTACCTACCACCCAATATAGTGCCAAGCCTGCTGGGAACATTCTAGCTGACATAAATATCATAAAAGGTAGCATGATATTCATAGTCTTCTGAGTTGATTCCACTTGAGCATTTCCCTCTGCGCCTGGTGTTGAAGCCATCATTAACTTACTTTGTAAATAGGTTGTTACCGCTGCTAGTAAAGGAAGCCCCCATATTATTGGATCTGGATTTTCCATACTTGGTATCCATAAGAAATTCTTACTTATTGCTGCATATATTGCTGGGTCCTTAAAAACAAATTGTACTGGATCTCTTAAAACATTGAAAAATGCGATTATTATTGGGAATTGTATAAGTAGTATAATACAACCTGATGCCGGATTATAGTTATATTCCTTGTAAAGTTCCATCATCTTTTTCTGCTGAGTTTGTGGGTCATTTTTATACTTATCTTGAATTTCTTTCATTTTTGGTTGAATTTGATTCATCTTTTTGCTTGATTTACTTTGATGTAAACTAATAGGTAATAGCAAAAGTTTGAACAATATAGTAGTAATTATAATTGCCATAGCATAGTATGATATATTTTCAGGCTCTGTACCAATACCCGATACGAAATCATATACGAATTTTAGCAGTGCTCCAAATAGTTTACCTAATAGGGCTCTCATATATTAACCTCCAGTCATTCTAACGGATCGTATCCTCCCTTATTAAAGGGATTACATCTTAATATTCTACCTATAGTTAAATATGTTCCCTTTATGAAACCATATTTTTCATAAGCCAGAATAGAATACTCTGAACAAGTCGGATAAAATCTACAATTTCTTCCTACAAAGATATACTTCGATATATAATTTTGATAAAACTTGACAATTTTTATGGCAAGCTTTTTCATCTAATCACCTTTATTTCTTAGTATCTTAGATAACTTAAATAGATGGAGCATATTCTTCTCCAACTCAAAATAATCTATATTAACAGTTGATTTTTTAGGTATTATAACAATATCGTAACCTGGCTTTAGGTATTGAAAATTGAGTCTCACAATCTCTCTCATTCTTCTTCTCAATTTATTTCTAACCACACTATTTCCAATTTTCTTGGTAACAGAGTAACCTACTCTAGTGTAGTCAAGATCATTTTTCAATACATAAATCGTCAAATTTCGATTCCAATAGTTTCTACCATTCTTATAGACCTTGGCAAAATCATCATTTGTTCTCAATCCATATTTATTCATTATACCTCTCCAAACTGTACTTTATAGAACTAAGATAAAAGGCCACTTGTAATTGCGGCCTATGCTGATAGTTTCTTTCTTCCTTTTCTTCTTCTAGCTTTTAAAACTCTTCTACCTGCTTTAGTACTCATTCTCTTTCTGAAACCATGCTCTCTTTTAGCTTGCTTTCTCTTTGGTTGATATGTTCTTTTCATAACTACACCTCCTCTGGATCTACCTTGTCTTCTACAAACAATCATTATATCAAATATAAGCCATTTAATAAACAAGATAGTAATACTACATATAGATTATATTTACAAGACCTATATATGTCAAGAATTTTCAAGTCTTAACCTATAATTTGTATCCAATTAGAACTATTTTAAACTTTTTCTATCTGTTAATAGTTTAATAACATATAATCAACAGATTGTGGATAAGTTATTGCTATTGAATCTTAAATCTGTTATCATTAACTAAGATTGTGGGTAACTTTTAGACAAAGTGCCAAGATAATTAAATTAAAAGACCTCTGTGGATAAGCTGTGAATAACTTTTGGATAACTTTTTAACAACACTGCTCTAGATACTGTATTATATAGGCTATATACTTTGTTAACTATATTTAATATCTTGTGGATAAGTGTTTTTATACTAGCTATCCTATTTTTTTCACTAACAACTTGTGGATAGTTTATCCACTTTTTATTGTCCCTTTTTGTACTTAATCTCGGTCTATTTTCTGTGGATACTATTGTGGATACATAAAAGTTTCACCCATGTTTTTATGGATTTTTTGAAATATTTATTTATTTTTTATATTTAGGAGGAATGACATGAATTCAGATCTAAATAATATTTGGAATGAGGTTCTTAGCCTTATTAAGGTTGAATTAACAGAAGTTAGCTTTAATACTTGGCTAAAGACTATCACTCCTGTTTCTATATCTGATAATACAATTGTCTTAGCTGCTCCAAATGAATTTACTATGGGAATTTTAAAAGGAAGGTACTTAAGCCTTATAAAAAATGCTTTATTACAGGCTACAGGCATTGACTATATAGTTAACTTCACTGTACCTGGGGAAACTATACAGGCTAGTAATAGTGATATATCCTTGGAAAACTTTGACTTTAACAAGAAGGCTCAATTAAACCCTAAGTATACATTTGATACCTTTGTCATAGGTAATAGCAATAGATTTGCCCATGCTGCATCTTTAGCTGTTGCTGAAGCACCAGCCCAGGCCTATAACCCTCTTTTCATCTATGGAGGAGTAGGTTTAGGTAAGACTCACTTGATGCATGCTATTGGTCATTATATATTGGACCAAAACCCTGATACTAAGGTGGTCTATGTTTCCAGCGAAAAGTTTACCAATGAGCTTATTAACTCTATTAGGGATGATAGAAACAATGAGTTTAGAAACAAGTACAGAAATGTAGATGTTCTTCTAGTAGACGATATACAATTTATTGCTGGAAAGGAAAGTACCCAAGAAGAGTTCTTCCATACCTTTAATGCCCTGCATGACGCTAATAAACAGATTATAATATCTAGCGACAGGCCACCTAAGGAAATTCCTACTTTGGAGGACAGGTTAAGATCAAGGTTTGAATGGGGACTTATATCAGATATTCAACCACCAGATTTAGAAACTAGAATAGCCATTCTTAAAAAGAAGGCTAAGGTAGAAAATATAGACGTACCGGATGATGTTATGCTTTATATAGCCAGCAAGATAAAATCTAATATCAGAGAGTTAGAGGGAGCTTTAATACGAATAGTAGCCTATTCCTCCCTAACCAACAAGAAAATCACTACAGAACTGGCTGAAGAAGCTTTAAAAGATATTATATCTGAAGACAGGCCTAGGGAAGTTAATGTCGACCTTATTAAGAAGATAGTGTCTGATGAATATAAGATAAGAATTGAGGACTTTAACTCTAGAAAGAGAACTCGAGCTATTGCCTATCCTAGACAAATAGCCATGTATCTAACCCGTGAACTAACAGATTTGTCCCTTCCTAAAATAGGTGATGAGTTTGGTGGTCGTGATCACACTACTGTTATGCATGCCCATGATAAGATTACGGAAGATATTTTGTCTTCAGAAGAATTTAAGGAAAAAATTGAAAATATAGTGTCAAATATTAAAGGTGAGTAGGCCCTGTGGATAACCCTGTGTGTATACTTGTTGATTGTTTTGTGGATAAGTAAATCTGTTTTTCGCCTTTATGGTTGTGGATAGTTTTGAATTTTATACAGGACTTATTAACATGTTATTAAACTCTCTAGACTTTGATTTTTAAAAGGCATATAGGCTTATCCACATATATACAGGCCCTACTACTATTACTAAGTATCTAATATATAAAATTATAGTTATATAGAGAAGAAAAAATACTTAAAGGAGGCTTAAAATGAAAATTAACATAAACCAAAGAGATCTTTCCAAAAGTGTTACTATAGTTCAAAAAGCTATATCTTCTAGATCTACACTACAAATACTAGATGGTATTCTTATAGAAACTCATAAGGGAAGATTAAAATTAACAGCTACAGATTTGGAAATAGGTATAGTAACCTATGTAGACTGTGAGATTATAGAGGAAGGATCCATTGTTGTTAACTCTAGGATATTTGGAGATATAGTAAAGAAACTTCCCCAGTCAAATATAGAGATAAGTTCAGACAACCAGGACTTTAAGATGAACATACTTTGCGAAAAATCAGAGTTTAATATACTGGGAAGTAATCCTGAAGAATATCCAGAGCTTCCAACAATAATTGACCAAACAAAGTTTAAAATCCCAAGAGATTTATTTAAGACAGCTATAAGGCAGACAGTTTTTGCAACCAGTCAAGATGAAACCAGACCTATTCTTACAGGAGTTTTACTAGAGGTTAAGGGAGGGCTAGGTTCCTTTGTATCTCTAGATGGTTATAGGCTAGCCCTGAAGAGATTAAAAATAAATACAGAGGCAGATTTTGAAGTAGTAATTCCATCTAAGGCTTTGGTGGAACTAAGTAGAATTTTAGAAGATTCGGAAGAGGAGTTTGAAGTTGTTATAGCTGCTAATCATGTTATTTTCAACTTGGGAGATACTCTTTTCTCTTCAAGACTTCTAGAGGGTCAGTTCTTAAACTATAGGGATATAATAAGGGAAGATCACAATACAGGAGTTATTGTAAATAAAAGTGAATTCCAAAGTTCTATAGAAAGGGCCAGTCTTTTAGCTAAAGAAGAAAAGGCCAATCTAATTAAGTTTACCATAGAGGAAAACACTATAAATATAGAGTCTAACTCTGAAATAGGTAATGTTCACGAGGAAATCAACTGTAAAATAGAAGGAGAGACTTTGAAGATAGCCTTTAATGCCAGATATATAATAGAGGGTATAAAAGCTCTGGAAACGGAAAATATCAGGCTGAATTTCGCAGGATCCTTAAGCCCTTGTATAATAAATGCTCTAGATGATGATAACTATACCTACTTAGTACTACCTGTTAGAATAGCTCAAGATGAATATTAAGGAGGATTACATGCTAGAAGTTAAAATAGAAAGCTCAGAAATAAAACTGGATCAAGTTTTAAAGCTGTCAGCTATACTCCAATCAGGAGGCCAGGCCAAGCACTTTATCCAAGATGGTTTAGTAAAAGTAAACGGTCAGGTAGAAACTCAAAGATCCAGAAAAATAAAAGCTGGAGATATTATTGATATTGAAAACATAGATTCTTTTATTGTGATATAATATATATGATATATGTTAGAAAATTTAACATAACTCTTTAAAAGACTAATATATTCTTCCCAAACCAAATGGTTTGGGAAGTCTAATTATAGAGTGAATTATGTTTTTGGAGAGGTGTTTTTTTGAAAATAAAAAATATAAGGCTTATAAACTTTAGGAACTATGAAAATCTAAATCTTCCCATAGAAAAAAATGTTAATATATTTATCGGAAAAAATGCCCAGGGAAAGACTAATCTTTTAGAGGCCATCTACCTAGCAGCTTCTGGAAATTCTTTTAGAACCAATAGGGATAGGGAACTATTAAGTTTTAATAGAAATCCTGGCTATGTAGCTGTGGATTTCCTCTCAAGGGAGAGGGAAAGACTTATAGAGGTTAGGCTTGATGTTCTAAAGGCCAAGAGAATAAAATTAAATAGGCAGGAAATCAAAAGACTAAAAGATTTAAATAGTGGTTTAAATGTAGTGCTCTTTTCTCCAGATGATCTAGAACTAGTTAAGGGAAGTCCTGGAATCAGAAGAAGTTATTTAGATAGAAGCATATCTCAAATCAGACCTGTATACAAACATAGTTTGTCTAGATACAATAAGATACTATACCAAAGAAATAATTTATTAAAATCTAAAAGACCTAATAATAGAGACCTAGGCCTACTAGATGTATTTAATATGCAGCTTGTTGAGGCTGGAACTGAGATAATGCTTTATAGACTGGAGTTTTTAGAGAATCTAAGGGATCTAGCCAACAGTGTTCATAGTCAACTGAGCTATGATAGTGAACTTTTAGATTTGGAATACAATCCCAGTGTAGATCTTTTAGATTTTGATAAAAAATCAATAAGAGAATCCTTTAATAATAAACTTATTTCTTCTAGAGAAAGAGATATAGTTTTGGGAACAACCAGCTTTGGCCCCCATAGAGATGATTTTACAATCTACTTAAATGAAAAAGAAGCAAGGGTTTTTGGTTCTCAAGGTCAGCAAAGAACCATAGTTTTATCTCTTAAATTAGCAGAGGTAAATATGTTAAAATATCAGTTAGGGGAATATCCTATACTTCTTCTAGATGATGTTTTTTCAGAACTAGACAGTTCCAGGAGAGAGTATCTAACAAGATTTTTAAAAAACAGTCAAACTTTTATAACCTCTACAGATTTAATGGATCTAAATACACTGGAAGATATAGATATAGATGTTTTTCAAATAGAAGATGGCAAACTTGTAAATAAGGAGTAGATACTATGTTTTTGCATATAGGAGATAATATATCTGTATATAAGGGTGATATTATAGCCATAATAAGTAAGGATACTATAGAGAAGTCAGGAAATAATAAGGAAATAATATCTATTATGAAAGAAAAGGGAATGTTATATAATGATATTGAGGATGTTAAAACCTACATATTAGCCCTGGATAGAGAGGGTAGATGTGATAGTTATAGTCTTTATGCATCAAATATATCATCTATTACACTTTTAAATAGAAAGTAAATTGATTGGAGGGTAATACATGGAAGATAGTAAGCAAAAAAGAGAGTATACGGCCGATCAGATTCAGGTTCTAGAAGGGCTAGAGCCTGTTAGGAAAAGACCAGGTATGTATATTGGTAGTACAGGCCCTAAGGGGCTGCACCACTTGGTATACGAAGTTGTAGACAACAGTATTGATGAGGCTCTAGCAGGAGTATGTGATACTATTAATGTCATTTTATATAAGGATGGTTCTGTAGAAGTAAAGGATAATGGATCAGGTATACCGGTTGAAATACATCCTCAAACAGGTATGTCTACAGTTGAAACAGTAATGACCATACTTCATGCAGGAGGAAAGTTTAACAACTCAGCCTACAAGGTTTCTGGAGGTCTTCATGGTGTAGGTGTTTCTGTAGTAAACGCTTTGTCAGAAAAACTTATAGCAACAATTAAGAGAAATGGCAAGGTCCATAGACAGGAATTCTCTAGAGGAAAAAAGGTTACAGAACTAGAAATTATAGGTGATGCGGATTCTACAGGTACAGGCATAAGATTTAAACCAGATAGGGAAATATTTGAAATACTTGAGTTTGACTATGGAGTTTTGGAACACAGACTAAGAGAGATGGCCTTTTTAAACAAGGGTATAAGAATCACCCTAGAGGATGAAAGAACAGGTAAGTTCAAAGAATTTCACTATGAGGGAGGAATAAAATCCTTTGTAGAGTATATAAACAAGGACAAGAATCCAATACAAGCTGATGTAATTTACTTTGAAGATATTAGGGAAGAGACCAGCGTTGAGGTAGCAATTCAGTACACTGATAGCTACAATGAAAATATCTATACCTTCGCTAATAATATAAATACCCATGAAGGTGGAACCCATTTAAGTGGTTTTAGGACAGCCATAACTCGTGCCATAAATGATTATGCCAGAAAGTATGAATACCTAAAGGACAAGGATGAGAACCTACAGGGAAATGATGCTAGAGAGGGAATAACAGCTGTAATTTCAGTGAAACTTTCAGATCCACAATTTGAAGGCCAAACTAAGATGAAACTTGGTAACAGTGAGACAAGAGGTATCGTTGAAACTATTTCCTATGAAAATATAATGAACTTTTTAGAGGAAAACCCTAGAGATGGTAGGATTGTTATTGAAAAATGTATAAATGCCTCCCGTGCTAGAGAGGCAGCTAGAAAGGCTAGAGAGATATCCAGGAAGAGATCAGTTCTTGACAACACAACCCTACCTGGTAAACTGGCAGACTGTCAGTCTAATGACATAAATGAAACAGAAGTTTTTATAGTCGAGGGAGACTCTGCAGGTGGTAGTGCTAAACAGGGTAGGGATAGGAAGAATCAGGCCATACTTCCCCTAAAGGGTAAGATTATGAATGTTGAAAAAGCTAGACTAGATAGGATTTTAGGTTTTGAAGAAATCAGGGCTATGATAACAGCTTTTGGTACTGGTATAGGTGAGGACTTTGAAATAGAGAAGTTAAGATATGGAAAGATAATTATAATGACAGACGCAGACGTTGATGGTGCCCATATTAGAACTCTACTTCTAACTTTCTTCTATAGATATATGCCAGAATTACTGGAAAAAGGCCATGTTTATATAGCCCAGCCACCACTTTACAAGATAAGCAAGGGTAAGTCAGAGTGGTATGTCTACAGTGATAAGGAGCTAGACAGCCTACTAGAGGAAATTGGTAGGGACAACTATAGAATACAAAGATATAAGGGTCTTGGAGAAATGAATCCAGAACAGCTATGGGAAACTACTATGGATCCAGAAGATAGAATCCTTCTCCAAGTAAATATAGATGATGCTATTAGATCAGATAAGATTTTCACTACACTTATGGGAGATAAGGTTGAACCAAGAAGAGAGTTTATACAAGAGAATGCTAAGGGTGTCTTAAATATAGATATATAATGTTTCATGTGAAACATTTTGGACTGGCAACTATGTCAGTCCTTTTTTAAGCCTTTGGGAAAAGTCTTATGTGAATCTTTAAATCGAAGTATGATATAATAAATATAAAGAATAAAGACTTTACCTATGTCTTTAAGGAGGAGTATGATGAGCGAAAAGGAAAATAGAAATATAGTGGAAATTAACATAGAAGATGAAATGGAGAAGTCTTACTTAGAGTACGCTATGAGTGTAATTGTAAGTAGAGCTCTTCCAGATGTTAGAGATGGATTAAAGCCTGTTCATAGAAGGATACTCTATGCCATGAATGAGTTAGGACTGGATCCGACAAAACAATATAGAAAATCAGCTAGGATTGTAGGAGACGTACTGGGTAAGTACCATCCTCATGGAGATAGCTCTGTATATGAGGCTATGGTTAGACTGGCTCAAGACTTTAATACTAGATATCTTTTGGTAGATGGACATGGTAACTTTGGTTCTATAGACGGAGATGGAGCAGCAGCCATGAGATATACAGAGGTAAAGATGACCAAACTTGCCACAGAGATGCTAAGGGATATAAATAAGGAGACTGTAGACTTTAGACCAAACTTTGATGAAAGTTTAGAGGAGCCAACAGTTTTACCGAGTAAGTTCCCCAACCTTTTGGTTAATGGATCATCAGGTATAGCAGTAGGTATGGCTACAAACATACCACCCCACAACTTAAAAGAGGTTATAGAAGGAATAGACTATCTTATAGAAAATCCTGAAGCTAGTGTTGATGACCTAATGGAGCTAATACAGGGACCAGACTTCCCAACCGGTGCTATGATTATGGGAAAAAGAGGTATAGAATCAGCCTATAAAACAGGTAGAGGCAAGGTAAAACTTAGGGCTGTAGCAGAAATTGTGGAAAGACAGACTGACAGATACAATATAGTAGTTACAGAACTACCTTATCAGGTAAACAAGGCAAGACTAATAGAAAAAATAGCTGAATTGGTTAAGGATAAGAAGTTAGAGGGAATATCAGACTTAAGAGATGAATCTGATAGGGAAGGCTTAAGAATTGTTATAGAACTTAAGAGAGATGCCCATCCAAAGGTAGTACTTAATAACCTTTACAAGCAAACTCAACTAGAGACAACTTTTGGTATTATTATGTTGGCCCTGGTAGATGATCAGCCAAAGGTTTTAAATTTAAAGGAAATGCTGGTTCATTACCTGAACCACCAAAAAGAGATAATAACAAGAAGAACTCAGTTTGATTTAAGAAAGGCAGAAGCTCGTGCCCATATTGTTGAGGGACTTTTAATAGCCCTAGACCATATTGATGAGGTTATAAAGATAATAAGAGCTTCAGAAGATGATAAGACAGCTAAGGACAAGTTAATGGAGACCTATGGTCTTTCAGACAAACAGTCCCAGGCTATATTGGATATGAGACTAAGAAGACTAACTGGTTTAGAAGGTGACAAGCTAGAGGAAGAGTACAGGGAGCTAGAAGAAACCATAAGAGAGTTTAAGGAAATCTTAGCCAATGAATCAAAGGTACTTGAAATAATAAAAGAGGAACTAGATGACATAAAGGAAAGATATGGAGATGAAAGAAGATCTGAGCTTATGCCATCTATGGACGAAATAGATATAGAAGATATGATAGAAAAAGAAGATGTAATAATAACCTTAACCCACTATGGTTATATAAAAAGAATACCAGAAGATACCTATAAAACTCAAAAAAGAGGTGGAAGAGGTATAATGGGTATAACTACCAAGGAAGAGGATTTTGTCGAAGAGCTATTTATAACTTCAACCCATGACACTATCTTATTCTTTACCAATACAGGCAGGGTATTTAGCCTAAAGGCCTACCAAATACCAGAAGGAAGTAGGCAATCAAGAGGACTTGCCATAGTTAACCTACTGGAATTAAGCCAGGGTGAATCTATATCTGCTGTTATACCAATAAAGGACTATACAGACAAGGAAAGTCTTCTTATGATTACTAGAGAAGGAATTATAAAGAAAACTCAACTAGACAGGTTTGAAAATATAAGAAGAACTGGTATTATAGCCATGACCTTAAAAGAGGGCGACGAACTTATAGCAGTAAAGAAATCAGAGGGAGAAGAAGATCTACTAATAGTAACTCAATTGGGCTATGCAATAAGATTCTCAGAAGATGACGTAAGAGAAATGGGAAGAACAGCTATGGGAGTTAGAGGAATAGCTCTTAGGGATTCAGATAAGGTAGTAGCAATGGATCTTGCCTCCAGTGGAGACAGCCTACTGGTTGTTTCAGAGAAGGGATTTGGTAAGAGAACAGACTTAGAAGAATATAGACTTCAAAATAGAGGTGGGCTAGGCCTTAAAACATACAATATAAAAGACAAGACTGGACCACTGGTTTCAGCAAAAATAATGGATCCAGAAGATGACATAATAATGATTTCAATGGAAGGTATAATTATAAGGCTTAAGGCTAAGGAAATTTCAAAGATGGGAAGAACAACTCAAGGAGTAACCCTTATGAAGCTACAGAATAAAGATGATAAAGTAATGGCCCTAGCAAAATATGTAGAGGAATAGAATATACTATATAAAGTTATATATTTCATATAGAATATGGTTAATGGATATATAATTAAGGAGGAGTTAGAATGTCACTATATATTGATATAGATTTTGATGATAAAAACAGTCAGTGGATAATCAAGCCAGCAGGGGAGATAGATATATATACATCCCCAAAGCTTAAAAATGATATTTTAGTAAAGATAGAAGATAATCCTGCTAACATCCTTATAGATGGGGATAGATTAGACTATATAGACAGTACAGGTTTGGGAGCCTTAATAAGCATATATAAGGTTGTAAGAGAAAAAGGCTTTAAAATATATATAGAGAATATAAAGCCTACTATTAGAAAATTATTTGATATAACAGATCTAGATCAAATATTTATAATTAAGGAGTGATCTTATGAAGGACTCTATAAATTTAAAGGTGCCAAGTAAACCTGAGTACATGTCAGTAATAAGACTGACTGCATCAGCTATATCCAACAACATAGGTTTTAGTATAGATGATATAGAAGACATAAAGATATGTATATCTGAGGTCTGTGGCCATGGTATAGATAGGTTAGAAACCCTAGATATAGATTTCAATATACTAGACAATGGCTTAGGTATATTAGTTAAGAACACTGATGATATAGAAGTAGACAGCTCAGATCAAGCCCTTAAAATGAGCATTTTAATAATAGAATCTCTAATGGACAAGGTATCCTTAACAGACAAAGGGGTTGAAATTGTTAAGTATACTGAGGATGATCTAAGATGAAAGAAATAGACAATATTGACTACAGTAAGAAGGAAGACCTTAAGGGCGTAGATACTAAGGAACTTTTTCGACTAATGGAGGAAACTAAAAATCCACTAATAAGGGAAGTACTAATAGAAAGACACATATATATAGCAGAAATCCTATCAAAAAAATATGTAAACAGAGGTATAGACTATGAGGATATTTACCAGGTAGCCTGTGTAGGTTTAATCTATGCTATAGATAGGTTCGATGTATCTAAAGGTTTTGAGTTTTCAAGTTTTGCAACTCCTACTATTATAGGAGAGATAAAGAAACACTTTAGGGACAAGGGCTGGACCATAAGAGTGCCTAGGAGAATTCAAGAACTATCAAAGAAGATAAACAATGCCAAGGTAAGCCTAAGCCAAAGTCTACAAAGATCACCTACAGTAGAAGATATAGCAGAGTATTTAAATGCAACTGAAGAAGAGGTCTTAGAAACTATGGAGGCCAGTAAGGTTTACACCCCCCAATCCTTAGACCTGTCCTACGATTCAAATAATGATGACAAGGACATAAGCCTAAAGGACCTAATAGGGGAAGAGGACGTATCTTTTGATAACATAGAAAACAATGACTTCCTTATAAGAGGAATGAGAAAGTTAAATGAAATGGAAAAGGCAATTTTAATAGATAGGTACTTTAACAGGAAGACCCAGGTAGCCATAGCGGAAGAAATGGATATATCTCAAATGACCGTATCACGAGTAGAGAAGCGGGTTATAGAGAAGTTTAGAAAAGAAATGGAAAAAAGTTTAGAATAAGTATTGACAATTAAATCAAAAGAGTATAGAATAATATCTTGTCGGCTCAGCCCGGCAAGATTTTTTTAAGAATAAAACTTTTTAAAAAAGATTTCAAAAACTATTGACAAACCGAATTAACTGGTGTAAGATAGTAAAGTAAGCTCGAGAGAGCGAACAAGAACCTAGATAACTAAACAGTATGAAATTACTTTGAGAAATAAAATTTTTAAGAGCTAGTATTTGTTTTAAATATGAGCCAACAAACTTTTTAATGAGAGTTTGATCC
>JASLIL010000037.1 GCA_030152145.1 Tissierellales bacterium
TTAATACTGTGAAAAACCAATTTATTCATTAAAAACTTCCTTTCTACTAGATAAAACTCCTCTTTCTTCTATTAAAATAAGCCATGTTATTTAGAAATTCAATAATTATACTATAGATAATCTCTATATTTTCTGAAATGGAAGTATCAATCTATGTTTACATTTGTCTATTACATGATATAATCATCCTTGTAGGCAAAAGTAGTACTGTAGGCTTAAATTTGAAAATTAAATAGGAGGTCATTATGACGAAACAAAGTTCAGTAGTGGATAATTTAAAAGAAACAACCTTTACTTCAAAGGTGGGTTTTATTTTATCCTGCGTAGGATCAGCGGTAGGAATGGCTAATATCTGGGCATTTCCCTACAGAGTAGGTAAGTATGGAGGAGCAACCTTTTTATTGATTTACATCTTCTTCATAGCCCTATTCTCAAAGGTAGGATTGTCTGCAGAGTTTGCCATTGGTAGGATGTCTAGGACAGGTACCCTAGGTTCATATAGATATGCTTGGGAACATAAGGGAAGGGGAGAGCTAGGAGAAAAACTAGCTTGGATTCCTCTACTTGGTTCACTTGGTATAGCTATAGGGTATGCTATTATTGTAGGATGGGTCTTAAGGACTTTAGTAGCCTCAACAACAGGCTACCTATTTACGGTGGACTCCCTGGAGTTTTTTAATCAGTCTTCAGGGAGCTTCGGCAGCATCCCTTGGCATTTCATAGTAGTTTTTATAACTCTTTTAACTCTTACCTTTAGTGCTAAGAGTATAGAGAAGACTAACAAGGTAATGATGCCAGCTTTTTTTATACTTTTTTTAATATTGGCAATTAGGGTAGCTTTTTTACCAGGAGCTATCAATGGATATAAGTATTTGTTTAGGCCAGATTGGCAGTATCTCAAAAATCCAATGACTTGGATTATGGCCATGGGTCAGGCTTTTTTCTCTCTATCAGTTACTGGTAGTGGTATGATTGTTTATGGTGCCTACCTTAGCCAGGAAGAGGATATTGTTTCCTCAGCTAAGATAACCGGTATATTTGACTTGTTTGCAGCTATTATTTCTGCACTAGTGGTTATACCAGCCTGCTTTGCCTTTGATATATCACCAAATGCAGGGCCACCATTAATGTTTATAACTATACCTAAGATTTTGGCTCAAGTGCCTATGGGAAGGCTTTTAGCAATCTTGTTCTTCCTATCTGTCTTGTTTGCAGGTATAAGTTCCCTTCAAAATATGTTTGAAGTTGTAGCTGAATCATTGGAGAAAAAGTTTAGATTAAATAGAAGGGCAGTTATATTTTTAATAGCCCTAGTTTGTCTAGGAATAGGTGTCTTTATAGAGGCAGAGCCTAGTGTGGGCAGCTGGATGGATGCTATATCCATCTATATAATACCTTTTGGTGCTCTCTTAGGTGCCTTCTCATGGTACTATATGTTAGATGAGAAGCTTCTTCTAAAAGAATTAAATAGAGGTAGTAAGAAAAAACATAATATGAATATAATTAAGATTGGAAAATATATATATGTACCTGTAGCCCTTGTTATATTTATTTTAAGTATAGTTTATGGCGGTATAGGTTAAGAAAAATGTCCCTTAAAATCACTGATTTTAAGGGACATTTTGTATTTTTAAAGCTATCTTCTTAGCTCCATTTCTTCCAATATTAGGCCTAGACCTATAAGGCTATAGCCTAGGTATATAATGGGGTTGAAGGCTTGGCTGCTAAACATATTTTTCTTTTTTTCCTCCCTGTCTTTCTTGAAGCCTTTAAAACTGTGAAACTTCATAGGATCAAATACTACTTTTTCCTCTCCTCTTATGATTTCAAACTCCATAGCATAGGAATAGTTGCCACTGGAAATTTCTTCAAATGATAGAATCAGAACTAGTAGCATAATAATTAGTCCTAGCCTACCTAGGCATTTTTTTAAGAAAAACATTTTAACCTCCCCCTTAAACTATATATACCTTGTTTTTTTGTTTTCAAGCCTGAAATAGACAACTTATCTGAATATTCCCTTAATTTAAGATCAAGTAAAGCCCTCCTTTTACAGGAAGGCCTTTTGACTACTTTATTATAAGCATTTCTTTATTTGATTTATTTAGGACTTTTCTGCTGTCCCCATCTACTACAACTATATCTTCAACTCTCATTCCAAATTCTCCAGGAATATAGATACCTGGTTCTATACTAAAGGCCATACCTGTTTTTAAGATCTCCTTGTTGCCATCCTTGATAAAGGGTTCTTCGTGAATTTCTACCCCTATACCATGGCCTGTTCTGTTAATAAAGTATTGGCCATAGCCTGCATCCCTTATAACTTTTCTGGCTGTTTGATCTAGGTGTTCTGCTGTAACTCCCTCTCTGGCTTCATCTTCTGCAGCCCTATTGGCCCTTAATACTATTTCATATACTTCCCTTTGCTTGTCTGTTGGCTCTCCTATAAATACAGTTCTTGATGTGTCTGAGCAGTAGCCATTTTTAATACATCCAAAGTCTAGTATTACCAGATCTTGCTCCTCTATAACCCTTTGGTTTCCGCTATAGTGAGGCATTGAACTGTTTGGCCCAGAAGCTACTATAGGGTCAAAAGAAACCCCTTCTCCTCCAAATTCCTCTAGAAGTTCAACAATTTTGTCTGCTATAAATTTCTCTGTAACTCCAGGTTTTATATGCTTTACTACTTCCTCAAAGGTCTTATCTGCTATTTCTGCTGCCAATCTAAGATTTTCAACTGCCTGATCATCCTTCATAATCCTAAGATCCTTTGAAACTCTTCTGTCGTTTACAAAGTCTGCTCCTATAATATCAATCATATCTAAAAGGTCTATTCCTCTTATACTGTCATCTATGCTTATCTTCTTATCCTTTAGATCGTATTCCCTTCCAACCTTTTCAAAAGTTGAATTTACTCCATCATTATCTGTCCAAACAAACATAGTCATATCTTCACCTAGGGTATTTCTAAAATCTTCATAGTAAAGTTCTGGACAGATGAAAAATTCCCTACCATCTTTTAAGATCATATATCCCTTAAATCTTTCATCTACAAAAGGATCAATTCTTGTTAAAAATTTCAAGTCATAGCTGGCACCCATAAGATATCCATCTAGGTCATACTTCTCTAAAAGTTCTACTACTCTAGCCTTATTTAACACAAAACCGCCTCCTAAAATATTCTAGGCCATCTAGGCCTAACTACCTGCCAAAAGTATAACACTTTAGGCCCACACTTTCAATTTATAGCCTATAGAATTTCCCTATCTTAAGGGAGCTAAGGCTAATAATAAAAAACTCCCCATAAGCTCTAGCTTATAGGGAATTTTCCTAGGCTAATTGCTCTAGTTCATCCTGATCTTTTTCCTGGGTCAGTAAACTTACTACTATAACACAAAGAATTGAAAGAGGGCCAGCCACTACTATACTATTTAAACCTGCCGGATTCTTAAGAACAATTTCCCATATTAAAACTGTAGCTCCACCTACAATTATTGAACTTAAACCTCCTGCCTTTGTAGCCTTGTCCCAGAATAAGGCTGCCAAAAATGCTGGTGTTACAGCTGCTCCATATATGGAGTAGGCATACATCTGAAGGCTCAGGATTGATGGGAAAAACTGTCCTATAATCAGGGCCAATAAACCTAGAACAACTATGGATATTCTTATAACTTTCAACTTGTCCTTGTCGCTGGCATCTGCCTTAAAAAACCTTAGGTAAAAGTCATAGGTAATATTGGTTGCCGCTGATAGTAGATAGGAGTTGGCTGTAGTTATAAATAAGGCTACAGCACTGGCCAAGACAAAGGCTCCTACTATTTGAGGCAGACCCTTGGCAACTTCAAAAAATGCCATGTCTGCATTCTTTAGATTAGGATAAAGTATTATAGCTGGTGTTACCATACCTAAAACCAGTATATCCAGTAATAGGCCTAGCCAAAAAAGACCTATACCTGATTTTTTAGCTGTCTTGGCGTCTTTAGCCGCTCCAAACCTCTGATAGATATTCTGCTCCCCTAGAACTAAAAATATAGTTGGGAATATATAGCCTAGCATTTGAATTCCGTTTAATTTTCCTGTTAGGCTCATTTTTTCAGCTGGTATGGCTGCTACCATAGTTCTTAGGCCACCTGCCTGTTTAATGGCTATTGGCAGGCCTATTAACATAGCTGAAAATATAATTAAAGTTCCTATAGCATCTGTATAGGCTACAGAAACTATTCCTCCAACTACTGCCAAAAATATTATTACCAGGGCTGAAATAATAGTTCCAGCCTTAATGCTAAGGCCTGTAGTTATATTAAATATATAACCTCCTGCCTGAAACTGATAGGATACTATCCCTATGTAGGAAAGTATAATACAGATAGAAAGTATTACTCTAGCTACTGAACCATACTTTTCCTCTATAAGCTGTGGTATAGTGTACTGGCTTTTCTCCCTGGCCTTTTGTGCCAACACTAGAGCCACTAATAAAAGACCTATAGGCTCTCCTATTAAGTGTAAAATCCCTGCAACCGGTCCATAAGTATAGATAAAGTTTGCCGTTCCTGTTAGCATACCACTTCCCATCCAGGTAGCTAAAAGTGTTCCTACCAGTATAGGTAGTGGAAATCTTTGTCCCCCTTGTACAAAGTCATCACTAGACTTAACATACTTTTTATTAACATACCAACCATAGATTGATATCCCCACAAGATAAATAAGTATTACAGCAAGATATATTCCCTTCAAGTCAAACCCTCCTAAAATATTAAATTCCTAGTTGGATCCCAAGCCTCCCTTATAATTTTATAATATAACTATATAGGTCTACTTCTAGTAATATTTTAATCTCTTCTGCTTCTATGTATTGTGAAACCAAAACCTACCTCCCCTTAAAATATTAAATACCTAAACTTAGTATAGTTGAGTCTTTTTTCTTTATATGTAAACCCCTATAGAAATCTCTACATTTCCTTTATACCCAGTTGTTAAATTTATAACACTTTTCCAAGGAATACTTTTGTATTTCTATAATATACTATTGAAAAAATACGAATATCCCTGTTTTCTAGTATTATTAGGGGTTTTTCATTCTATCCTTTGTTATTTTTTTATAAATATCCTGGTTTTTAGACAAGAAAAAAGCCAGTCCTTCTTAATTGTGAAAATTGTGAAATTCAAGGACTGGACTTATAACTTATTTAAAATTTTTTATACCTTTTTAAAATTATATTAAAAGGAGAGTA
>JASLIL010000068.1 GCA_030152145.1 Tissierellales bacterium
CAGGTAGTTTTGATATCTTATCTGTTAAATCATCCCAGCTTTCTACAGACTGGCCATTAATTTCAACTATTCTATCACCTACTGCTAAGCCTGATTCTGCAGCTGGTGTTCCTTCATCCATATTAGCTACAACTGTTACAGGTACACCTACACTAAAAGCTACAATAGTAAAAACTATTATGGCTAAAAGAAAGTTCATAAAGGCCCCTGCTGCTACAACTGCTATTCTCTTAGGAGCTGAAACCTTCTCAAATCCCCTAGGATCATCAGAAGCTTCATCCTCTCCCTCCATACTCACATAGCCTCCAATAGGAAGTAATCTTAAACTATATTTTGTTTCTCCCTTTTCCTTTTGAAATATCTTTGGACCCATTCCTATAGAAAATTCATTTACCTTTATTCCTACAGATTTAGCTACAATAAAATGTCCAAATTCATGAAACAATACTACAAATAAAAATACAAATATAGTCGCTATAAATGTTAACAAATTATCACCTCTATTTTAATATAATAGTGAAGTAGTAGATTATAGGAGCAGTAAAAAGTATACTATCGAACCTATCTAAAACTCCACCATGGCCTGGTATAATTTTTCCAAAATCCTTGATTCCTGTAAGTCTTTTTATTCTAGAGGCTGTCAGGTCTCCTAGTTGAGATAGGATAGAACACAGAACAGCAAGTACTGATATTAAAAAGTACTTCTCAATCCCCATAAACTTAGCAAAAACTAAAGTTAAAACCAAGGCCCCTAAAATACCACCTAAGGAACCTTCTAGAGTTTTGTTTGGACTTAACTTAGGATACAACTTTCTCTTGCCAAAAAGATTACCTGCTAAATAGGCAAAGGTATCTGTTCCCCAAGCAATTATAAATATAAGCCATATGTACTTATACCCATCTAGGTAAACTATATGTTGAAATAAAAAGGGTACATAAAGTAGACCCAATAAACTTACAGCTAGATCCTCTATAGTTTTATCTTGATTAAAAACCAAATTAAATAAAGCTATTAGTAAACTTATATAAAATACAAAGCTTAACTCAAAGTTCACAAGTCCTATATTGTTTAGAAATAAAAGCACCGCAAAGACATAGCCAATATAAGCTATAGGTTTTACTTCCGTTGACTTAAAAGCATTATAAAACTCATATAAACCCACCAATGACAAAAACAATGTAAAACAAGCTAGTAGTGGCCCCCCTGTATTCAATGCTAGGAATATAAGTAGAACCATTACTATTCCAGAAATAGTTCTGGTCATAAAATTACTCATCTATA
Organism: Tissierellales bacterium; assembly: GCA_030152145.1. GTDB lineage: Bacteria > Bacillota > Clostridia > Tissierellales > JASKZW01 > JASLIL01. Next base: position 1,283 of record JASLIL010000068.1, read on the forward strand.
TACCTCCAAACCTTCTATCTCGCTTTTGATAGTCTAATATAGCCATATAAAGTTCTTTTTTCTTAAAATCTGGCCAGTAAACATCTGAAAACCAAAACTCTGAATAAGCTAGTTGGTATAACATAAAGTTACTAACCCTAAGCTCTCCGCTAGGTCTAATTAGTAGGTCTAAGTCAGGAAGATTGTCAGTATAGAGATAGGTTTTAAACCTGTCTTCTGTAAGATCTTCTAGGTCAAACTTGTCCATCTTGTAGTCCTCAGCTATTTTTTTAGAAGCCCTTATTATTTCATCCCTGCCACCATAGTTTAAGCCTATGTTTAAAATCATCTTTGTATTATCCTTAGTCTTTTCAACAGCTTTTTCAACAGCATCAAGAACAAATTTAGGAAATCTAGACAAATCTCCCATGGTCTGAATCTTAACATTATTTCTGTGAATCCTATCTAGCTCTGTATTTATATACTCCACCAAAAGCTTCATTAGATTACTAACCTCATCCTCTGGTCTCTTCCAATTCTCAGTTGAGAAGGCAAAAAGGGAAAGATACTTTATATTTAAATCTGCTGCATTCTCTACAAGATCCATAACCCTCTTCATTCCTTCCCTATGCCCTGCTGTCCTAGGAAGAAATCTCTTTTTAGCCCAGCGTCCATTCCCATCCATTATAACGCCTACATGGGCTGGTATATTATCCTTATCTATTCTCTCATATAGCTTATCTATATCAAGCTTATTCATATTTTCACCCCTTAGTTAAAAACCCCTTCTTAAAATAAGAAGGGGATCTATTATATTTCCATTAATTCTTTTTCTTTTTTATCCACTGTTTCATCTACAAGCTTTGTATATTTGTCAGTGATCTCCTGTACTATATCTTCAGCTGCTTTTCTTTCGTCCTCGCTTATTTCCTTGTCTTTTTCCAATTTTTTAACATCATCATTGGCATCTCTTCTTATGTTTCTAATTGAAACCTTTGCTTCCTCACCATTTTTCTTAACCAGTTTAACTAGGTCTTTTCTTCTTTCTTCTGTTAAAGCTGGTATAGGAAGTCTTATAACCTTTCCATCATTTGAAGGGTTTAATCCCAAATCAGATTGTAAAACAGCTTTTTCTATAGCTGGTATAGCATTGGCATCCCAAGGCTGTACCATTAGCATTCTCGCTTCTGGTGCTGATACTCCAGCTATTTGGTTTAAAGGAGTCATAGTTCCATAGTAGTCAACTTCCAAACCCTCTATAAGATTTGGGTTAGCTCTACCTGCTCTAATAGAGTTTAACTCATCCTTTAGTACCTCTAAAGACATTTCCATTCTTTCTTCTGCTTCTTTATGAACATCTAAACGCATTATTTTTCCCCCTTAACATGAGTTCCTATTTTTTCTCCAAGTACAACTCTCTTAACATTACCTGGGTTATCGATTCCAAATACAATTAGTGGTATATTATTGTCCATACACAGTGATGTAGCTGTTGAGTCCATTATACCCAGTCCACGATTAAGTATCTCTATATACTCTAGCTCATCAAACTTCTTAGCATCACAATTGACTTTTGGATCTGAGTCATAAACACCATCAACACCCTTTTTAGCCAATAGTATTACATCAGCCTCTATTTCAGCAGCTCTTAGGGCTGAAGCTGTGTCTGTTGAGAAGTAAGGATTACCAGATCCTGCTGCAAATATTACAACTCTTCCCTTCTCTAAATGTCTAGTAGCTCTCCTTCTAATATAAGGCTCTGCTATCTGTCTCATTTCAATAGCAGTCTGTACTCTAGTAGTAACTCCTATACTCTCTAGTGCTTCTTGCAAAGCCAATGCATTTATAACTGTTCCAAGCATGCCCATATAGTCAGAAGTTGTTCTATCCATATCTCCTGAGCTTCTGCCTCTCCAAAAGTTACCTCCACCTACTACAATACCTACTTCCACACCTAAATCATTTACTTCCTTAATTTCCTCACAAATTCTATGAACTGTATCGCCGTCAATTCCATGGCCCACTCCACCAGATAAGGCCTCGCCGCTTAACTTTAATATAACTCTTTTAAAAACAGGTTCTGACATAGTATATCCTCCTAAGTACCATATATTACTCAAATGGAGAACACAAAGTGTTCTCCATTTTATTACATATTAATTAGATGTTTAATTGCTTAGCTACTTCTTCTGCAAGGTCTTCTTGTCTCTTTTCTAGACCTTCTCCAACTTCAAATCTAACGAATCTTCTAATCTTGATGTTTTCACCAATCTTAGCAATTTTTTCATTTAAGACATCTTTAACTTTTAAGTCAGAATCTTTAATGTAAGTTTGCTCTAATAGACAGATTTCTTCATAGAACTTACCAAGTCTACCTTCTACCATCTTCTCAGCTATATGTGCAGGTTTTCCTTCATTTATAGCTTGTTGAGTAAGAACTTCTTTCTCTCTCTCTACTTCATCTGCTGGTACTTCATCAATTGAAACATACTTAGGATTAGCTGCTGCAATTTGCATAGCCATATCTTTTACGAATTCTTGGAATTCATTGTTTTTAGCAACGAAGTCAGTTTCTGAGTTAACTTCAATTAAAACTCCGATTCTTCCGCCGTGGATATATGACTCAACTAGTCCTTCAGCTGCGATTCTTCCTGATTTCTTTTCTGCTGATGCTAGTCCTTTTTCTCTTAATAGGTCAATAGCTTTGTCCATGTTTCCATCAGTTTCAACTAGTGCTTTTTTACAATCAAGCATTCCTACTCCTGTTCTTTCTCTTAATTCTTTAACTTGTGATGCTGTTATAGCCATGGTCCAACCTCCTCTAATTTTTAAAAATGGTAAGAGTAAAAGAGAAATCTCCTCCAACCCTTACCTTTATCTTTTACTCTTCAGTATCTTCTATTTGTTCACCTTGTTTCCCTTCAAGAACTGCATTAGCCATAGTTTCAGTTAATAATTTAACTGCTCTTATAGCGTCATCATTTCCAGGGATTACATAATCTATTTCATCTGGATCACAGTTTGTATCTACTATAGCTACAACTGGAATTCCTAATATTTTAGCTTCATTAACTGCTATGTTTTCTTTTCTTGGATCTACAACGAAAAGTACATCTGGTGTACCATTCATATTTCTTATACCACCTAAGAACCTTTCTAACTTTTCTCTTTCGTGGTTTAATTTTATAACTTCTTTTTTAGGTAAAACGTCGAAGATTCCATCTTCTTCCATTTTCTCTAACTCTACTAATCTATCTATTCTTTTCTTGATAGTTTTGTAGTTAGTTAGCATACCACCTAACCATCTTTGGTTAACATAGTGCATTTCACATCTTTTTGCTTCTGACTCAATAGCTTCTTGAGCTTGTTTCTTAGTTCCTACGAAAAGAACTTCTCCTCCATTAGCTGAGATTTCTCTTATGAAATCATAAGCTTCTTCTACCTTGCTTACAGTTTTTTGTAAATCTATTATATAGATTCCGTTTCTTTCTGTAAAAATATACTTTGCCATCTTTGGATTCCATCTTCTAGTTTGGTGTCCAAAGTGAACTCCTGCCTCTAAAAGGCCTTTCATTGATATAACTGACATTTAAGTCACCTCCAAGTTTTTTTCCTCCACCCTCATCATTTATTCAAGAGACCCTAGGGCACTTTCTTAAACATCAAAAGGTGTGTGTAATCACCATAGAATTATAACACATATAATTCTACAAATCAATTCTTTATTTAGCCTTATTCAGTTCCTCTAATAGCTTGTCATTTAATATTTTAATGTGTGTTCCCTTCATACCTAGAGATCTTGACTCTATAACTCCAGCTGATTCAAACTTTCTCAAGGCATTAACTATTACTGATCTAGTAATACCAACTCTATCAGCAACCTTTGATGCTACTAGAAGTCCTTCATCCCCATCTAGCTCTTCAAATATATGTTCCATAGCCTCAAGCTCTGAATAAGATAAGGTTCCTATAGCCATCTGAACAACAGCTCTTTTCCTTGTCTCCTCTTCCATTTCTTCAGATTTTGATCTTAAGATCTCCATACCAACTATTGTAGCACTATACTCAGAAAGCACTAGATCATCTTCAGTAAAATCCCTTCCAAATCTTGCTATAACAAGAGTACCCAGTCTTTTACCACCACTATTTATAGGTATGATAGTAGTAACCTTGTCCTTGTAGTTACACTCACTAAATCCATCAAATACACACTCATGAATAGCCTTAACATTCTCGCTAGTCTCTGTTATCTCTAAAAGCTCATCATTATATTTCTCTGGGAACTTCTTAGATTTTACAACCTCTTCCTCTAGTATATCACAGTCAAAGTTAGCAGCTAGGTTATAGCCAAGAACTCTACCCTTTCTGCTGGCAATATATACATTGGCCTCTAATATTTCACTTAATTTTTGTGCTAACTCCTGAAATGACACAGGTTTTGAACCTGAGCTTTGTAGAGTTTTGTTTAATCTTCTAGTTTTTTGTAATAAACTTTCCATATTTTTTCCTCCTTATTATACTAGATTATAAAGCGAGATATATTTTTGCTAACAATATAATCTCCTGACTTTTCATCTGCATATTCCTTATCTATAACAATTTTCTTATTATCAATCTCTGCCCATAAAATAATATACCCTTCAATAGGCTTTACGCTACATCCTTCAACATCTAAAACCTATGTTTTCTAGATCTTAGAGGCTGTCTAAATACTATCATATCTATAAAACACTAGCTTTCTTTTCTGCCTTAAAAAAGGTCTGATCTATAAGTTCATCTTCAGCTAGGAAAGGCTTTACAACTCGACTAAACTTGATTTTCTACTTTCTTCTAGTAGGCCTGAAAAAATATTTCCTCTATTTATAATATAATCCTTATTAGCTATTAGATTAGGAGACTTTAGATTACACTTATGTTTTTTAAATCAGCTAGCTAGTCACCACAGATCTTATAGCTCTCCTTCTATCCATAAATCTTGGCCCTAGGATAGGTAGAGACTTATATCCTAGTTAAGCTAGGACTCCAGCCTAAAATCCCTATCCTATTTAAAGCAGAAGGCCAAAAAATCTCTTTAAATCCTTATTATAAATTCCAACTACTCATTGAAAGTAGACTAGACAGATCCTAAGCTTTAAGAACTCTATCTTTTTTCCGACTCCTTATAACCACAATCCTTGTTACTACACATCTTGGTTATTTCTTTCTTGGTTTGTTTCTTTGTCATCATGCTGCTACACTTTGGACATTTTTCTTTGATTGGCTCTGTCCAGGAAACAAAGTTACAGTCAGGGAAATTATTACAGCCATAGAAGACCTTTCTCTTCTTAGACTTTCTCTTTATTATTTCCCCGCCACATTCTGGACATTCAACATCTATTTTTTCAACTATGGCCTTGGTATTTTTACAATCTGGATATCCAGGACAAGCAAGGAACTTTCCAAATCTTCCAAATTTAATAACCATATTTTTCCCGCATTTCTCACAAATTTCATCGGTAACCTCATCTTCGATCTTCATTTCTTCTATTTCTTTATCTGCCTTCTCTAAAACAAGTCTGAAGTCACTATAGAAACCATCTATAACATTTTGCCAAGCTGTCTCGCCTTCTGCCACCTTATCTAGTTGCTCCTCAAGATCTGCTGTAAATTCCTTATCAACTATATTCTCAAAGTGCTCCTCCATAAGTTCATTTACCAGCTCTCCCAATTCTGTAGGTGAAAAAACCTTGTTTTCAATTTCAACATATTCCCTACTTAAAATAGTGGATATAGTAGGTGCATAGGTACTTGGTCTACCTATGCCAAGCTCCTCCAAGGTCTTTATAAGAGATGCCTCTGTATACCTTGGTGGTGCCTGAGTAAAGTGTTGCTTTTTCTCTATATCAATGGCCTTAATTACTGTATTCTCTTCTAGGTTAGGCATATCCTCTTCCTTCTCAGCCCTATCATCCTCATAAACCTTTAGGAAACCCTCGAACTTAAGCTTTGAACCTGATGTCTTAAATACATTATCATTGCTTAAGAAGCTAATGGAGAAGGTATCATAGATAGCCTGACTCATCTGAGAACTCAAGAATCTTTTAAATATAAGATCATAAAGTTTAAATTGATCCTTAGTTAAAGAATCCTTAACTTCTTCAGGATTTCTCAACCTAAGAGTAGGTCTAATAGCTTCATGGGCATCTTGGGATTCTTTTTTGTTTTTTGTCTTCCTGATTTTTCCCAAGTAGTCATCCCCAAAGTTTGACTTTATATAGTCTTCGCTAGCTAGTCTAGCATCATTTGATATTCTAGTAGAATCCGTTCTAATATAGGTTACAAGACCTATAGTGCCCTCTCCCTTTACATCAACACCTTCATAAAGCTGCTGGGCAATCATCATGGTTTTTTTTGTAGAAAAACCTAATCTTCTAGAAGCATCTTGCTGAAGAGTACTAGTTGTATAAGGTAAATAAGGATTTCTTCTTTTTGTTCCCTTCTTTAACTCATCGACCTTAAACTTATCTTTGTCTATAGTTTTTAAGATTTCATTAACTTGATCTTCACTTGATATCTCTATTTTTTCCTGCTTGCCATCAATCAACTTACCATAGAACTTTGATTCAAATTCCTTATTATCTTTTTTATGGCTGGCAGTTAAGCTCCAATATTCTTCAGGTACAAATGCCTTTATTTCTTCTTCCCTGTCACAAATTATTTTAACAGTAACAGACTGAACTCTACCAGCACTCAAGCCCTTCCTTATTTTTCTCCAAAGCAAGGGGCTGATCTTATAACCAACCAATCTATCTAGTATTCTCCTAGCCTGCTGTGCATCAACTAGATCCCTATTTATTGTTCTAGGATTTTTTATAGCATTAACAACTGCATCCTTGGTTATTTCATTAAACTCTACCCTAACTGCTTCCTTTTCATCAATTTTTAAGATATGGGCAAGATGCCAAGATATAGCCTCACCCTCTCTGTCCGGGTCAGTTGCCAGAAGAACCTGATCTGCTTTTTTTGCCTCAGCCTTAAGTTCCTTAACCACTGGTCCCTTACCTCTAATGGTAATATACTTTGGTTCATAATTATTATCTACATCAATTCCTAATGTACTTTTTGGTAAATCTCTTATATGTCCTACAGAAGCTGTAACTTTATAGTTTTTTCCTAAAAACTTACCAATTGTTTTAGCTTTTGCAGGAGACTCAACTATCACTAACTTTTTTTGCAAAAATTACACCTCCACAAATCATGAAATGGAAAAAACACCTCCTGATAATTCCTCTACTAAGCCCTTAAGTTCTAGGACTGTTAGTAAGGTAGAGACACTCCTTATGTCCATTTCTGTATTAATAACTAGTTCATCTGGAGTTTTAGGTCCCTTTTTAATTTCTTCAAAAACCAATTTCTCCGTAGAACTTAACTCTATATTTTCACTCTCTTCTATGGAAGAGATCCTCAAATTCTCAAGCTCATACAACTCTTCTATAATGTCTTCAAGGTCCATTACAAGCTTAGCACCATCTTGAATCAGCCTATTTGTCCCTCTACTAAATACACTGTTGATATTCCCTGGGATAGCAAAAACTTCCTTGCCCTGCTCTAGGGCATGATAACCTGTTATTAGAGAACCACTTCTCTCCTTAGCTTCTATAATGACAGTCCCAAGGCTCAGGCCACTTATAATCCTATTCCTTTCAGGGAAATGATAGGGTAGAGGATCCACACCTATATAGTATTCAGACAAAAGAAGTCCCTTCTCAGCTATTTCTTGAAACAAATCCTTGTTTCTCTTTGGATAGGCCTTATCCAAGCCACTCCCCAAAACAGCCACTGTCTTACCGCCACTATCCAAGGCTATTCTGTGGGATATAGTATCTATCCCTAAAGCCATGCCACTTACAATAGTTACCCCTAAATCCACAAGTTCCTTAACTATCTTTTTAGTAGCCCAATCCCCATAACTCGTTACTTTTCGAGAACCTACTACACTTATTGACACACTATTGATTAAGTCTAAGTCACCTTTATAATATAAAACCTTAGGTCTATTATAAATATTTTTTAAGCCAGTAGGATAATTTTTGTCCTCTATAGTTATAACATTAATTTCAGAATTATACAAAGTATTTAATACTTTTTCTAAATATTCTGTATTCTTATACCCTGTTAATTTATCTTTAGTCTTATTATGAATGTTGTCTAGATTATTTATTTCATCATTGGATAGGTCCCAGAGCTCATTTATATTCTCAAAAAACCCACCAAGTTTCCTTATTGTATTACTTCCAATACCTAGAGAATTAAGCCAGATCAGGCAATCTCTATTAGAAATCCTCATAACAACCTCCTATTATACTTATATTTGACTATATAATCAAATATTTCTGCAAACATACCTATAATATAACATAATTTCATATTTTAAAACATTAATTATAAAAATTATCAATATCATTTATGATAAGATTTATTATGATATATTTTAACTAACCCCAATACTTATTGTCAAGAGTCCTATAGCGTATAGCCTCTAGTATATGCTCATCATCTATTTGATCAACACCATCTAGGTCTGCAATTGTTCTGGACAACTTCAAGACCTTATCATAACTTCTAGCACTAAACTTATACTTTTTAAAGGCCATGTTCATAATATTTTCCGCACTATCCTTTAGCTTACAGTATTTTTTTATATCCTTTGATTTCAACTGGGCATTGCTATATATTAAACTTCCATAGTATCTTTTTAGCTGTATATCCCTGGCCTTATTTACCCTATCCCTTATAGATTCTGAACTCTCCACAGCCTCTTTACTCCTAAGCTCCTCATACTTTACTGGCTGTACTTCTATGTGTATATCGATTCTGTCCAAAAGAGGATTGCTTATTTTTCCTAGATACCTATCTATACTGTTTTGAGTACAGCTACATTCGTTTAAGGGGTCCCCATAAAATCCACAAGGACATGGATTCATACTAGCCAGTAGGATAAAGGCACTAGGGTAGGATAGACTGGCATTAACCCTTGATATATTGACTATGCCATCCTCCATAGGCTGCCTAAGAACCTCTATGGTCTGCTTTTGAAATTCTGGCAACTCATCTAAAAACAAGACTCCGTTATGGGCTAGGGAAACCTCTCCAGGCTTAGGAATCCTGCCTCCACCTATTATAGAAGTTTGGCTGGCTGTATGGTGAGGAGCCCTAAAGGGTCTATTTCTAACAAGTCCCTTCTCCTTAAGAAGACCAGATATACTATAAATCTTAGTCACCTCTATGGCTTCCTCAAAAGTCAGGTCTGGAAGAATGGTAGGAAATCTTTTAGCTGCCATAGTCTTACCTGCTCCTGGTGGACCTATGATAAGTAGGTTATGTGACCCTGCCGCTGATACTTCCAAGGCTCTTTTTAAGGCCTCCTGTCCCTTTATATCACTGAAATCTATATCAAATTCAGAACTATTTTCAAGACTTTCAGCCTCATTGAAGTATAAACCTATCTCCCGAGTCTTATTTAGATGTTCAACCACCTCGTAAAGATCCTTAGCTGGTATTATATCTAGATCTTTAACAGCTGCAGCCTCCTCCTTGCAATCATAAGGAACTATACATTTTTTTATAGATGTATTCCTCATTGAAATCACCATAGGTAGAACTCCATCTACACTATTTATACTTCCATCCAAGGAAAGTTCACCTATAAAACCTATATCATCAAATTCCTTCTCATTTATAACTCCTACTGCTGATAATATTCCTACTGCTATAGCTAGATCTAATTGTGATCCATCTTTTTTCAAATTTGCTGGTATTAAATTTATGGTTATTCTTTTAACTGGGAATTCATAGCCTATATTTTTTATAGCTGATCTTACTCTCTCCTTAGACTCCTTAATCGATATGTCTGCTAATCCAACTATGTTAAATTTAGGCATCCCTCTAGATAAGTCTGTTTCCACATCTACAATATGCCCCTCTAGACCCTGTAATACACAAGTCTTTACCCTAGAATACAAGTATATCCCTCCTATGCTGAAAAAGCGTTTTCTATATGATTTATTCGATTTTCATTTAGATAAACTTCAACTATATCAAAACGAATCTGCTTATCCTTTATCTTCTTTTCCATTATGTAAATATAGGCAGTACCAATAATCTGCCCCTGCTTATGTTCATCAACTGACTCATAGGGATAGCCATAACACAAATCTGTCCTGGATTTGACCTCTACAAAAATTAAAAACTCATCTTTTTCACAAATTATATCCACTTCACCGTAATTGTTGGCATAGTTTTTGTATACTATCTTATATCCCTTGTATACAAGATAGTCTAAGGCCATATTTTCGCCTATATGGCCTTTTTCTTTATTCATCATATAATTACCCTTCCTATCTATAATATTACTTGAAAAGTCATTCAAATTAGTATTACCAGATTAAGGCAGAGAAGTAAAATTTAGATTTTATAAAAATACTTTCTGTCTTTTCTATCTATATTATATGATACCCAATAAAAATAAAAATTCAAATAATTGTCAGAATTTTCTTTAATATACCGATTAAGTCACTCCCTTTAGCTATAGATATATTTTATAGATATAAAAAGAGCTATAGAACTTTTCTTCCTATAGCTCTTAGCCTAATATTTTCTTTAAAAAACTTTTTCTATGAATAGCTGAAGGACCCAGCTCTAAAAGTGCTTCTCTATGGGCCTTGGTTCCATAGCCCTTATGCTTCTTTATATTATAACCAGGGTAGTCCCTGTCCCAATCCAAGCAAAGTCTGTCCCTGTAGACCTTAGCTACTATAGATGCACAAGATATACTATAGCTTAGACTATCTCCTTTTATAAGACTAACCTGCTCTAGATTTAAATCTATATTTTCTGCATCTATTAAAAGTAAATCTGCCCTTACTTTATTACCCTTCCTGTCATGAAGGTTTAAGACAGCATTTTTCATGGCCAGTCTAGTTGCCTGCTTAATATTAATATCGTCTATTATACCAGGTCCTACTTGACCTATGCCCACTGCAAGGGCTTCCTTTAGAATTAAGTCATAAAGTTTTTCCCTTTTCTTTTCTGATATTTTCTTAGAATCAGTTATGCCCTCTATATTGGAATCCCTAGGCATTATTATGGCACAGGCCACCACATCACCACAAAGACAGCCTCTGCCAACCTCATCTATACCAGCTATTAAATCATACCCTCTATCATGATATTCCCCATCTAAAGTCAATTTAACCCTCCCTATTTGGTCTTTCCAAGCTAATATTTCCTATAGTTCCCTTTCTAAACTCATCCAGTAAAAGATTGCTAACCTTAGTGTAATCTATTTCTCCACCTCTAATAATACAGCCTCTCTTACGACCTATTTCTTCCATAATCTCAAGGGTTTCTAGGCCATCTGTCTCCAATTTATACCTATTTTCCAAATAGGAACTGTCTATTCTATTTAACTTTTCTATAAGCCTGAAAGCTAGGGTCTCTATATCTAATATTTCATCCTTTATAGCACCAGTCAAGGCTAGGTTTTCAGCCACATCCTTATCTTCAAACTTAGGCCAAAGTAAACCCGGAGTATCCAATAAGTCCAATTGATTTTTAGTCTTGATCCACTGGTTACTTCTTGTTACACCTGGTCTATTACCAACCTTGGCACCCTTTCTATTGGATACGGTATTTATAAAAGTTGACTTGCCTACATTGGGAATTCCTAGGATCATTACCCTGGTATTTCTGTTATCTATACCCCTATCCCTAAGTCTCTCCTTTTTCTCTCTCATAAGCTTTTCACTAGCCTTATATACATCATTTAAGCCTCTGCCAGTCTTGCTGTCCAAGAGTACTACTTCTGTATTTTCATCAGTGAAATACTCCTTCCACTCCTGATTTATCTTAGGATCTGAAAGATCTGACTTATTCATTATCATAACCTTAGGCTTTCTTGAAACAAGCTTGTCTATATCTGGATTCAAACTACTTAAGGGTATTCTTGCATCTATAATCTCATAGACCATATCAACTAATCCAAGAGACTTCTCTATAGAATCTTTAGTTTTTTTCATATGTCCTGGATACCAGTTAATATTCATAAAATCACCTCATAATTTTCTATAATAAAAATGGGACTTGTAACAAGTCCCAAATAAATTAAAACGTCTTCATTTCTTTTACTTTTGCTGCTTTACCTTGTCTTTGTCTTAAGTAGTAAAGCTTTGATTTCTTAGTCTTACCTCTTCTAGTAACAACTAATTTAGCTATTCTAGGTGAGTGTAATGGGAAAGTTCTTTCAACTCCAACGCCATAAGATAATCTTCTAGCTGTAAAAGTTGCTCTTGAGCCTTCTCCTTGTTTTTTGATTACTGTACCTTCAAAAATTTGGATTCTTTCTCTAGTTCCTTCTTTGATCATGTAATGAACTTGAACAGTATCACCTACTTTAAAAACAGGCACATTCTCATTTAATTGTTCATTCTCGATTGATTTAATTATATCCACTGTTCAAACCTCCCTTCGCCATAGACGTTCATAATGTAAACAACAGAGGACCGTCCGTATTACCATACCTAAATATTCTACCACAATATATTTCTAAATACAATACTATTTACCCAATGTTTCTAGAAACTTTAAATCTTCCTTGCTTAAATCTGCTTTTTCCAAAAGATCTGGTCTTTTTTCCAAGGTAGTTTCCAAGGACTTTTGCCTCTTCCACTCCTCTATCTTCTTGTGATTTCCAGAAAGCAAGACCTCTGGAACAAGCTGGCCCTTAAACTCTCTAGGCCTAGTGTATTGAGGATGTTCTAGTAAACCATTGTAATGGGATTCATCCTCATAGGACTCATCTTTAGAAAGAGTTCCTGGCAATAACCTTACAACAGACTCTATTAAAACCATAGCTGGAATTTCGCCACCAGTTAAAACATAGTCACCAATAGATATTTCCTCATCTACATAGTGTTCTATAATCCTATTGTCTATTCCCTCATAATGGCCACAAATCAAGACTAGATGATCTAGCTCTGACAATTCTACTGCCTTTTCCTGGCTATAGCTAGCCCCTTGAGGCGATAGGTATATAACCCTAGAATCTTCTCTTCTAACATGATCTATGGCTCTTTGTAGAGGTTCTGGGGTCATT
>JASLIL010000073.1 GCA_030152145.1 Tissierellales bacterium
TACACACAGTTTAAAACAAAACTATATATAAGGTAGAGTCGGGTATATAAATAATATAAACTGGAGGTGATAAGATGCCATGGAATGAAAAGGACTACCCTAACTCTATGAAAAATTTAGACCCACTAGTAAGAAGAAAGGCCATAGATATAGCTAATGCTATGGTTACGGAAGGCTATAAAGAAGAAAATGCAATACCCATAGCCATATCTCAGGCAGAAAAATGGGCAAAGGATGCAGATAGCAAAGAGAAAAAGGAGCTTAAGAAGAAGGACATAAGCAAACATAAAGACGACCCTAAAAACACATCCTCAAGACTTCAAGATCAAGACGTAGAGGTAATCTACGATAAGGAGGCTGAAAGTTGGATAGTAAAAACAAGGGGAGCCAAGAGAGCAGATTCAAGACATAAGACCAAGAAGGAAGCAGAGTTAAGAGCCAAGGAAATAGCCAGCAACAAGGGAAGCAAGGTTAAATCCTATAGGAAAAAAGACGCTTAAACCCACTAGCTTAAAGGAGGTATTTATGACTGAATTAAAAGATAAAGATATGTATAAAAGCCAAGACATAAAAGGGCAACAACAAGAAGCTCCAGGAAAGGAAGGTCTAATGGATCCAGAACCCATATATGACAATCATAATCATAAGGGTTATGGCAGGCTTAAGGACAAGGTAGCCATAGTAACAGGAGGAGACAGCGGTATAGGAAGAGCAGTAGCCCTAGCCTTTGCAAAGGAAGGAGCAAAGCTAGCCCTAGTCTACAACATATCAGACCAGGATGCCGAGAAAACTAAGGCCCTAATAGAATCCTATAACAAAGAAGCCATTCTACTAAAAGGCGATTTAGGGGATAGTAATTTTGCAGACAAGGTTGTAGAAAAAACCCTGGGAGAATACAAAAGATTAGACATACTAGTAAACAATGCAGGAGAACAGCATCCAAAGAAAAGCCTAGAGGAAATAACAGATCAACAATTAGAAAGAACCTTTAAAACCAATATTTTTTCAATGTTCTACCTTACAAGAGCTGCCCTAAAATATTTAAAAGAAGGCAGCACCATAGTAAACACATCATCAGTAACAGCCTACAGAGGAAGTAAAAACCTAATAGATTACTCATCATCAAAAGGAGCAGTAACATCCTTTACCAGATCCTTAGCCCAAAATCTAGCAGACCGTAAAATTAGAGTTAATCAAGTAGCACCAGGCCCCATATGGACTCCTTTAATACCATCAACCTTTGAATATGAGAAGGTTGAACATTTTGGAGAAGACAGTCCCTTTAAAAGACCAGGTCAACCAGTAGAATTAGCAGAAGCCTATATATTTTTAGCATCAGACGCTTCAACCTATATAAGTGGTCAAACAATCCACGTAAATGGTGGAGAAATAGTTAATGGATAGGAAAAAAGCCTGGTAACAGGCTTTTTTTACATAAAAGGAGATGACAAGAAAGTTAAGCTATTTTAATTATACTTCCCTCTGATATAATAGATATATAGATAAAAAAGAGTAAAATAGATTAAAGGTGGTGGATATATGAAGATATTGGTACTAAATGAAGAAGAAATAAAAAGCATATATACAATGGCAGAAGCAGTAGAAGCTTCAAAAGAAGCACTGGCCTACTACTCAAAAGGAAGAAGTATAAATCCGCTAAGAGTTAATATAAATGTTGAAAAATACAAGGGAGACAGCCTCTACATGCCAGGACTAGTAGAAGATCTAGACGCTCTGGGGGTAAAGATAGTTTCAACCTATCCAGGAAACAGGGAAAAAGGCTTAACTACAGTTCCTTCCACAATGGTGCTAGTAAACGCAGAAGATGGCCAGGTCAAATCTATAATGGATGGAACCTACCTAACCAGACTTAGGACAGGGGCAGTAGCAGGAGCAGCCACAGATCTTTTGGCCAGAAAGGACTCTAAAATCTTCCTAATGTTTGGAACAGGAGGCCAGGCCAGAGAACAGCTAGAAGCAGTGCTTTCAGTAAGAGACATAGAAGAAGCAGTTATATTTGGTGGTAGGAATAAGGACAAAACCCAGGCCTTTGTAGAAGAAATGCAAAGAGACCTAGGAGAAAAATACAAGCTGAAAATAAGAATGGGAGAAGATAGGGAGGAAGAAGTTAAAAGAGCAGACATAATAACAACAGTAACCTCCTCTAAAACTCCAACCTTCAAGGGCAGCCTAGTTAAGAAAGGCAGTCATATAAATGGAGTAGGATCCTACACAGAAGAAATGGTAGAAATGGATGAAGACACCATCTGCCAGTGTGATAAGCTCTACGCCGACACACTTGAAGGAGTAATAATGGAAGCAGGAGACTTTATAGCACCTCTAAGTTCAGGAAAGTTAAAAAAAGAAGACATAGAAGGGGAGCTAGGCCAGTTGATTTTGGGGGAAATCAAGGGCAGAGAGGGAGAAGAGGAAATAACTGTATTTAAAACTACAGGAGCAGCTGTTCTAGACCTAGTAACAGCAGAGAAAATCTACAGGAAAGCTATAGAAAAAGGGATAGGCCAAACAATAGAGATCTAGGAGGCGAGGGTTTTGGATTATAGCGTAGAAATAAGATTAGACAGTAAGAAAATAGCGAAAACCAATCCACTAGCATACAAGTATGAAGACTACAACTGGTGGGTAGAAACACTAAACTACTTTGTAGACAAGGCAGACAGCTTTGAAATGAGACTATGGAAGGAAGACCTAGAATCCATAGAATCAGCAGAAAAACAGGGGCAGAAAGAAGAAAATACAAAAACAGATGAGTTAGTATACAAAGGTCATGTAGGAGAAAGTTTCAAGAAGGAAGTTTTAGAAAACTACCTAAACAAGGACGGCTATATAAAGTGGTTCAGCCTTAATCTGTGGAAAAATGGAGAGCTTATACTCTCCAGTGAACACTATGGCAGTCACCTACATGTATACGTAAAGGAAAAAGATCTAATAGCCTTAAGAAGAATAAGAAAGAGAAATCCTATTATTCTAGGCCTTGATATATTAGACATGGATAATTTTTTAGATGACTAAAAGAGGATGGGAAACCATCCTTTTTTATTTGAAGTTTTATAGATATTTCAATTGTTTTCGGTAGAGGAGCCCTCTGTGGCTCCATATTTTTTCGCGATAAAGTTACATATTGAAGCTTCCGTTAAATGTCATAAAAAGACCATTTAACGAATGGCGACATAGAAGTCGCCGCTACCAAGAAGGTTGTGCCGAAGCAGAAGTGTAATAGGTTTATATTTCGGTAGAGGAGCCCTCTGTGGCTCCATATTTTTTCGCGATAAAGTTATATACTGAAGCTTCCGTTAAAGATCATAAAGAGGCCATTTAACGAATGGCGACAGGGCGGTAAGTTCTTAGCCAAGGAAAAACACCTTGGAGAACTCTCACATGAGACCTACTAGCCAAATCAAAGATTTGGGTTAGGGCTTCAATGCCTCCGCTACCAAGAATGTTG
>JASLIL010000110.1 GCA_030152145.1 Tissierellales bacterium
TCATTCCCAAAGCTGCACCTGCCAAGGCCACATGGGAAAGAGTGTCCCCTATGACAGACTGCCTTCTTAAAACTAAAAAATAGCCAATTGTTGGAGCTATAGAAGCTATTAAAATTCCCATTATAAATGACTTTCTCATAAATTCATATTGAAACACAAAACCCCTCCTAGTGACTATTTAATAAAATATCCAGACCTTGGTCATATATACCCTTGATCCTATCTATACATTCACACTCTCTGGTGCTGTGGCTAAAAAGCTGACCTTCATTTAGGCAAAGAAGCTTGTTGGCTTTCTCATAAATCCTATCTATATCGTGGGATATCATAACAAGAGTCATATCATAGTCCTTATTAAGCCTATCCATAAGGCTGTAAAATTCCCTCTCACTCTTTAGGTCCACCCCTACCAGAGGCTCATCCATAAAAAGAACCACAGGCCTATTGACTATGGCCCTGGCTATAAAAACCCTCTGCTTTTGACCTCCTGAAAGATCTCCAATCTTTCTTTTCTTAAAGTCCTCCATCTTAACAACCCTTAAGGCCCTATCCAGATCCTCAGCTTGATTTCTATCTAAATTTAAGGACACTATCTCCTCTACTGTAGCAGGAAACATTCTGTTGAAATCCCTAACATTTTGAGATATATAGCCTATTTTTTCAAAGGACTTAAAGTCCTCCAGATCCTTATCAAACAGCCTTATGCTGCCTGAATCCTTCTTTAAAAGTCCTAAGATTAATTTCATAAGGGTACTCTTAGCAGATCCATTGGGCCCTACTATACCTACATAGTCCCCTTCCTTTATATTAAAGGATACATTCTCTAAAACTGGGTTCTTACCATAACTAAAGTTTAAATTTTCCACCCTAACTATATCCATCTAGTCCACCAAGGCCTTTCTTAAATTTTCAAGGTTCTCATACATAAGAGATATATAGTCCTTACCCTGGCTGTAATCCTCTTCACTTAAATTCTCTATAGGATCTAAAACCAAGATCTCCAGTCCAGCCTCCCTTGAAATTACATCTGCTGCCTTAGAGCTAGACAGGGTCTCCATAAATATATAGCCCAACTCCTTATCCTTAGCCAAGTCTATAAGCTTGGCTATGTTTTTAGGACTAGGTTCTTCCTCTGGTGAAATACCAGCTATGGCTATTTGATCAAAGCCATAGTCCCTGGCCATATAGGAAAAAGCAGCATGGGAAACTAAAATATCCTCCCTCTTCTTATCTTCCAAGGTCTCCTTAAAGTCCTGATCCAGCTTATTTAAATCCTTCTTAAGTTCCGCAAAGTTCTTCTCATAGTAGGAGGCTGAGTCTGGGTCTAGTTCCATAAGACTGGCCTTAACTTCCCCAGCTATAGACAGGATATTCTTGGGACTTAACCAGATGTGAGGATCCAAACTATTCTCATAGTCCATAGCCTCTACACTATCCTCTCCCCTAACAAGCCTAACTCCCTTAGATTCTAAACCACTAGCCAAGTCTCCTACCCAATCCTCTAGGCCTAGGCCATTATAGACAAATAAATCAGCAGTTTCCAAGTTCCTCATCTGCTTTATAGAAGGTTCAAAGTCATGGGCCTCCATACCAACTCCTATAAGGCTCGTAAGTTCCACCCTATCTCCCCCTATTCTTTCCACAAGAAAACTCAGTGGGTATATGGAGGTAAAAACCCTTGGTTTCTGGCTATCTACCTTTTCTAGCTCCTGACCACAAGCTGATAAAACTAAAGTCAATGTTAATATAACAAGTAAAAATCTTTTCATATGTTCACTCCTTTTTAAGCATAAAAAAAGCCGACTGTAAGCCAGCTTTTTAAAATCTATTTATACCATATTTCATCTGCCACTTCTGCCCAATCCTTGGCCACCTGGCGAGTCTTATTTGTAAGCTCTTCCACTGGCTCCCTGTCTATAGGCTGGGTTGAATGGGCATTTGATCTCTTAACCATATTTAACAATTGGTCTGGATTATCCAGTAGAGGACATGGTCTTAGATGATTTTCATTAAATGGTTGGTTGTTTTTATACTCCATAAACAATGGTGACTGCAAGCCTTCTAAAAGAGATACATCCTTTATATTCACATTAGAGTAGTGAATAAAGGCACAAGGTTCTATATCTCCACTTGCGTTAATGTGAAGATATCTTCTACCTCCAGCAATACAGCCATCTACATGACCACCATCATTCCAAAAATCCATTAAAAATGCTGGCTTCTTGCTTCTAAAATACTTTATTCTCTCATGCATATACTTTCTCTGTTCTGGTGTAACTAGTAGATCTGTTGGTGAATCCTTACCTATAGGCATAAAAGTAAAGTACCAACCAAACATACAACCCTTATCAATTAAAAAATCTAAATACTCCTCTGAACCTACTGTATCTACATTATATCTGTGGTAGCAGGTGGAAAATCCAAAGCCCACTCCCTCCTTCTTCAGTAAATCCATAGCTCTTACAACCTCTTTAAAGGTTCCCTCACCACGCCTCATATCAGTGTCCTTCTCAAAACCTTCCACACTTATAGCCAAGAAAAAGTTTCCTAGCTCTCCTAGCTCTCTGGCAAACTCTTGGTCAACAAGAGTAGCATTGGTAAAGGACATAAAGGCACAGTCACTGTGCTCCCTAGCCAATCTAAGCAGGTCTTTCTTTCTCATAAGTGGTTCTCCACCAGAATAGATATACATATATATACCCAATTCTTTACCCTCTCTAATAACTCTATCCAAATCTTCATAGGATAGGGAATCAGTCTTATCGTATTCTGCAGCCCAACATCCTGTACACTTTAGATTACAAGCACTGGTAGGGTCTATCAGTATAGCCCAGGGAACATTGCAATCATATTTTTCCTGCAGATCATACTGTAGGGGTATTCCAAGAATAGCTGAATTTAACATAAAGTTAAGTAAAAAATTCTTCCTAGTATTGGGAGATAATTCTGAAAAGTATCTCTCTATTAGTTCATACCAATTACTTTCTGGATCATTTACCACATCTAAAAACTTCTTCTGAATTTCCAAATGATTATCTCTTTTTATAAACTTCTCACTAAATTCTACTAACTTAGGCAAATTTTCCATAGGATCCTTCTCTATGTACTTAAGAACTTGATTGGTCACTTGTCTAGTAACTAAACCCTTTACACTAGCCATATTTAATCCTCCTCCTATTTGTAGATCCACTATAAGCTATCTTTATTTTTAGGAATACTAATTATAATAATTCTGTGTATGGTTCTTATCTTACTTTATAAAATAATGGACCATTCATGTGATTATAATTTCTATTTTATCACATGAATGGTCCATCTTCAAATCTAAGTCCATCCTAACCTATATAAGTTACCTCCATATTCTCTATGGCAGCATTAATTAAAGAATCAAGATCCAAGGCTTCCTCTGACCTTTTTATATCCTCTACCCTAGGCCTTGTAACTGGGTGTTTAGGTAAAAACAAGGTACAGCAATCATCAAAAGGTAAGATTGAAGTCTCATAGGTTCCTATGTTTCTTGCAATCTCAATTATATCCACCTTGTCAAAACCAATTAAAGGTCTTAGAACTGGAATATCTACAGAATTATTGGTAGCATTTATTCCCTTTATGGTCTGGCTAGCCACCTGACCCAGGTTCTCACCAGTAATCAAAGCATCTACATTATTAGCCCTAGCTATTTTTTCAGCTATCATCATCATAAATCTTCTAGAGTGAATGGTCATCTCGTCCTCTGGACAAAGCTTATTAATAGACTTTTGAATCTCTAAAATATTCACAGAGTAAAGCTTTATCTTGCCAGTATAAAAGCTCATTATCTTAGCTAATTCCTTAACCTTGGCCTCAGCCCTCTCGCTAGTAAAAGGATAGCTATGATAGTGTATGGCTGAAACCTCCACACCTCTTTTTGCCATCATAAATCCAGCAACTGGACTGTCTATACCACCTGAAAGTAAAAGCAAGCCCTTACCATTAGTACCTATAGGAAGGCCACCATAGCCCTCATATCTATCTATATAAACATAGGCATTATCCTTTATATCAACATAAACATATATTTCCGGGTCATGAACATCTACTGATATAGGCTGGAAATTCCTTAGTACATGGGCCCCTATCTCACGTGAAATCTCTGGTGACTTTATAGGGAAATTCTTATCAGACCTATTGGTCTTTACCTTAAAAGTCTCTGGTCTGGACTGGGATATCTTCTCACTTAAAACCCTATCCACAGCCTCTTTTATACTCTCAAGATCCTTATCCACCCTATAGCAAGGACTAATATATATAAGACCAAAAACCTTCTTTAGGGCCTCTATAATCTGATCCTCACTGTCTTTTTCCAATTCTATATATATCTTTCCCTGTTCCTTGTAGATTCTCTCATAGGACAGACCCTTCATAGCCCTTCTCATACGTGAAACCAATTGGTCCTCAAAATACTTCCTGTTTTTTCCCTTTAGGACTATCTCGCCTAAACTAACACTTACAACTCTCTTCATCTTTTCACCTCATAGTTATTTCTCTAACTTCATTTACGGCCTTTGAAAGTTCCCCAACAAAAACCCTTAGATCCTCCTTGGTCGTATCATGGGCCAAGCACATTCTTATAGCGCCCTCCCTAAATCTTTCCTCCAGCTTAAGTCCCTCCAGGGTCCTACTTCTCTTGCTGCCCTTTGAACAGGCAGAGCCAGTGGATATATAAATCTCCTTATTTTCCAAATAATGCAGAATAATCTCAGCCTTAACATTGGCAAAGGAAATATTAAGAACATAGGGTGAGCTTTCAGATCCTATAGGAGTGTTTATGTGAACATCCTCTATATTATCATTAATCTCCCTAACTAGAAAAGTCTTTAATTCCAAGGCCTCTTCAAATTCATCCTTAAAGTTGTGGTTTAAAATCTCAACAGCCTTAGCCAGCCCTAATATTCCAGGAACATTCTCTGTACCTGACCTTAGTCCTTCCTCCTGGCCACCACCAAATATTATAGGGTCTAGCTTCAGGCCCTTTCTCAAATAAAGGGCTCCTATTCCCTTAGGTCCATAGATCTTATGGCCGGAAATAGAAAAGCTATCTATCCCCCACTCCCTTAGGTTTAGGGGAATTTTTCCCATAGCCTGTATACCATCAAGATGGATTAGGGCCTTGGAATTTTTCCTATCCAGTCTTTCCCTAATTCCCCAGGTAGGTTGAATGCTACCTATTTCATTGTTGACCTGCATAATAGAAACTAAAACCGTATCCTCTCTTATAGCCTCTTCCAGGTCATCTAGGGATATTAGCCCCTTAGAGTCTATATCAAGATAGCTAACTTCAAAGCCTTTCTTCTCGTAGTGCTTTATTATATTGTAAACTGAAGAATGCTCTACTTTTGTAGTAATAATATGTCCCTTTTTAGCCTTATTTAAAATTCCCTGTATAGCTATATTGTTGCTTTCTGTACCACCTGAAGTAAAATATATTTCATCTCTATCTACCTCTAAAAAGTCAGCTATAAGGGCTCTGGATTTTTCCACTTCTTTTTCTATGGAAAAACCCTTTCTGTGAAGGGATGAAGGATTGCCATAATCCTCTCTCAAGTAAAGGATCATCTCCTCCACTACCTCTTTCCTAGGCTTAGTAGTAGCACAATTATCTAAATAGATTTCCACAAAATCACCTCTCTAATATCCTAGATCCTCATCCACCACGCAAATATGTATCTTTGTGGTTTGGGGACACTTGTGAATTACAACCTCTACATTACAAATCCTATCATAAGAACTACAATCCATACATCTGCCTGCCTTAACACAAGGAGTCTTAAGACCCAGCCTCTTGGCATTCATAGGTGCTGCTATATTTCTAATTCTCTCTATAGCCTGATCATAATCCTTAACTATCTTATTTTTACCCACCACAACAAAAACCCTATCATAATCATAGAACATAGCTGAAACTCTATTTCCCCTACCATCTATATTAACCAACTTCCCATCTAGGGTAACTGCATTCGAACTTGTTATATAAACACTTTTAGGATACTTCTCCTTGTTTCTAACCAAATCCTGATCCTTCCAGTGCCAATTTAAATTATACATATTTTCATTTAGAATATCAAAAGTTTTCATATTCTCTATGGTCATAGAACCACCTATGTAAACTGATTCATCTTTTGTAATTTCATCCAAAAATAATTCATTAACTTCTGAAGTATCAGAATGAAAAGTTATATCAAAGTTGTTTTTCATGAAATTATTTTTCAATATTTCTCTTTCCATAAACCTCTCTCCCCTTTCATTTCATGGCATTACATCCC
>JASLIL010000111.1 GCA_030152145.1 Tissierellales bacterium
CCAATAGTTCTAACACTTTCATCCTATCTTAATAAATTTAAGAAAGATGAAATAAGTTTGAAGCTAGACCTTAAACCAGCCCTGAGTTTTAAAGAGTTGGATGATAGGATCTTAAGAGATTTTTCTGATAATACTAACAAGGCCCTAAAGAATTCCTTGGATAAACTATTGCCAAAGAAAATGATAGATCCTATTATTGAAGAATCTGGCATTGATCAATACAAGGTAGTTCACCAAATAACACAGGAAGAAAGGCATGGACTAGTTAGGGCATTAAAGGAATATCCTTTAGACTTTGCATCTTTTAGATCTATGGATGAAGCTATTGTTAGTTCTGGTGGTGTAGATGTTATTGAAATAGATCCATCAACTATGGAGTCTAAAAAGGTAGAAGGCTTGTATTTTGCTGGAGAAATTATAGATGTAGATGGACTTACTGGAGGCTACAATTTACAAATAGCTTATTCCACTGGATACTTAGCTGGTTCTAGCATATAAAGCTTTATCCTTGAGCTAAACTAGTATATAATATATAATATAAAGGATGGTGAACTTTTGAATATAGTAGGTATAAGAGGAGCTACTACTGTTAGGGAAAATACAGAAGAGTTGATCCTCCTAGAAACCAAGTCCTTGTTAAAAAATATAATGGAGCTTAACAAACTTAAATCCCATGATATTATAAATATAACTTTTTCAGCAACATCAGATCTAAACAAGGTTTATCCAGCTAGGGCTGCACGAGATATGGGCTTTACAGATACACCTTTATTGTGTTTTCAGGAGATGTTTGTAGAAAATAGCCTTGATAAATGCATAAGGGTAATGATTCTTTGCAGGCTGGATATGGAGAAAAAAGATGTTAGGCATGTTTATTTAAATGAGGCAAAAATATTAAGACCTGACTTATGTATAGGAGAGGATAATTTGAAGAAAACTTTTACTATAGCTATAGATGGGCCTGCAGCTTCAGGAAAAAGCACTATCGCTAAAAAAATTGCAGAAAAATTAAATATAGAATATATAGATTCTGGTGCTATGTTCCGTGCAGTTACTCTATATCTTTTAGAAAATAAGACTAGTGTTGAAGAAGCAGATTTTGATAAAATATTTAAGAGCTTAGAGCTAGACTTTAAGAATAGAAGAATGTATATGAATTCTAAAGATGTTGAAGATAAGATCAGAGACAATAATATTAGTAAAAATGTTTCAGATGTGGCCCTAAACAAAGCTGTCAGATGTGAGTTGTTGGAAATTCAAAGAAAGCTAGGAAAGAACAAGAGCATTATAATGGATGGCAGAGATATAGGGACTACAGTTTTTCCTGATGCTAGGTATAAGTTCTTCTTGACTGCTAGTGTTGAAGAGCGTGCAAGGAGAAGATATAGTGAATTGAAAAACAAGGGCCAAGATGTAGACTATGCTAGTATAGTTGAAGAGTTGAAAACTAGAGATCATATAGATTCAACTAGGGAGATTAGTCCTTTAAAGATGGCTGATGATGCTATTAAAATAGATACTAGCCTAATGACTATAGATGAAGTGGTGGATGCTATAATAGATCATATAGAGGAAGATGACTATGTTTTATAATATAATGAGGTCGCTTACCCGTATAGTATTTTCTATTTTCTATAGAATCCAAATAGTAAATAAGGATAATATTCCTAAGGAAGGTAATCTTATATTGGCTGCAAACCATACTCATTTTTTAGATCCTGTTATGCTAGCCTACACGACTAAAAGGCCAATACATTTTATTGGAAAAAAAGAACTTTTTGAAAATAAGTTTCTAGCCAGTATCCTATATAGATTAAATGCTTTTCCCGTAGACAGGGAGAGTTCTGATCTATCAGCTATTAAGAAATCTTTAAAGATATTAAAAGATCAGGAAATCTTGGGAATATTCCCAGAGGGAACAAGGGTTAGTGAGTTTGATCTTAATAATGCCAAGTCTGGAATAGGCTTGATGGCTTTAAAGACTGATACACCCGTTGTACCCATATATATAGATTCAGACTATAAACTATTCAAAAAAATAAGAATAACTGTTGGTCAACCAATTACTTACAAACCTAAGGATAAAAAACCTACAAGGGAAGAGTATGAAGAAGTAAGCCAGGACATTCTTATGAAAATATATGCTTTAAAGGAGTCGTAAAATGAAGCTTTATATTGCGGATAAGGCAGGTTATTGTTTTGGAGTTGCTAGAGCTATAGATATGACTAAAGATGCGCTTAAAAGTAAATCTAAGACCTATGCCTTAGGTCCAGTAGTTCATAATCCCCAGACAATAAAAAAGTTTGAAGATTTAGGCCTTGTTACAGTAGATAAGGTCCATCCGAGTTATAAGGGTAATATTATAGCAAGGGCTCATGGTATTCATAAATCAATAGAGGAAGAGATAAAAAGTCATGAGACTATGGTTTTAATAGATACTACTTGTCCCTATGTTAAAAATGTCCACAGGAAAGTTGAACTTTACCACAATAAGGGGTATAAGGTTATTATAAT
The DNA here is from genome assembly GCA_030152145.1 of Tissierellales bacterium. Classification (GTDB taxonomy): domain Bacteria; phylum Bacillota; class Clostridia; order Tissierellales; family JASKZW01; genus JASLIL01. Next base: position 2,516 of record JASLIL010000111.1, read on the forward strand.
AGGTAATAGATCACATCCTGAAGTTATTGGTATAAATAGCTGGGCAAATGATCAAGGAATAATAATAAATTCTCTTGAAGAGGCGAGAAATTTGCCTACATATGATAAAATATGTATAGTGTCTCAAACCACAAATAGAAAAGAATTATTTGACAGTATATGTCAAGTTTTAAAAAACAAGGGTAATGATATAAAGATTTTTAATACAATCTGCAATGCAACGACCCTAAGACAAGAAGCTTGTAAAAGCCTGTCTAAGTCTGTAGATTGTATGATCGTCCTAGGCGGTTACAATAGCTCCAATACTAGGAAGCTAGCTGAAGTTGCAGGTAAACATTGTGAAAATGTTTATCAGGTTGAAGAAGTTAGTGAATTACCTTTGCAAAATATATTAAAATTTAATAAAATAGGTATAACCGCAGGTGCTTCAACACCTGATTGGATTATTAAGGAGGTTACTAAGGTAATGGATAGTATGAATAATAATGAAATGATGGAAGCAATTGAAAACTCTATGGTTAGAGTAAATAGAGGTGATATAGTAAGAGGTGAGGTAATTTACGTAACTAATAACGAAGTTATGGTTAACATAAACTATAAAGCTGATGGTATAATTTATAGGGAAGAATTGTCAAATGACCCTTCTGTAGAGCCTAAAGATTTATTCAAACAAGGGGATACTATAGATGTATATGTAGTTAGACTTGATGATGGTGAAGGAAATGTTGTTTTATCAGCAAAAAGACTAGAAGCTATGAAGGGCTGGGAAGACCTAGAAACAATTTACGAAGACAAAGAGATTATAAAAGTAAAGGTTCTTAACCCAGTTAAAGGTGGCCTAACTGTTTTAGTAAATGGCTTAACAGGATTTATGCCAGCATCTCAAATCTCAGTTCAATATGTAGATGATCTATCAAAATATAAAAATGAAGAACTAGATGCACAAATCATAGATTTAGATAGAAAGAAAAATAGAATAATTCTTTCAGCAAGAAATGTAGAACAAAAGAAACTAGAAAAAGCTCAAACAGCTCTATGGGACAACCTAGAAAAAGATACTATAGTAGAAGGTACTGTAGCTAGATTAACTGACTTTGGTGCTTTTATAGACTTAGGTGGACTAGATGGACTAGCTCATATTTCAGACCTATCATGGTTAAGAATATCACATCCATCAGAAGTAGTTAAAGAAGGAGATCTAGTTAAGGTTAAAGTATTAGATCTAGACCAAGAAAGAAATAGAATTTCTTTAGGATTAAAGCAAACTACTGCTAAACCATGGGATTTATTTATGGAAAATAACAAGGTTGGAGACGTAGTAGATGGTACTGTTGTAAATGTACTGGACTTCGGTGGATTCGTTAGACTAGAAGAAAAGGTTGATGGACTAGTTCACGTATCACAAATATCTGAAGATCACATTGAAAAACCAGCTGATGTTCTAAAAGTTGGAGACAAGGTGAAAGTTAAGATTATGGATGTAAATGAAGCTGAAAAGAGAATTAGCCTAAGCATCAAAGAAGCTGAAAAACCAGCTGCAGAAGAAGTAGAGACAACAGAAGAAGCTTAATTACAAGAGTCAATTTAAACCATAGGGTATCTCTATATCCTATGGTTTTTTTATTGTCCTTGTTTTTATAGTTCAAGTCTTAAAGCTTACTATTTTTATATAGCTTGTTTATGATATAATATTTAGTAGTTAAATAGTAGGAGGAAAGACCATGAATGATTATAAAAAAGTTTATATAGAGACCCATGGATGTCAAATGAATGAACATGATTCAGAAAAAATATTATGGGTTTTAAAAGAATTAAATTATAGAGAAACAAAATCTATGGAAGATGCTGACTT
>JASLIL010000065.1 GCA_030152145.1 Tissierellales bacterium
AAAATCAAACCAGTCCTAAAGCTACAGACTCAAATATAAGAATTGTAGAAATTGATGGTATAGACTTTTCACCCTGTGATGGCTGTCATTTAAAAAATACTGGTGAAATAGGACTTATAAAGGTTATCAACTATAAGAACATGGAAAAATTTACTAGAATAGAATTTTTATGTGGCTACAGAGCTCTTTATGACTATAGGAAGAGGGTAGAGGAGCCTTTTAATCACAAGCAAGAAATAGAGAGTAAGATTAAGGAGTCAGAGGATAAGATTGAAGGCTTGAAAAAGGAGATCTTGATGCTAAAGCTTTCTAACCTAATAGATACTGGCTATGAGTATGAGGATAAAACCTTTATTTTAAAGGATTTTCCCATGGAAGAATACGAGGAGTCAAATGCCCTTTTAGAACAGCTCTCAAGCCTAGATAACAATGTTGGACTCTTTTTATTTAAGGACCAAATGAGACTTAGATTATCCCTAGCCATAAGCCAAAACTTAAATATAGACCTAGCTGAGATTCTTGAGTCACTGCCAGAGTCTACCAGGGAAAATCTGGACCTAAAGAACAATCGTATCTACGGGTATTGTTCTGAAAGTCAAAAGAATACTTTGGTTAATCAAATCTTTAATAGTATACAAAAAAAATTATAGTAGCATTTTATGCTACTATAATAATTTAAAATCTATGTCACCTAGCTCTTTTTGCAATCTTCTTGGAAGATTATAGTTATCTTCATTTTCATCTGGTGATTTTCCCATAATTACATGGGTTATATTATTATCTAGGGCAAAATCTATCATAGCCCTAGGAATATCATTCGATCTTAGTACAGTTAAATCTGCCCCTGCCTTTTTTGATACCTCAAATAAGTATTCTAAAGCCTCTCCATCATTCTGCTTATTTAAAAAGCTCTCATCTGTATTTACAACATGAACTACATAAAGTGTGTCTCCTTCTTTTTCAATATAATCAGATCCATTGTGAATTAAGCGTTCGCATGTTTTTTGTTTGGTTACACAGACCATAACATTTGTTTTCTCCATTTGAAAAAGCCCCCTTAAAGAGTAATATGCCTACAATTATTATAACATAATAAAAGTGTTTTTCTAAAAATTAAAGTAATAATTTACTAGTAGTTTTAACTCCCTTCACCATACTATCACATATTCTCTTTTAATGCTTAAATTTTATCCAATAAAAAAAGCGACTAACTAGTCGCTTTAATTTACTATTTGGCGGGAGTATGTGAGAATCGAACTCACCTAAGAAGCTCCTAACCCCTCAAGCTGGTTTTGAAGACCAGTGAGCCCACCAGGACTCATCTACCCCCATGTTTTAATACTTTATAAGTATAACATATTCCATATGATTGTCAAGGATTTTTAAAGGAAATTATAATAAATCTATCCTGGGCTAGATAGGGAAAAAACCATTAAAAAATCCTATTCTTTTCATGATTTTCCCCCAGTCTTCTAGGCCTCTTTTTTACCCCTAAAGTAATACCCCTCTCCCCATTTAGTATGGATATACTTGGAGTTTTTTGGATCCTTCTCTATCTTTTCTCTCAACCTTCTAATGTGTACGTCTACTGTCCTAAGATCTCCAAAATACTCATAGCCCCAAATTCTTTCAAGAAGTTCCTCTCTTGTAAAAACTTCTCCAGGATGAGATATGAGCATATAGAATAGATCAAACTCCTTACCAGTTAAATCTATTACCCTATCATTTATACTGACCCTTCTACCTAGGGTATTTATGGAGAAATCATCTAGTTTAACAGACTCTTCCAAGCCATTTGTCTCATTCATATTTACCCGCCTTAAAATAGCATTTATACGGGCTTTTAGCTCCAGTACATTAAAGGGCCTTGTTATATAGTCATCTGCTCCGTAATTAAGGGCTAGAACCTTGCTCATAACCTCTTTTTCCTCGCTAATAATCACTATTGGCACCGGGGAACTATTTCTTATATTTTGGCAAAGAGTAAGACCATTTCCATCTGGAAGGACAATATCAAGAAGTATCAGATCATAATTTTTTTCCTTTAAATTTTTCATAGCATCCTGTATGCTATATGCTTCATCAATCTTGTATCCATCTTGTTCCAAACTGTATCTTAAGCTCTCTAAAAAAAGCTTGTCTCTATTTATTAGAATTACATCCATACTCATAATATAAATCACTCCAAAGGCTTTTATATAAGAACTCTTCTGTCTCCATCTCTTTTTGTGATCTTGTTCTGGTCAAAGTTTTCCAATAAACTTATGGCTGTCTTCCTATTGGTATCAAGTAGGTCTCTAAATTCCCCAACATTAATACTTCCATTTTTAGATAAATAGGCCTTTAATTTTTCTAAAGCCTCATCATAGCTATCCTTTAATAGGTAGATATCATCAGCTAACTTTACAATAATCCCCTTTCCTGTAAGGGATAAGAATACTTCCTTTACCTCATTTTCACTGGCATCTAAAGCTTCATACACCTCTTCTAGTTTAGGAGGTGTAAAGCTGGACTTTTTAAATAAGTCTATCATACTGTCTCTTAAGAGCTTCTGACTCTCTGTATATTCTACACTAAAGCCATTTATATGTAGATATTCTGACTGTCTGCCAATATGCTCTTCCTCCAAAAGTAAGTCAAGAAATCTATCTCCTGTCTTAGGCTTTGTATTTGTTAAAAACTTAGATCTTATCTCTTCCTTTGACTTACCCTGTCTCAGCGGGTAGTCCTTATGAAACTTCTTAAGGTCATCTATTATATCATCCCTGATTGCCTGGTAGTTATTCTTATGAATTAAGAATACTTCCTTGGTTAGGGTGAAGCTTATTACCTTTGATTCAGCCTCCAACTCCTTAATATCCTTTTCAACATTTTCCTCCAGCATAGATGTTGAAACAGAAAGTTCCTTTACAGTTAAGAACTTATCCTTAGTATCAAGAATGATCTTCTCTATAACATCTTTTGTGTTACCAGAATCTTTTATTTCTAACTCTTCTATATCCTTCTCATTAAATCTCTTTTTCTTTCCTGGATTGGTTTCTAGTACATAGCCACCGCCTATGGTAAACATAGGGGAATAAAATCTAAGTATAAACCTATCTCCTCTTTTTGCTACAGTTGGTTCCTCCAGTCTCAGTTGACAGTAGGCCTCATCTCCTGGCTTTAAAAACTCCTTGTCTAGGATTATCATTCTACAAAGAAGCTCTTTAGAACCTATATATAGTCTAACACGAGTTCTGTTTTCAATAATTCTCTCTTGGCTATTTAAAATTTTAATCTTGGTATCTAACATCATTGTTGACTTCATAGAGTTTACTGGTGCTACCATATCTCCTCTGTCAATTTCATCAGTCTTTACTCCAGATATGTTTATAGCCACCCTTTGTCCTGCAAAGGCTTCCTGCCTATCTTCATCATGAACTTGAAGGCTTCTTACTCTTCCAACTACACCCTTAGGGAATACTTGTATCTCATCTCCCACCTTTAATTTACCTGATATTAAAGTACCAGTAACTATAGTACCAAAGCCAGATATGGAGAAAACTCTATCTACAGGAAGTCTAGGCATATCATCAGTTTCCCTATCATCTATCTCAACTGCCATCTCATCTATAAGCTCTAAAACTTCTGCAGTACCTTCCTTGGTCTTTGAAGATACAGGGATTATTGGCTGTTTCTCTAAGAAAGTTCCCTTTATCTCTTCCCTAACATCCTCTTTTACTAGTTCCAGCCACTCCTCTTCAACTAGGTCAGACTTAGTTAAAACTACAAAGCCCTTTTCTATGCCCAAAAGATTTAGGATAGCAAGGTGTTCTATAGTTTGTGGCATAACACCTTCATCTGCTGCTACCACAAGCATTACTATATCTATTCCCATTACACCTGCCAGCATGTTTTTTATAAACTTCTCATGGCCTGGTACATCTATTACGCCTGCACGCCTACCACTAGGAAGATCGAAAAAAGTAAAGCCTAGCTCTATAGATATTCCACGCTTTTGTTCCTCTTTTAATCTATCAGTTTCTCTTCCTGTCAAGGCCTTGATTAAAGTTGTTTTACCATGATCTATATGGCCTGCTGTACCTACTATAATGTTTTTCATCTAACGCACTCCTTCGAAATTTTGTAAAGCATAGTTGATGCTCTCTAAAACCAAATCGAATTCATCTTCTCTTATAGTTCTCAAGTCAATATATAGATTGTCCTTGTAAAGTCTTGCTATCAAGGGAACTCTACTATGTCTTAGACATCTCTCAAAGCTTGATATGCTCTTATTATCTAAACTTATTTTAATACACTTGCTGTCAAGTTTTTCCAATGGCAGGGATCCGCCACCAACTTCAGAGTAATCATCTACAATTTCCATCTTAAAATAATCCCTATCTATTTGATCATCTAAAAGTTCATAAAGCTTCTCAGCCTTGGCTTCAATTTCAGCCAGGGGCATAGTTATCATTTTTAGGGTAGGTATCTTTCTAAGAGCTTCCTCCCCCTCTAAATAGATACTAAGAGTTGCTTCTAGGGCTGATATGGTAAACTTATCTATTCTAAAGGCACGAGTAAGAGGATTTCTCTTCATTTCATCTATATACTCCTTCTTACCAACTATAATACCTGCCTGAGGACCTCCAAGAAGCTTGTCCCCACTAAAGGTTACTATATCTATGCCCTTATCTACAGAACTTTGTACCGTTGGTTCATATTCCAAGCCATAGTTTGATAGATCCACCAACACACCACTACCCAAGTCTTCAACAATAGGAATATTGTATTTTTCCTTTAAGGGCTTTAGCTCCTCTGCAGATACATTGGAAGTAAATCCTAGGATCCTATAATTACTGGTATGAACCTTTAAAAGAACTCCGGTATCCTCACTTATGGCATTTTCAAAATCCCTTAGGTGGGTCTTATTAGTTGTTCCAACGTCTACTAGTTTGGCTCCACTTTGCTCCATAACATCAGGGATTCTAAAGGAACCACCGATTTCAACTAGTTCTCCACGGGATACTATAGCTTCCTTTCCCCTGGCTAGACTGCTTAAAACAAGCATTACAGCAGCAGCATTATTGTTTACCACCATGGCAGATTCTGCTCCTGTAATCCTTGTTATTATATCTTCCAAGTGATCATATCTTGAACCTCTTTCTCCCTTTTCAAGATTGTATTCTAAATTTGAATAGTTTACTGCTATATCTGATATATTATCCATGACCTCTGGGCTTACAAGTGATCGACCTATATTTGTATGAATAACAACTCCAGTACCATTAACTACCCTCTTTAATTTAAAGGAATACTTTTCAAAAGCCTTCCTTTCTACCTTGGTTACTATTTCACCAAAAATATCTTCCATATCTTCTAAGGCCAATTCTTCATTTTTTATAGCAAATCTAACCCTATCTAATTCTTCCCTAATTGCCTCTAGAACCAATTCTCTAGGCACCTTTTTAAGTAGCTGTAAAACTACCTCACATTCCAAGACTTCATCTACTTTTGGAATCATCTTAAACAAATTTAAATCACCCATGTAATCCCTCGCTTTATTATTCTACTATTAGGCTATGATCTCCCTTCTCGAGAACCTCTCCTACTACAGCAAAAGTTGTTGGTGTAGACTCTAGGCTTTTCAAAAGCTTATCCACCTGATCCTTAGGAACTGAAGCCAATAGGCCTCCTGAGGTTTGTGGGTCAAACATAGCATCTTGCAATGACTCTCTTAGTTCATTTTTAAATATAACTCTATCTCCAATATATCCCATATTATCATAGGCTCCTGCAGGAACCAATCCCATCTCTGCAAACTCTAAGGTTCCATCTATTAAAGGTATTTGCTGGCTATTTAACTTTATAGTAACCTCACTGCCCTCTGCCATTTCTAAAGCATGGCCCAGAAGTCCAAAACCAGTTACATCTGTTA
>JASLIL010000103.1 GCA_030152145.1 Tissierellales bacterium
TGAACCAGAAGCTAGTAGACATGTAAGGGTATTACCTCAAGACTTCAGAATAGAAGTAGAGGGAAAACTTTATAAAAATACTGATGCTAATGAAGCTTTTGTAAAAGCAGGGGATAATTGGAAAGAGTACCTTAAAAATAACTATGAAGGTATACCACTAGAAGGTGAAGAAGTAGAAGATGAGTTTGGTGAGATAGAAAGTATAGTAGGAGTAAAAAAAGAATACAATCTAAATGATGGAATTGAATTTACTCTAAAAAGTAAAGAAGGTAAAGAAATTGTAATCAACCAAGAAAACAGAGAAGAAAGTCTTAAAAAGCTAAAAAAAGAAGGATATACTTTTAAATACAGAGCAAATGAACCTGTATTCAAAAATCCTACAATGGATGCCAACACAACAAGTGAAGATGGAATACTTTTCCAATCTGATTTAGGTGATGAAATTAAGATTTTTAACTATGAAATAGATGCATACAAAGATGGTAAGAAAGTAGCTAGTTCAGCTAGGGTTCTAGAAGCAGTGCTAATGGACTACAGCCAAAGAGTTGAAGAAATCACTTCAGTAGAAATTATAGATGAACAAGAAAATTCCTTAGGAACAAAAATGCCTGAATTTGAAGAAGGAACACTTAAGGTAATGGGTAAGGTAAAAGGAGTTAAAGAAGAAACAGATATAACAAAGTTCATCAAAGAAGCTAAGGCAGAAAAACCTTTGGTTTTAGAATTAGTAGCAAAAGATGGAAAACTTAATGTAAAAGGATTGGCAAAAGGAACAACTAAGATCAATCTAGAAACTGAAAATGGGGAAAAAGGAACTTTCTCAATAACAGTAGGAGAAAAAGCTAAGGTTCAATCAATAGAATTAGAAGATGGAAACAAGATAATGGTGCCATCAGGTCAAAGTAAGACCATGAATATCAAAGTGAAAGATAATTATGGCAGAGCTATTCATCCAGGTTCAGCCCTAGGTACTGACTTAGAAGCTACTATAGAATCAAAACTAAAAGACAATATAGCTTTAGTAGAGATTGAATTAAAAGATGATGGATCTAGTACACTAACTGTAAAAGCTGAGGACCTAGTAGATGGTGTTGATAAACTAGAAGATGAACTTGCTAAATTGGTAGTTGGTGACTACAAATTAGACATAGATTTAAGCATAATTAAAGCAAAGTCAATAGTTGAATATGAGTTAAGAAAAGCTACAAACACTAAAGATACGACTTTTGATCTTAGATATAAAGCTACTAATGTACAGGCAGACGAAGATAAACTTGCTAGTAAGGATATAGTATTATTTGGTAGAGATGAGAATGGAATGGAAATAGATTGGGAAACAGCAGCTACTCAATCTCATGGTACAGATAGAAAGAATCCTTTAGCTTTAGAAACAGATCCAGAGGGTAAAAACTATATAAGATTAGACAAGGCATCTGAAGGTAAGGCAGACATTAAATTAGATGGAGAAGGACAAGTTGCAACTATAACCTTAACTGATAAAGCTAAGGTTGGAGACAAGATAAAGGTAATAGTTAGCCAACACAACGGATCCCTATACGATGACGTTGCTGAGATGGAATTTGATATAGTTGATAATAGTGCAGTATTAAAGGATGCAACATTTAAAGAATTAGTTATAACAAATTATGAAGAAGAAATTAAGCTTGAAGACTTAGTTAAAGAAATAATAACAGAACCAGCAGAAGTAGAACTAGCATACGAAGCAGTTAACGATAACGATAATGGTATATACCCAGTACTTGCAGTATATGAAAAACTTCCTGCAGGCTACGAAAAAAACAAACTAGGTGAAATTAGATTTAATAAGAATGAAGAGGTAAATAAGTTAATTGGTGAAGCTAAATGGGAAGACCAAGTTTTAACACTTAAAATTAAAGGAAAAGACGAAAACAAAGGAATGAAAGGTAAGGTTGAAATTGCCTTTGTAGATAGTAACAACAAAGAAGTTAAGAGTCAGGACATCAAGGTAGATATACCAGTAAAAGACTTCCTAAAAGAAGCAAAAGAAAAATTTGCTAAAGAAGCAGCTCCAATTCTAAAAGATGCTGAAGATCAACTTGCAATCGCTGAAAAAATTAAGGAAAGTTCAGATGCATTAACTTTGGAACTAGGAAATAAATTAAATGATTTAGACCCAGAAGAAAATGCCAAAAAAGAAGAACTGGAAGTTTTAATTAAAGAAATCAAAGAATTTGTAAGTGGTGAAGAGTATAAAGGAAAAGTAGAGGCCTTAGAAGAAGTAAAAGAGGAACTAAGTGAAATGCTTAGTGATCTTCCAACTATCCCAGAACTTGAATCTGTAGAATATATGATAGATGGGCTGGGTGAAGATAAGGAAGCAATAGAAGAGAACAAACTTGATGACTTCAAGAGTCAATACACAGAATTAGAAGAAAGGGCTAACGAACTTCTTAAATAAAAAATAATATTTATAAGATTAGATTTTCCCAAGGGTTACTAGCCCTTGGGTTTTTTATGTTATGAATAAAATAGGTCAATAAATATATGTCCTATAGTTTAAAATCATAATGATCTGGGTAATAATGTACTGTCAATTCTTGTATTTATAGCTGGCAAGAGAGAAGTTCTAAGAATTGGGAAAAATATATACCCCTAGGGGCTTGCAAAATAAAATAAATATGTTATAATTGTACTTGGAAGGTCTTAGGCGTATGAGCTTCTTCTTAAAGCACACCAGTAAAGTATAACTTATACTTTTATAATAAATTCAATGAAAATTAAAATATAAAAAAAGAAAAGGTGGGATACTATGAAAAAAAGAGTTTTATCAGCTTTGTTAGCTTTGGCTCTTTCCTTAAATGTATTTGTACCAGTGTTTGCAGACAGCAAGCCTGAGCCTACAAGTGCCTTGACTGAAAGATCTATAAATCCAGAGCTTAAGCCAAAGCCACAGGGGACAAACAGAGAGGAAATGAAAGATTTAAATGAGGAGTTTACAACTGAAAATGGTTGGCAGAAAGTAGGCGGCTCTAGTAGTATAGAAGCAAAGGTAAATGATGGGTCAACTATAAGGGTTGAGGCATATCCTAATAAGCCCTTCTTTAAAAATACTATAAGAAAGCCTGATGGAGGAGATCATCGCTACTCATACGATAGTGGAAGGACAAGCTACTATTTTTACAATGATGGATCTAAAAATCACTATATTGATTTAGGTTCTAAAATTTATAAAAAAACCAGTGGTGGACAAGAAATGCTAGCTCAGGTTCTTGAGAAAGGCGATATTCAGGTTTCTGAAATTGTTCGTATAACGGCAAATGGAGGAGTTTTACACCAGCTAAAGTGGTTAAATAAGGGTGAGAAGGCTTTTAATGGAGAGCTATTTACCATGCTAGATACAGCCCTTGATGGTGATGATAGGGTAGCTATAAATGCCACTGGTACAGGTGGGGTTTATATTAAAAATGATCAGATAACCCTATTTTCTGAGCCACTACAGGGGACAAGTGTAGCAGGTGGTAAGTGGGGTTCAACTGCTGAACATAGAAAAAGTGCAGTTAAGGCAGAAGGTGAGGAAATAGATGTTGTTCTTGTGGAGCAAGGTATAGACACAGCTGTTTACTACAATGTTATAGACAGCAAGTTACTGCCAGGGGAGATCAAACAAAGCTCCCATATAGAGAGGCTTTTTGGTGATAAACAGGAGCTAGGCAGAATAGATGTTGAGCATAAGAAGATTAGCAAGGATGGTAGCGAAAGTGTAGAGAAAGAGACCTATACAGAAGTTGTTGGGGATCCTTTTGAGATAGGACCTAAGTATATGAAGGGGTATCATCATACGGATACAGACCTTGAAGGAGAAGGTTTAGAACTTGCTGAGGATGAAAATGGTGGAGCCCTAGTAAAGGGTAAAACTAAAGCTTCAGGTATAAAAATAACTTTTGAGTACAAGGAAGATTTAACAGAGTTGGAGCTAGAGGATTCTGTTATATATGTAGGTGATGATTGGAAGCCAGTAGACAACTTTATATCAGCTAAGAACTATTTAGGTATTAATATAAGAGAAGAAGATTTTTCTTATATAGCTGTAGTTGGAAATGTTGACACCAGTAAAAAGGGAGACAACCCTATAAAATATATTGTAGATGACCTTGAAAAAACTATAAATGTTAAGGTTGAAGACAACCTGGTTAGTCTAAAGACAGAACCTAAGGAAATATATATTAATGAAGAATGGAATTTCAAGGATAATTTTGTATCAGGAAATCGTAAAAGTGGAGATAAGATAGATAAGGAAGGCCTGGATAAGTTAGTTGAAGATGGTATTCTAGAAGTCTCTGTAAAGTCTAAAGCTGGTGAGCCTGTTGCTTTAGAAGATGTAAACAAGACTACAGGAGAATACCTTGTAGAATACAAGATTGATCACAAGACTTTCACTGCAAACTTAAAGGTTAAGGAAAACAAGTCAGAACTAAAGGTTGAGGATATTGACCTTCATGAGGGAGACAAGTGGGATCCAAAGGATAGCTTTAAGGGTGCCAAGGATAAGGATGGAAATGATATTCCATTTGAAGATATTCTTGTAGAAGGAGAAGTAAAAACAGATACACCAGGAGACTATGAAATAACTTACAAGACAGAAGATGGCTTGGAAGAAAAAGTTACAGTAGTAGTTAAGAAAGACAAATCAGAACTAAATGTTGAAGGTAAAGAACTTCATGAGGGAGACAAGTGGGATCCAAAGGATAGCTTTAAGGGTGCCAAGGACAAGGATGGAAATGATATTCCATTTGAAGATATTCTTGTA
>JASLIL010000013.1 GCA_030152145.1 Tissierellales bacterium
ATAAGTCCTAGAATTATTCCTAGTGAAACCCCTAAAACCAAGGCTTGTATTCCTAGCCTACCTGATATGGGTGCGTACTCTATAATTGTATTTGTTACCTTCCTTCCCCTATAGGTAAGAGATTCACCTAGATCTCCTTCAGTAAGTAATTTTTTCCAAAAAAGCTTGTATTGTGTATGTATAGGTTTATCAAAGCCATATTGCTCATATATGTTTTGTCGTATATTTTCTGGTAATTCTTCTGTCATTTGCTCTATTGGATTACCTGGAATAATCCTTACCAGAAAAAAAGTAATTGTTGTAACTATAAACAATGTTAATATGGCATAGGCTAACCTTTTTGTTATAAATTTAACCAATTTTTTCCCTCCATTTTCTAAATTATTGTGATTTTTAAATAATTATAAGTCCACTAAATTTATCCACAGTAAAATATTATATATTAAAAATAGCTATATTTGGGTTTTTATCTCTTTTTCAGACTATTTGTTTTTGTAATAAATAGCAATTAATGTATAAATAACTTTAATTGGAATTTTTAAAATAATGTATATACCATATGAAATGGATGTATATTTCAATTTAATGTTAAATATTAGCTTATTAAGGAGGTGTTCTAGGCTTCTATTAAATAGCCTACATTTTTAAAAATCTGGCTATAAGTAAGTAAATGCTCTTAGGCTAAAAAATATTCTGGCAATAAGCTTTAATTAAAACTTAACTTATTTAGCTTTATGTTCTCTACATAGAAATAAGATTTTAATTGTATTTCATTGTTTTAATATTTTGCTAGATTCAAAAATTGACATAATTTAATTAGGAGGAAATTATATGAGAAAAAAAATCAATATTTTAATATCTATACTGCTGGTGTCTAGTCTTTTACTGACAGGCTGTGGTGGTAAGAACGATAAAACTACTGCTTCTAGTGAATTGGAAAAAACTGATGAAGAAGTTGTTGAACAAGTTTTCAATGTATCCTTAGGTGCTGAACCTGATTCCCTAGATGTTGCTAAGGCTTCTGACTCTTATTCAGCTACTGTTTTAGAGCAGGTTATGGAGCCTTTAACCAGGATAGAGGTTGATTCTAGCGGAGCAACTGTTATTAAGGAAGCTGCTGCTGAATCTTGGGAGGTTAGCGATGATGGTTTGGAGTGGACTTTTAAAATTAGAGATGCTGAATGGTCTGATGGTGAGAAATTAACTGCTAATGATTTTGAATATGGGGTTAAGAGGATTATAGACCCTGAAACAGCTTCTCCTATATCTAGTCTTCTTAAGTATATAAAAAATGCAGAGGCTGCTACTGCTGGAGAAGCTGATTTAGATGAAGTGGGAGTTGAGGCTCTTGATGAAAAAACTCTTAAATTTACCTTAGAGTATCCTGTTCCTTATTTCCTAAACTTAACTAGCGTAAGAGAAATGCAACCTCAGAGAAAAGATATAATTGAAAAGTTTGGGACATCATATGGTACCGATGGGGATAAGCTAGTTTTCTGTGGACCTTTTGCTGTTGAAGAATGGGTTCATAATAGTGAGGTTAAGCTTGTAAAAAATGAAAGTTACTGGGATGCTGACTCTGTTAAGTTAGACAGATTAAATATGAAAATAATCCAAGAAGCTACTGCTTTAATGGGAGAGTTCCAAAATGAAACTATTGATATGGTTGGAGTTGGAACTGCTGAATGGATTGAAAAGCTTGATGCTGAAAACAAGTATGAAAAAATTACTAAACTTATACCAAGAACTTCATATTTTTTCTTTAATCATGATCATGAACTATTTAAAAATGATAAGGTTAGGAAGGCTTTCACTATTGCCTTAGATAGAAAGGAAATTCAAACAGATATAGACCAGGATTTAACTGTTGCTGCCTATGGTTGGGTTGCCCCTCCTGTTGAATGTGATGGAGTAAATTTTAGAGATACTGCTGGGGACCCTATTCAGGAGTTAATTGATGAAAACCCTGACCCAAAGGCTCTATTGGTAGAGGGTTTAAAGGAGCTTGGTGTAGATGAGAATCCTGAGAATGTAACAATTGAGTTAATGCATCCAGATAATGCACCTAAGGAGTTCTGTGAATATTTACAACAAAGCTATAAGGAAAAACTGGGAGTTAATATTGAATTAGATGCTACAGAGTGGCCTGTTTTCCAAGAAAGAAATAGACAGTTAGATTATCAAATGGGCTTTAAGTCTTGGGGTGGAGGTGTTAACGACCCGTCTGCTTTCTTGGATCTTTGGATTACTGGAACTAAGATAGTTCCTATAGCTTGGTCTAACGAGAAGTATGATAGTTTGGTAAAAGAAGCTGCCTTAAGCCTAGATTCTGAAGAAAGAATGGATAAGTTTGTTGAGGCTGAGAGAATCTTATTAAAGGAAGATTGTGCTGTTGCACCTTATGCATATCTTACACAAAATACCTATGTACAACCATATGTAAAGGGCCTTATGGATCCTGATTTCGGTTCAGCTGTTTTAAAATATATTTCAATAGAAAAGTAAGCTTTTAAGTAGGTTGTCCATATTAGTTTAGGCTAAGGTGGACAGCCTTTTTTATGTCTCTTTATATTGGATGTGTGCTAAACTTTAATTGGAGGTGATTTTATGAAATTTTTTATATCAGCAGATATTGAGGGGACTAGTGGTATCTGTAGTTGGTCTGAGACAGTTGAGGGTTCCTTCCACTATGATAGGCAGGTAGATATTATGAAGGAGGAGGTTCTCTCTTGTGTCAGAGCTATTAGTTCTGTTTATCCCCATGCAATGATTTATATTAAGGACGCCCATAATAGTGGTATGAATATGGATATTAGGGACTTTCCTGAGAATTGCTCCTTGGTTAGAGGCTGGAGTGGAGGTCCTCTTTCTATGATGGAGGGCTTGGATCAAAGTTTTGATGGGGTTTTTTATATTGGCTATCATAGTGGGGCCTATTCAAATTTAAATCCCTTGGCTCATACTAAAAATGCATCTAAGTATAATAGGATTTCTCTAAATGATAGGGTTGGTTCTGAATTTTTGATTAATAGCTATACAGCTCTTTCACTAGGGGTTCCTATACTATTTATTTCTGGAGATGAAAATATTTGTAGGGAGGCTAGGGACTTTGACCCTAGTATAGTGACTAATCCTATTCTTAAGGGTAAGGGTAATGCTAGTATTTCTCATAGTCCTATCTATAACTATAAGTCTATTTACAAAAATAGCCTTAAGGCCTTAGAGAGTCTGGATAAGGATCAGAGGCTTCCAGAGAGCTTCCAACTTTCTATAGAGTTTATTCACCATAGGGATGCCTATAGGGCTAGTTTTTATCCTGGTATGGAGGTTGTAGATGAGAAAACTCTTAGATTTTATTCTGAGGATTTTAAGGATATTATGAATATGTTTATATTTATATAGGGCTTCAAATAAGTAGCTTGAATGTGTTTTTTATATGTCATATAATAGAGTAAACATATGTTCTATGAAAGGAGTTATTATGACAGGAAAAACACATATAGCTATAGGCGTGGCAACAGGATTGGCTCTGGGAAAAGGCCTGCCTTTAGAAAAACAACTTATTATCGTGACAGCAGCAGTAGTTGGATCTTTGGCTCCTGATTTGGATCATCCCAACGGTGCCCTAAATCAGAAACTACTGAAGGTAAACAATAACTTCTTTAGATTGCTTATGTACGGACTTTGCAGTGTTGCTTTTCTGTATTTATATCTTTACAAGAATCTAGATTTATTTTTACCTATTAGCATCATTACCTTGGTTGTTGGAGTTTCAGGCCATAGAAGCTTTACCCATAGTATTATAGGGACTCTGGCTTTTGGATTTATTGCCAAGGCTATTGGGGCTGAACTTAATGAGGGACTTATATATGAGGGCTTTATTGCTGGCTATATTAGCCACTTGGTGGCAGACTTTTTTACCCCTAAGGGAATCAAGCTTTTCTTTCCTGCCAAGGTCAGTATTGCCTCACCTATTAGTCTTAAGAGCTCTAGCCCGTTGGAGGATTTTATCTTTCTGGCCTTTAGCGTATATTCTATATTGATGATGATGAACTTTATAAAACTATAGCTAGGGTTTTCCCTAGCTATTTTTTTCATATAGGAAGCAGGCTACAGAATGATCTTCATCTACTTCTATTAACTTTGGCCTCTGATTTTTACAGATATCCTTTCTATACTTACATCTTTTATAGAACTTACAGCCTTCTATGTCCTCTAGAGGACTTGGTAGATCTGAGGATATGGTTTCTAAGGGCTGGCCTAAATCATCTCTGGGAACCGGATCTAGAACAGAATCTAAAAGTCCCTTGGTGTAAGGATGCTTAGGATTAGTGTATAGATTTTCCGAGTTTCCTATTTCCACTATATTTCCTAGATACATTACTGCTGTTCTGTTAGAAATATACCTTACCATAGATAGATCATGGGCTATAAAGAGGTAGGTTAGGCCTAGGTCTTTCTGTAGATCATCTAGAAGGTTTACTATCTGGGCCTGAATTGAAACATCTAGGGCAGATATTGGTTCATCACAGAGTATGAATTCAGGATTTGTAGATATGGCCCTGGCTATACTTATCCTTTGCCTTTGACCTCCACTGAATTCTCTGGGCTTTTTTAGAAGACTGTCTCTTCCTATACCTACCTTATCTAGATTTTCTACTACTAGTCTTTCAACTTCTTTTGAGTTTCTGTTGTTTACCCTTAAGGGTTCAGCTACTATGTCATAGATGTTTAGTGTTGGATTTAAAGAAGAGTAGGGATCTTGAAAGATTGCCTGGATACTTTCTCTGTACCAGCCTAGATTTCCTCTGGCTTCCTTAGTTATATCCACTCCTCTGTAGATTATCTCTCCTTCTGTGGCCTCTAAAATGTTTGTAACACATTTTCCAAGTGTTGACTTTCCACAGCCTGACTCCCCTACTATTCCTAGGGTTTCTCCCTTGTCTATGTGAAAAGATACGTCGTCTACTGCCTTTAGGTAGCTGTCTTGATGCCAAGGATATTTCTTCTTTAGCTTAAAATATTTTTTTAAATCTTTTACCTCTACTAGTCTATTGGTCATGCTTAGCCTCCTCATTTAAGAAACATCTTGAGTAGTGACTTATGGAGTGTTTGTGTTCTTCTGGCATTTTCTTGGAACATATTTCCATTCTATAGTCACATCTATCCTTGAAGGGACAGGCTCTTGGTTTTTCTGTCATGTTAGGTGGATTCCCCTTTATAGGTGTTAACCTTTCCTTTTGGTCTTTTCTTGGCAGGGAGGACAAGAGTCCCCTGGTGTAGGGATGCTTAGGATTTGTAAATATCTCCTCTGTGCTTCCAGATTCCAAGATTCTTCCTCCATACATTACTATTACTCTATTGCAGGTGTTGGCTACTACTCCTAGGTCATGGGTTATTAGAATAACTGACCTATTTTCCTTTTCCTTTAGTTCGTTTAAAAGATTTAGGACCTGGGCTTGAATAGTTACGTCTAAGGCTGTTGTTGGTTCATCTGCTATAACTAGGTCTGGTTCCAAACAAAGGGCCATGGCTATAATAACTCTCTGCCTCATTCCCCCACTAAATTCATGGGGATAGCTATTTAACCTTTCCCTGCTGTCTGGTATACCAACCTGATCCAGCCAGTGAATAGCCAGTTCCTCAGCTTCTTTCTTGGATAGTTTCCTGTGTCTTCTTATTAATTTGACCATCTGCTGACCTATTGTAAAAAGTGGGTTTAGGGAGGTCATAGGATCTTGAAATACCATGGAGATCTGGTCTCCCCTTAAGTTTCTCAACTCCCTTTCCTTCATGGAAAGTATGTCCCTTCCCTTAAAATTTATTTGACCTGAAATAATATTATTTCTATCTATTAGTCTCATTATAGATTTGGCTGTAACAGATTTTCCACTGCCACTTTCTCCTACTATACCTAGGGTTTCTCCTTCATATACTGGAAAGGATACCTGGTTTACAGCATAGGTTGTTTTATCATTAGTTTTAAAGTTTACTTCTAAATTCTTAATTTCTATTATTTTTTCCATAAGACAACTCCTATTCAATAGACTCTCTTACAGTGTCACCGATTATATTAAAGCAAAGAACCGTTATTAGTATTAGGGCTCCTGGGAATATTGCTAGATAGGGTGCATCTCCTAAATATTGTTGAGAATCCTTTAGCATAGAACCCCAGGAGGAGTTTGGTAGCTGGACTCCTAGGCCTAGAAAGCTTAGGGAGGATTCTGTTAGGATGGCTCCTGCTACATTTATAGATGCTGCTACTACTATTGTAGGCAATAGGCTTCTTACTATGTGTCTTAGCATGATCTTGCTATCTTTTATTCCTATCATTTTTGAATAGACTACATATTCCCTTTCCTTTACTGATAGGGTTTCTCCCCTTACCAGTCTGGCCATCCCCATCCAGTTAAATAGTCCTATTATAATAATAATATTTTGTATGCCAGGCTTTAAATAGGCATTTAAAATTAGGATTAGAAAGAAGGATGGAATGCTCATTAGCATATCTACCAGTCTCATTAGAATTGCATCTACTCTTCCCCCATAATATCCACTTATAACCCCAACAAAACTTCCTATGAGGGTTGAGATAACTACTGATAATAGACCTACTGTCAAGGATGCTCTAGCACCATATAGAGCTCTGGCAAAGTAGTCTCTTCCTAGGTCATCTGTTCCAAATAGGTGGTCGCCACTTGGTCTTTTCATGGCATTTACTATGTCTGTCTTATTGCCATCCTTTGGATAGAAATCAGCTAAAAGAGCTGCTGTTATAAGTATTAATAAAACCAGTATGGAAATCTTAAATTTCAGAGGATTTTTTTTAAATTCCTTTAAAAAATCTTTTTTCATTAAACCAACTCCTTGATCCTAGGATCTACTATTCCGTAAAGTAAATCTGATATTAGATTACCTACTATAAGAAGTAGGGAAGAAAACATAGTTGTAGCCATAATCATAGGGTAGTCATACTTAAGGACAGCATTCATCCCTAGTTGTCCCAGCCCTGGCCAGCCAAAAATACTTTCTGTTATAAAGGCTCCAGATATTAACCTAGGTAGACTCATTCCTAAAATAGTTATAATTGGTATGAGAGAATTTTTAAGGATGCTCCTGAAAAATACCTCTCTCTTACTGGCTCCCTGGGCTATTTCTGTTAGAACATAGTCTTCTTTTTTCTGCTCTAGTACCCTGGTTCTTACATATCTACTTATAACAGACATATCAGAAATACTTAGGGTTAGAACTGGCATTATACTGTGTTTTATTAGGTCTAGGTTGCTTTCCACTCCTATGGTTCTCATACCTATGCTTGGTAGAAGCTTGTACTTCAGTGAAAAGACATGAATTAACATCATGGCAAACCAGAAACTAGGTATGGATATGCCTATATAGGATAGAATGGTAAATATCTTATCGAAAATTCCACCTTGATTCATGGCTGAAAGTACTCCTAGAAGAACTCCCATAATAGTTGAGAAGAACATGGCCATACCCATAAGACCTAGGGTTGCTGGTATTCTCTCCCTTATTTGATCTAATACTGGCTTGTGGTTTGAAAAAGAGTAGCCAAAATCTCCCTTTAATATTGCCTTGGACCATCTAGCATATTGAACTAGATAGCTGTCATTTAAGCCCATGTTCTCCCTTATTCTCTCTATATCTTCTACAGTAGATTCTGGCGTTATATGGGCCCTAACTGGATCTCCTGGTGCCAGTCTTACTAGAAAGAAGGATATTATGGATACAGTTATTATCATAGGGATTGCCTGAAGGACTCTCTTATAAATTAGATTAAACATATATAACCTCCAATAATAAGAAATAAACAATCCGAAGACTGTTTATCTCTTAGTTGTCTATTTACTTGTATACCTTATTTAGATTATCAAACATATGGATTGGTGCTGGCTTTGCCTCTTCCATTCCCTTAAACTCTTTGTTTACTATAACTATTGACTTAGGATATACAGTAGGATACTGGGCTACTTCTTCAGCTAGTATTTCTTGTATTTCATGATAAATTTCTTCCCTTTTAGCCTCATCTTTTTCAACTCTGCCTGCTAGGAATAGTTCATCAATTCTTGGGTTATTGTAGCCACTAAAGTTGCTTGAGCTGTCAGATTTAAATAGTGACATATAGCCATCTGGATTGCTTCCCATAACATATCCATTTGTTGCTATTTCAAAATCTTGATTTTCTGCATCCAATAGTCTGTCTATAAAAGTCGCTCTTTCTGTTGGTAGAAGTTCTACTTCTATACCTACTTCTGCTAACATTTCCTGAATTAAAAGAGATTCTTTTTCTTGGTTTGTGTTGCCTGAAGTATACATTAATCTTATTTTTAGGTCTTCCTTTCCAGCCTCTTTTAAAAGTTCCTTGGCTTTCTCTGGATTGTAGTCAAAAACTTCTACTTCATCTGTAAAGAACTGAGTTGATGCTGAGAAACTTGAGCTTGCTGGATCAGCAAATTCTGTTCCCTTGTAAACTCCGTCTATTATCTTTTGCTTGTCTATACCATAAGCTATTGCCTGTCTTACTTTTACATCTGATACTTCTGGATTGCTTATTCTGAAGAATAGGTTGTTTACCATTCCTTCTGAAAAAGTTATTATTTGGAAGTTTTCATTGTCCTTAAACTTCTCATAGTCATCTGATTTTAAATATGCAGCTGAAATTTCTCCATTTTCTAGGGCTACTAGTGTAGAGTTTGGATCCCCTATAACTCTGTAAGCTAGTCCATCAAGTTTTGCCACATCTCCATAGTAGTCATCAAATCTTTCTACCTGGTAAAGTTCTCCACTTTTATGTTCCTTAAACTTAAATGGTCCTGTACCTACTGGCTCTCCATTAGCTGGACTTTCTGCTATATTTTCTGCTCCATCAAATATATGTTTAGGTATAGGTGATATACTAGCTAGGTTGCTAACAAAAGGAATAGTTACTTCTGGTAGCTTAAATTCTATTGTATGGTCATCCTTCTTTTCTATAGCTACTGGCTCATCATTTATTAATAGTCCTGATCTATATTTTGCATTTTGGTTTGAGTCTAAAATTGATTCTAGTGTGAAGATTACGTCATCTGCTGTAAAATCTTCTCCATCATGCCACTTTACTCCTTCCCTTAATTTTAGGGTGTAAGTTAAGAAATCCTCTGAAGGTTCAACTGATTCTGCAAGTTTATATATGATCTGGTCACCGTCTATGTCGTATAGTGAGTCAAATATAACATGTGAAATCGTCATTGAAACTCTGTCATCAGCATATAATGGATTTATTATTGCCGGATCTGATCCTATAGCAAATACCATTAGTCCACCATCTTCTGCCTCTGTTGTCTCTTCCTTAGCTTCTTCTGTTCCCTCAGTAACTACTTCCTTGCCCTCGTCTTTAGGCTCTTCCTTGGACCCACAGCCTGTTACTGAGAACATTAGAACTAAAGCCATCATCAATGCCACTAAGCTTTTTTTCACAATAATTCCTCCTTGAAATTAATATTCATAATATTCTAATACTGCTACCATAGAAGTATAACATAGTTATTTTTGGAATTGTATAGTTTGATCTATTGAATTATCCTATCATTCAGCCACCTTCTATAGACTGGAAAAATAGTCTTAATATTTAGTTAACTTTAATTTTTTCCATAAAAAAACAAGAGTTAAAAAACTCTTGTTTTATAATTTCTATTACTTCACCTTATAAGATGATGCCCCTCCCTTAAAAGGTACTTCTGTAAAGTAGCTTTTCTTGACACCATTCATTTCTAATTCAACCCTAATCTTTATTTTTTCTCCTATTTTAGGTAGGGCTTGAATTTTACCAGTTTTTAAATCTAGATGATTTTTAGTTTTCTCAAACCTATAAAGATCAAACCACTTATCTTCTTTTCCTACAGATCTGTCCTTGTATCTTTCAGTTACATCTACTATTATGGTTTCTTCTGGTCTTACAGGGTTTCTGTACTTATAGTGGTCATAGTGTTTATGATCCTCTAAATAGGCTG
>JASLIL010000033.1 GCA_030152145.1 Tissierellales bacterium
GACTACCTCAGGTAGAGGGTTAAAAAGAACAAAAAAACTAATCCTAAGAATCATGGAAAAATTAAAGTTATTAAATCTCAATCCATTGGCTACCAGTCCCAAGAGAAAACTTATGGCCCAAAAAGTAAAGAAGACACCATAAACCTTCCAAATATAAACTGTAAATCCATCCTTAAAATCTCCTAATCCAACCCTATCGCCAGCTACTATTAGCTTTATACTGTAAAGGTAGTTGGATATTATAGCAGTCATTAAAATTGATACTATAAAACCTGATAATATTGAAAAAGGTCCTATTAATAGCTTGCTAACTATAATAAAGCTTAGGGCTAAAATAAGATTGTATACCAGTCCTATAAAGGATATATACCAGTTATCCCTAAAAGCCTTAAGAGATCTAAGAAATGATGACTTGCTAACCCTAAAAAAATCTTTTATTATATCCATGGCTACCTCCCAAGATAAGAATCTATATTGTAAACTGATAGACCTTCTATGCCCTTCATATAGTCAAAGAGATAGTAGCTATCCTTTATACAGCTATCATCTATAAGATACTTTTTCTCTATTAACCTATCTAAATCTACAGTAAAACTTTCAAAATGCATCTTATTAATAAGTCTTTTGGTAGGAAGTTTACTATAGTCCTTAAGGTAGGAAGACAATAGTCTTTCATCCTTTAAAAGCTCGTGTTTTTCTTCCTGGCTTAAGAATTCCCTGTGATGTACAAATTTAGGTGGGTTACTATTTATATTACTTGAATAGTAGTCAAAGGTCATAAGCTCATCACAAATTTCCTTTGAAAATCCCCTAAAATTATAGTAATCCTGAAGAATTACATAAAGATTATTCCTGCTATGGGACCTGGTATGATAAGACCTTTCCTCCCAATAGACAAGAAGATCTTCAAAGAAATCAAAGGGAGTTTTAAAATAATTCACTATAATAAACTCTGTAGTATGCCTAAAGTAATCTTCATTGTGGTACTTTTCCACTAGATCCTCTATCCCCTTTAATCTTATTATATCACCATAGGATATATGATCTGTTTCCAAGACTTCATAGGGTGGCTTATCAAGATACTTAAAGCCATACTTCTCCTCCTTCTCCCTGAGGCCAGAGCCCTTTAGAAGCTTTAAGAAGCCCAGTTGAATCTTCTCTATTCCAATAGAATATACATCATTAAAAGAATCCCTAAAACTTCCATAGTCCTCATAGGGTAGGCCAGCTATAAGATCCAGATGCTGGTGTATGTTTCCAAAAGACTTGATTCTCATAACTATCTCCTTTAGATCCTCAAAGTCCATATTTCTTCCCACAGCCTCTAGAGTCTTTGGATTAGTAGATTGTACTCCTATTTCAAATTGAAACAAGCCCTTCTTGGCCCTACTAATAAAGTCAAGCATCTCTTCATCTAAGAGATGGGCTGTAACTTCAAAGTGGAAGTTCATATTCTTAGGATTCTTCTCCATTATAAAATTCATTATAGCCATAGCATATTCTTTCTTGGCATTAAAAGTCCTATCTACAAACTTAACCTGCTTAACTCCTGCATCTATAAGAGTATTTAAATCCCTTAAAACCCTATCTAAACTAAAAAACCTCAGTCCCTTAATGGTTGAGGATAGGCAAAACTGACAGTTAAAAGGGCAACCTCTTGAACTCTCAAAGTAGACTATTTTATTCTTAAACTCATGACTTACCTCTTCATAGGGTGATGGGATATCATCAAGATTGCATATAAGAGGTCTTGGATCATTGGTTACTATAGACTGATCCTTTCTATATACTATGCCTAATACATCTTCATAGTCCCTCTCCTTTTTGACAAGTTTCCTCATTAGCTCATCAAAGGTAAGTTCTCCTTCCCCATAGATTATAAAATCTACAAAGGAGTATTTTTCTAAAATTGCTTCCCCATCATAGGATACTTCAGGACCACCTAGGACAATTTTTATGTCTGGCCTAACGATCTTTAAAGTTTCACATATTTCCAAAGTCTCATTAAGATTCCATATATAGGTTGAAAATGTGACTATGTCTGGGTTTTTTTTATAAATTTCCCTTACTATATAGGGTATTGGTTGATTGATTGTAAATTCTTCCAATTCTATATCTAGGTCATGACTATAGGCCTTTAAGTACCTGATGGCCAGGTTAGAATGTATAAATTTACTGTTTAATGTTGTTAATAATATCTTCATTTCATTTCCTTTCTATCCTTCTCTTATATTCATTATATCACAATAGATTTTAAAATATATATTATAGAAGTTGAAGCTTTTTAAAAAACAGTATAGAATAGAATTAGAATATAAATGAAAGGGGATTCTTATGAGGGAGTTTGATAAAATATCTATACAGGAAATTTCAAAGGAAGATATGCTTATGATCATTGAAGCTTTAAGATATACAGGGGAGCAAACTGATACAAGGGAGTTTATAGACTTAAAGAATAATATAGTCCAAGAACTAAGTGCCCTTGCTGAAAGTACAGAGGAAGAGTTCTTAAAATATCTACATAGAGACTAAAAAAACCTATCCATGGATAGGTTTTTTTAATATATAAATTCCTGATTTAGCCCTTACTTTCAAGAAAAGAGCTCCCTTATTTTCCTTCTTATCCAATATTTCCACCTGGTTCAAAAGAGAATGATAGACTCTATCTCCTGCATTATAGGAAAACAAGTCTGGTAGAAGATAGCTGTCTACTCTAAGCTTTTCTGGGTCTATTCTACCCTTTCTTAGGTTGACCACATAGTTTGAAAAACCACTGAAATTATCTTCTTCCCCTTCTGTAATAGGAGTGTCTCCAAGATCTATAATTATATGTTCTAGGTCTGCCTCTTCTAAAACCAGCCTAAATACCTTCTCAAGACTAGGCATCTTAGAGTCATAAATTCCATTTAAATTATTTATAGCTGATATTTTAGCCATTTCAAAGTCTACTGTATAGTTACCCTTGTAACTAGCTAGGGGGTAGCTATAAAAACTTTTAAAGTCCCTCATAAAGTCTACTTGACTAAGGTTTATTAAATCCTTTTTAACCAGGTCTTCTATAGACTCCCTCTTATAATCCCCTTCCTTCATATAGAATATTATTAAGGAAATAGCATAGGCTTCCAAGAGATAGAGAGGGTTTCCCATAGTATATAGAAAGTTCCTTAAAATCTCTTTTTTAGCACCCTCTACCTCTATATTGGCAAATATAATTGGATAGAGTCTATAATACAGGCTGTCATCCCATTCTGTCCAATAAAGTTCTTCTCCATCAGTCCTAAAAATATTTTTTAAGGACTGGTTGTTGGTAAAACTATAGTACTTCCAGAAATTGACTTCATGATCAAATCTTTCATAGTCTACCCTTAGGTCAAGGCTGTCTAAAGATGGTAGTAGGGATTTTATAACCATGATCATAAACTCTGTTTTATAGGAAGTCTTTCCATCTATCAAAGAGCTCTTAAAGGCCAAATTTGATAATTCAAAAAGTCTTTCTTCTTTCATACTACATCTTCTCTGGTGCTTCTATTCCCAGTATAGCTAGGCCAACTTTTATAACAGTTTTTGAAACATAGCTTAGGGCAAGTCTTGCATTTCTTTCCTCTTGGTCTTCAGATAAAATCCTAACATTTGTATAGAACTTATTAAACAGCTTTGCAATTTCAACTATATGTCTAGTTATAAAAGATGGTTCATTTTTCTCCATAGCCTGGTAAACTATTGTTGGGAAATCATAGATAGCTCTTACTAGGTCTATTTCTTCCTCTCCATTTAAGATACTATAATCTATATCTTGTCCTAGCTTAAAGTCTCCCTTCTTTATAAGACTATTTGCCCTAGCATAGGTGTATTGAACATAGGGACCAGTTTCACCTTCAAAGCTTAAGGTTCTGTCCCAACTAAATACATAATCCTTTATTCTTCCATTAAATAACTCCTGGAACATTACAGCTCCTATACCAACCTGTCTAGCCACTTCTTCCTTGTTTTCTAGGTCAGGATTTCTTTCTTCTATTATCTTAAGAGTGCTGTCAACAGCCTTGTTTAAGACATCTTCCAAGTAGACAACCCTTCCCTTTCTTGTAGAAAGTTTTCCGTCTTCTAGGCTTACCATACCAAAGGGAACGTGGATACAATCCTTGGCCCAATCATTTCCCATAAGCTCAACTACCTTTATCCATTGCTTAAAGTGTAGGTTTTGTTCTGATGCCACAACATAGATATTCTTATAAAAATCATAGTTTTCTTTTCTATAGATAGCTGCAGCTATGTCCCTGGTTGTGTAAAGTGATGAGCCATCTGCTTTCTTTATAAGTGCTGGTGGCATATCATAGTCTTCTAGGTCAACTACCAAGGCCCCATCTGACTCTTCTAGGAGATTTTTTTCCTCAAGTTTTTCTACTACAGCATCCATCTTATCAGAGTAGAAGGATTCTCCTTTGTAGGAATCAAACTCCATACCAAGCATCTTATAGACCTTGTTGAATTCCTTAATGCTCATATCCCTAATCCAATTCCAAAGCTCTACTGCATACTCATTATGGTTTTCCAGCTCCTTAAACCAATATCTAGCCTCATCCTTTAGCTCTGGTTTTTCTTCTATTTTCGCGTTAAATCCTACATATAGCTTTAAAAGCTCCTTTATAGGATCTTTTTCTATAGTTTCCAAGATGTTTTCATCTTTTGACTCTCTTATGGCAGCTATAAGCATACCAAATTGAGTTCCGTAGTCACCAAGATGGTTTATGGCAACTGTATTAAAGCCTTCAAACTCATATATATTTCTAAGGGCATTACCTATAACCGTAGTTCTTATATGACCTATATGGAAGGGTTTAGCTATATTAGGTGAGGAGAAATCTAGGGTTACTGTTCTTCCCCTTCCTATATTTTGAGAACCATATCTGTCATTTTTCTCAAGAACCTCTTCAATTACTGTTTCTACTAGCTTATCCCTATTAACAAAGAAGTTAATGTAGGGACCCTTAGCTTCAATAGCCTTAAATAGATCGCCCCCATCTAACTTTTCTGCCAATTCCTCTGCTATTAGATTTGGCGCCTTCCTAAAATCCTTGGCAAATCTAAAACATGGAAAGGCATAGTCCCCCATATCATAACTTGGTGGAATTTCAACCAACTTCTCTATTTCACTACTGTCAATCTTAACTTCTTCTCCTAAAAGTTTTACAACTTCTGCCTTAAAATCTATCATACTATACCTCCTAAAATAAAATAAAGCCCCCGTCTCCTATAAGAGACGAGAGCTATCCCGTGCTACCACTCTTGTTGACTTAAATTTCAAGTCCACTCAACAAATTTAACGCTTAGGCGTAAACCCTACTCATTTCAGGCTATTCTCCAAAGTTCTATTCAATAGACTCTTCCTTCCTGGCTTCCAGCTACCCAGTTTGCTAAAAGGACAAATCTACCTACTCTCTTCTTCTCAGAATTTAAATATTCTTTTTCTATAATAAATATACCACAAAGATAAATTTTTTCAAGAATTTATTTTAAACTTATAACAGTAACTCCTGTGCCACCCTCGCTAAATCCTCCAGTTCTCTGTCCCTTTACATGTCTGTTGGTTTTTAAATAGCTCTCTATACCACTTTTCAAAACTCCCGTACCCTTACCATGTATAATCTGAGCCTCTGCCAGTCCTGCTATATAGGCATCATCTATATACTTGTCCAACTCCAGAAGTGCTTCATCTAAACTAAGCCCCCTAAGATCTATTTCACTCTTAACATTCATCTTGCTCTTAATAATCTTCTTTGTGCTAGTATAGGTTTTCTCCTTAGCATCCTCGCTGGCCCTTCTCAAGCTATCTACCTTAAGATTAACCTTCATAATTCCTACCTGCACAGTAACATTCTTATCATCTATAATCTCTACTACTCTTCCTTTTTGGTTTAAACTAAGAACCTCTACAGTCTCTCCCAACTTTAGGTTTTTAGGAGGCTTCTTGGACTTTACATTTAAAAGATCATCAGCCAAATCTCCTTCTACCTCTTTCAAGGTCTTCTTTAATCTAGACTCACTTTCATGTATCTTCCTTCTCTTGTCCTTCTCTATCTCAAGAGATATGTCCTTTAGATCCCTTAAAACATCATCGGCCTCCATCTTAGCTATCCTTAAAAGATCCCTAGCCTCTTCCTTGGCAGAACTTAAAATCTTATCTCTAGATTCCTTGGTCTTTTCTTTCTCTCTCTCCAACTCTGCCTTTAAGGTCTCCACTTCTTCCCTGTACTTCTCTGTCCTATACCTATCTTCTTCTATAGTTCTCCTATCCTGATCTATAGCCGATAGCACATCTTCAAAATCCTGGCTATCATCTGAAATCAAATTCCTAGCATAGTCTATAATATAGTCCTGTAAACCCAATCTCTTGGATATCTCGAAAGCATTGGATTTTCCTGGTACCCCTATTAAAAGCTTATAGGTTGGACTAAGAGAATCCACATCAAATTCTACAGATGCGTTCTTTACACCTTCCTTGGTTAGGGCATAAAGCTTAAGTTGACTATAGTGAGTAGTGGCCAAGGTTCTTATATCTCTACCCAAAAGATTATCCAAGATAGACATAGCCAAAGCTGCTCCTTCTGTTGGGTCTGTTCCCGCTCCCAACTCATCAAATAAAACCAGGCTATTTTGATCTACCTCATCTAGGATATCAACTATATTAGTCATATGGGAGGAGAAGGTACTAAGACTCTGTTCTATACTCTGCTCATCTCCTATATCTGCAAAAATTTGATCAAAAACAGCTATCTCAGAGCCTGAGTCTCCAGGTATATGAAGACCAGATTGAGCCATAAGGGTTAAAAGTCCCACAGTCTTTAAACTTACTGTTTTACCACCTGTATTAGGTCCAGTAATAACCAGGGTGTTAAAGTCCTTGCCTATATAAAGATCTATAGGTACAACCTTCTTAGGATCCAAAAGTGGATGGCGACCCTTCTTTATATTTATATACCTGTCCCTATTAAGTAGTGGTCTAAAACCATTCATCTCAATAGCCAGGCTTCCCTTAGCAAAAATAAAATCCAGCCTCTGTAAAAGATCTTGATTTCTTCTAATCTCATAGCCACTTTCAGCCACCATAGAAGAAAGTCTTTTAAGGATTTCCTCTATTTCCTTCTTCTCATCTATCTCCAGTTCCTTAAGATCGTTGTTAAGCTCTACCACTGCCATAGGCTCTACAAATATTGTAGCTCCACTTGCTGATTGGTCGTGGACTAGGCCTGGGAAAAACCTCTTGTTTTCCTGCTTTACAGGAACTACAAACCTTCCTTCCCTAACAGTTACTATACTGTCCTGAAGATATTTCTCATACTTACTTGAATTTATAATTCCATTTAGCTTGCTTCTTATACTGTCATTTTTACTTCTTATACTAGTCCTAATAGATCTTAGCTTACTACTTGCAGCATCAGCTATTTCATCCTGACTTATTATACATCTTTCAATTTCTCTTTCCAGATCCTTTACCGGTTCAAGCTGACCTATAAGATCCTCTATAAGAGGAAGCTCTAGATCCTTGTCCTCCTTGATCTTCCTTAAAAAAAGCTTTAGGTCCCTAGAAACCCTAAGAGAGTCCCCTATTTTCAAAAGAGATTCTGGTATAAGCATAGCGCCTATTTCCGCTCTTTTTACATGATCCTTAACCTTATATATACCATAAAGAGGGGGTCTGCCTTCCTTCATAATAATCCTTACAGCCTCCTCAGTCTCCCTCTGTAATTCCTCTATATAGGCCAAGTCTGTCTCAGGCTTTATAGTCCTTGCCAATTCCTTTCCCAGACTTGATTGAGTCCTGTCTTCAAGAATATCAACTATCTTTCCATACTCTAGAACACGTAAAGTTTTTTCCTTCATCTAATCACCTCTATTCCATGACCCCTCTATAAAAGTGGCCCTTGGTTATCTTATTTCTTTCTCTAAAAGTCTTAAAGTATCGAT
Source organism: Tissierellales bacterium (assembly GCA_030152145.1). GTDB lineage: Bacteria > Bacillota > Clostridia > Tissierellales > JASKZW01 > JASLIL01. The sequence goes on from JASLIL010000033.1 coordinate 7,963, forward strand.
CTACCTCAGCTCTACCTATAGTTCCCTTAATATAGTCATAGAAATACCTTTGAATGTCTTCAACTTCCTCATGATCAAAATTAAAATCCAATCTTACAAAGTCCACACCAGCTTGATAAATCCTATCTACAAAATCCAGGGTCATTATAGGCACTGAATTATATATTTTCGTCTTATTGTTAACTCTCTCAAAGTAAAACTCAGCCTTCATCTCATCTACTAGGGAATAACCCTTGTTGTAGAGGCAGGTCTCACAGTCATGCTTATAATTACATTTCTTTATAAGAGACATAGGACAGGCCTCATTTATCATAACCGGTAGATAACCATAGCCTAGGACTTCATAGCTATTATGACCCTTAGCTGCAATTTTTTCTATCTGACCTAGCCTAAGTTCAGCTGATAGGCTTAAGGATTCTAGACCAGAGGTTCTAAAGAACTGACCAGCATAGTCATTAAATACATTTAAGCCCTCTCCTCCATGAAGTTTTAGCTTGAACCTATCCTTAAAAAAGTATAGGCTGCCTAGATTATTGATAAAGACTCCTGTAAACCTATCCTTGTAGTCCTCAAGCAAGTTCTCCATTTTCCTAAAATCATCTTGATAGAGAATCTTATCTGTCCATAAAAAGACCGGAAGATCTTTTGGTAACCTTTCAAATACCCTATCCCAGTTGTCTGTAAATCCAATATAAAGCCTATCAAGCTTACTAAGGTCTAGTCTTGAAAATATCTCATAGGACCTAGCATAAACGGACAGCCCCTTGTAGTTTTTAGTTTCAATAGGATCTATATCCTTAAAGTCTTTCAAGGATCGACTAAGAGGGGACCTCTTATTAAAGTTCTTTCTTCTAGCATCTATCTCTTGAACCATAGCCCTCCTAAGCTCATTTATCTCCCTAAGAGGCATAAATATATTAGGATCCATATTTATATCTACTTGCCTTAAATAATAAACTGTATCTCCCAGCTTATCTATCTGATCTCTGACCTTATCTCTATCAAGGCCAGCCTTCTTAGCCTCTTCTATCATAAAATCTGTTTCTATACTTATTAGCTCTCCATCTAAAATACTTTCTATCCTAGGTTTCTGACCTAGGCGTAGCTCCAAACTAAGGTCTATAGGATAGTTTTTACTCTCAAGGACATAGCTCTCCCTAGCCTTTTCCAAAAGCTGCAGATTGCTAGTTCTATAGATCTCCCTACCCTTAGATACCCCTCGGGTATTATCAATTCGAATAAGTTCTCCCCTAGAATTATTGGACTTCCAGTGAACTATAAAATCCTTTCCCCTATCTGTCACTATCTTTAAGCTATCTCCTGGACTAAGATCTTCAACTAATTTTATATAGATATTGTTTTTATCAAAAGAATCTACCTGGCCAACTAGCAGCCCCTTATTGTTAGGCTTTTCATAGGAAAGAAAATCACTTCCAAAATCTTTTAAGCCAATTCCCTTGGTAAACTCCCTATTAAATATCTCTTTTAACTCCAACTTGTCCTCTTGGCTAATCCTATCCTGATCCAAAACCTTCCTGTATTTTGACACTACAGTAGCTACATACTCTGGCTTCTTCATCCTACCTTCTATTTTCAAGGAAACAATACCACTATCAATTATCTCATCTATATGATCTATAGTATTTAAATCCCTAGAGCTTAAAACATAGGCCCCTTCAAAGTTTTTTATAGGATTTTTACTGGCCTTCTCCACTATCCTATACTTTTTCCTACAAGGTTGAGCACAGCTTCCCCTATTACCACTTCTACCACCTATAAGGCTACTCATCAAACATTGTCCTGAATAGGCAACGCAAAGAGCACCATGTATAAAGCCCTCTAATTCTATACTGCTATTTTCTTTTATTCTTCTTATTTCTTCTATAGGGGTTTCTCTTGCCAAAACCACCCTAGTAAAGCCTAGTTTTTCTAAAAAAAGAGCTCCTTCTAGGTTATTAACAGTCATTTGTGTACTTCCGTGCAACTCAAATCGAGGAAAGAGTTCTTTTACAAGAAAAGCAAGACCCATATCCTGAACTATAAGCCCATCTACATCTATATTATATAAGAAATTTATATAGTCTATAGCCTGGTCTAATTCTAGATCATCCATCAGAATATTTACGGTTACATATACCTTAACCCCTCTTAAGTGAGCATAGTCAACTGCTTCTTCTAGTTCTTCATAATCAAAGTTATTGGCATATTGTCTCGCACTAAAAACCTTTCCTCCCAAATATACAGCATCAGCACCATTTTGCACAGCTGCGTACAATGACTCCATACTTCCTACAGGAGCTAATAATTCTATATTTTTATTTGACACGTATTTAAACTTCCTCCTTAACAAAGGCTCTTTCCTCAGATGACTTTAGGGACTCATCAAGTTCCTTCCTAATATCTATTAATTCAATCTGACTTTCAAAAACCTTATCTTGTAGTTTTTTAACCATCTTTTCCTTTTCCCTGATCTCCAAATCCTTTAATTCCATAAATTCCTTAGTTTTTTCAAGATTTCCATCCCTATCCTCAATTTCTCCCTCTAGTTCAGATAATCTTGACTCTAAAACCTTCTTCTCCCTATCTAGCTTATCAACCAAAGCCTTATGTTCTTCTAAAATATCCTTTAACTCATCATATTTTTCAATAGGATTCTTAACCTTATTTTCAAGTTCCTCTAGTTTCTCCATATTTTTATGAAGTTCATCTGCTATATTTATTGCCACCAATATTACCGCCATTGAACCTGTTAATCTGTTATTTTTAGTACTCACTGTCTTGATCTTGTCATCAACATATGAAGCCAACTTCTCTATGTATTCTGAAGACTCTTCCCCTACAATGGTAATATTGCGACCATCTATACGCACCTCTGTTTTATTTGTTCCCATAGACAATCCCCTCCTACACTTATAGACTAAGGGCTAGGCCCTTAGTCTCAAATCTATCCTCTTAACTTTCCATCTAACTTCTTCTCTATGTCTGAAAGTATTTTTTCCTGTATTTCATTAACCTCTTGGTCCTTAAGAGTACCCTTTCTCGATCTATAAACTATTGAAAAGGCCATACTCTTCTTTCCTTCCTCTATCTGTCCACCTGAGTAGACATCAAAAAGCTCTATATTCTCTATTATACCATTATTATTGTCCCAAACAAGCTCTTCTATATCACCAAATAAAATATCTTCATCTACAACTACAGCTATATCTCTAGATACTGAAGGATATTTAGCCAGGGATTTAAATTTCTTCTCAAGCCTAGCCTTATCTATAAGAGTTTCCATATCAACTTCTGCTATATAAACTCTTTCCTTAATAGAGTAGTTGTCTATAACATCTGGATAAACCTCTCCAACTACACCTATCTCTTCTCCATCTAAAACTATGCTAGCTGTTCTATTTGGGTGGAAGCTAGGATTCTTATCTTCTTTTTTATAGACAATACCCTCCAAGCCCAATCTATCAAATACCATATCTAGAGAAGCCTTTAAGTAGTAGAAATCCACATCCCCATACATAGCTATAGAAAGAAGCTTCTTCTGTTCTGGAAGATTTACAACTGGTAGCTCCTTAGGAATAAAAACATTACCTATTTCAAAGTAAAGACATTCCTTAACACCCTTGTTATAGTTCTTGCTTAAAAGACTTAAAAGGTTTGGCATAATAGTCCTTCTCATTATGCTATAGTCCTCTCCCAAAGGATTTATCAATCTAATACTTTCCCTTCTTAGATCGTCCTTAGCCATATTTATCTTATCATAGGCCTTGGGACTAATAAAGGAGTAACTCATAATTTGGCTAACTCCCATACCTAAAAGCGTATCCCTAACTACCTTTTCCACTTCCCTGCTATAAGGTCTGCCTCCACGGGTAACCTTACCTACTAGAGCTTGTTTTTCTATATTATGGAAGCCATAAAGCCTACCAACCTCTTCTATTAGGTCAACATCTCTCTTAATATCATTTCTAAAGGATGGAACCTTACTTACTATCCTATCTCCCTCTATCTTAGATTCAAACTCCAGTCTCTCCAGGTAGTTTTTTATCTCCTCAGCCTGGAAGCTTGTACCTAAAAGCCTATTAAGCTTATCCTTTTCTACAGATACCTGAAGGAGCTCAGTAGGTTTTTTACCTAGATCTATACTACCCTTAACAACTTTACCTGCACCTGTCTCCTCTATTAGTTGACAAACTCTTAGGGCTGCCTTTTCTGCTAGATTTAAATCCAACCACTTCTCAAGTCTTGATGATGCATCTGTTCTAAGGTTTAAGTTTTTTGAACTTAATCTTATAGTTCTAGGATCAAAATTAGCGGACTCTAAAAATATAGTCTTAGTAGAGTCTGTAACCTCTGAATCAAAAGCTCCCATTATACCTGCTATAGCTAGAGGTTTAGATCCATCTGCTATAAGTAAATCTTCAGAACTTAACTTTCTCTCCACTCCATCAAGAGTTACTATAAGCTCATCTTCCTTAGCCCTTCTCACTTCAATTTCACCCTTGTATATCTTGTCTAAATCAAAGGCATGTAGTGGTTGACCCATTTCAAGCATAACATAGTTGGTTATATCAACTATATTATTTATAGGCCTAACTCCTGCCTCCATAAGTCTATTTTGAATCCACTGAGGAGAGTCCTTTATAACTAGATCTGTAACAACCCTACCATAGTATCTATTGCACAAGTCCTCATCTATAGTAAGAGATTTTATAAATTGATCTATATCCTCAATTTCATTTTTAAGCTCTATCTTTGGATAGGTAAGTTCCTTATCAAAGGTTGCCGCAGCTTCCCTAGCCATACCTATAACACTTAGGCAATCTGGTCTATTTGGGGTAATCTCAAACTCCATTACCTCACCATGCATTTCAAGAACATCTCTCATGTCTTTGCCTAGTTCTGTCTTTTCACTTAAAAGATATATTCCATCCTTATAGGCCTTAGGTATAACCTGATCCTTGTAACCTAACTCAGCCAGAGAACAAAGCATACCATAGGAGTCTACCCCTCTAAAATCTGTTAGGGCTATTTCCATACCATCTGCTAAAACAGCACCTATCTTAGCTACTGGTACATAGTCTCCAACTGAAACATTCTTAGCACCAGTTACTATAGTAAGAACCTCATCTCCCACATCTATCTTGGTAACAACTAACTTATCTGCATTTGGATGCTTGTCTATTTCCAAGATCTTTCCTACAACTACATTCTCCACATCTACTTCCAAGGGACTTATAGCCTCTACATGGGAACCTGAGTCTGTTAGTTTATCTGAAATTATTCTAGTGTCTACATCTATATCAACATAATCTTTTAGCCATTTAATTGGTAATAACATATTTGACCTCCTATTAAAACTGTTCTATAAATCTCTTATCATTATCAAATAATAATCTTATATCATCTAAGCCGTACTTAACCATAGTAATTCTGTCTATTCCCATTCCGAAGGCAAAGCCGCTGTATTTTTCTGAATCAATACCACAATTTTCTAAAACCTTAGGATGAACCATACCTCCACCTAAAAGTTCCATACTCCAACCTGTTCCATCACAAGTCTCACAGCCTTTTCCCTTACAATCAAAACAAGAAACATCCACTTCTATACTAGGCTCAGTGAAAGGAAAATGATGAGGTCTAAATCTCGTTTCCATATCCTGTCCAAAAAGTTCTTTTACAAATATATCTATAGTATCCATTAAGTTAGCCATACTAATGTTTTCATCTACTACCAGACCTTCCAGTTGGTGGAACATAGGTGAATGTGTGTCATCTACATCATCATATCTAAAGGTTCTACCTGCTGAAACCATCTTTATAGGAGCCTTCATTTCCCTCATAACCCTTATTTGAACTGGTGATGTATGAGGTCTTAAAACTATATCCTTATTTATATAAAAAGTATCACTTAAGTCTCTTGATGGATGATTTTCTGGTGAGTTCAAAGCATCAAAGCTATGTTCTACTGTTTCAATTTCCGGTCCGTCCATTACACTAAAGCCCATACTAATAAATAGATCCTCTAACTCCTCTATAGTCTTTAAAAGAGGATTTATATGACCTGGCTCTCTAAAGCTCTTCTTTATAGTAACGTCTATTTTTTCCGCCTCTATTTTTTCTTTTTTAAGGGCAAGACTAAACTCTTCCTTGGTTTTTTCCAATTCTCTTTCTATATCTTCCCTGATTTTATTGGCAAGTTCCCCCATAATAGGTCTTTCTTCCTTGGGAAGCTTTCCCATACCCCTAAGTACTTTTGTTAATTCACCTTTTTTACCCATATATTTAATTCTTATATCTTCAAGAGCATCTAAGTTTTCAATGGACTTGATACTCTCTATAGCCTCTTCTTTTATAGCTTTTAAACTTTCTTTCATCAGTACACATCCTTCCTAAACAATTCTCTTGCATTGTAAACTATTGTTACAATTATAGCACCTATCTTTGTAAAATACAAGAATCTAGGCCTTAAGGCAACTGGCATACATTACTATAGAAGCAGCCACTCCAGCATTTAAACTTTCCGCCTCACCAACCATAGGAATTTTAACAAGTTTATGGGAAAGTTCAAGGTATTCCTCTGATACTCCCTTAGATTCATTGCCTATTACAAAAATAGACTTATTAAAGTCCAAGTCCTCTATATAGTCACTAGCCTCTAGGGAGGTACTATATAGACTAAGGCCTTCCTCTTCCAATAGATCCTCAAGATCACTGGAGGATTCAATATTGTAAATTTTGGTCCTAAAAATAGAACCCATAGTGCTTCTAACCACCTTTGGATTGTATATATCAACACAGCCCTTGGTTAGGAAGATTCCATCTACACCAAAAGCATCTCCTGATCTTATTATGGTCCCCATATTTCCCGGATCCTGTAGCTCGTCCAACAAGAGATAGAAGGCCCTGCCTTCACTTTTAAAAGATTCCATAGACCTATCTATCATAGGAACTACTGCTAAAATACCCTGAGGGCTCTCCATATCTGTAATTTCAGAAAAAATCCTATCACTTACATAGATCAGATCCTTATCTTCCAGTCTAGCTAGAAACTCCTCATTAGCCAGGTCTTCAGAGAAACTTTGGCTAATAACCAGCTGATTTACTGGATAGTCCTTATCCAGACACTCCTCTACTATCTTTAAACCCTCTATAATAAAACTTCTTGTCTTAAGCCTGTTTTTTTTCTTAAAAAGAGATCTTATCTCCTTAACCTTCTTATTGTTACTACTTTCTATATATTTCATCCTCTTCACCAACAATTTCCTCTATTTTCTTTACATCATCTGCCCTACCTACTATAACCAAAATATCACCATCGTTTATAAGCTCACTGCTTTTTGGAGATATCTTTAAATCCTTACCTGATTTTATGGCAAGAACTGTTACGCCATACTTTTTATGAATATTTATATCTTCCAAGGTTTTACCGGTCCAAGCCCTCATATGTTTTACTTCAACCAGACTATATTCTGAGGATATATTTATAAAATCCAAGATATTGGAAGAAGCCAAATTATGGGCTACCCTCTTAGCCATATCCTCCTCTGGATATATTATCCTATCTGCCCCCAGCCTTTTTAAAACCTTACCGTGATTTTCATCACTGGCCTTGGCAAGTATCTTCTTAACACCTAGTTCCTTGGAGACCAATGTAGCCATAACAGATGCTTGGAAGTTACTTCCAATAGCTACTATAACCACATCAGCATTAGATATTCCAAGTTCCTCTAAAACTCTTTCATCTGTAACATCTGCCTCCACACCGTGAGTCACATAGTCCATTATCTCATCAATTTTTTCTCCATTTATATCTACTGCCAATACCTCATTATCTAATTCATAAAGTGCCCTTGCTAGACTAGATCCAAACTTGCCACAACCAATTACCACATACTGTTTCATCTTTTTAACCCCCTATCCAATAGTAATATTTCCTTCACCATATCTAAAGTGCTTCTTCTCCCTATCCTTTAAAAGTGCATAGCCCATAGTTAAAGGTCCAAGCCTGCCTGCATACATGGTAAAACATAAGAGTATTTTACCAAAATCAGTTAAATTAGAAGTTATACCTCTTGTAACACCTACTGTAGCAAAGGCCGAAGTAGTTTCATAAAGAAGATCCATAAAGCTAGCCTCTTCCGTAAAACTTAGGGCCAGGGTTACAAAACTTATAAAGGTTACCCCTATAACAAAAAGTGCCAGGGCTCTTTTTATTACATCCTCATTGATCCTCCTCTTTAGGAGGATAACATCCTTGTCTCCCTTGATAACAGCTATAGTTGTAGCTATAACAACACCAAAGGTAGTTGTCTTTATACCACCTGCTGTAGATCCTGGAGATCCACCTATAAACATTAGTATAATCAAAATAAATACTGTGCTTTCCTTCATAGCAGCCAAGTTTATAGAATTAAATCCCGCTGTTCTAGCTACGGCTGACTGAAAGAAGGCCGCCATTAACTTCTCAAAAAATCCCATACCCTTAAGTGTTTCTGGATTCTTGTACTCTAAAACCATAATTCCTAAGGTTCCTGCAAAAAGTAAGATTCCTGTCATCAAAATAGCCATCTTGGTATGTAGCTTTAGTCTGGAAATTCTCTTGGTCTTAGTCAGGTCCATATAGACGGAAAATCCCAACCCTCCTATAATAACTAAAAATGCCACTGTCAGAGTTACTACTGGATCCAGGCTATAGCCTTCCAAGCTGTTGCCTATAAGATCAAAGCCAGCATTACAAAAAGCCGATATAGAATGGAATACAGAAAACCAAATTCCCTTACCTAGGCCATATTGACCTATAAATCTAGTTGATAGGATCAAGGCCCCAATAAACTCTATGGTAAAAGTTGATAGCACTACATACTTAACCAACCTTACTAGTCCTGAAAGACTTTCCTCATTTAACTGTTCCTTTATAACCAACCTATCCTTTAAGGTAATCTTCTTCCCCCCCATTATGGCCACAAGAGTTGCCATAGTCATAAAGCCCAGTCCTCCCATCTGGATCAAGGATATGATTACAAAATGGCCAAAGTCTGACCAGGTACTGGCTGTATTTTTAACTACAAGTCCTGTTACACATACTGCTGAAGTAGATGTAAAAAGTGCATCTATAAATCTAACCCTCTCCCCTGTCTGTGTTGCTAGAGGCAGAGTTAGAAGGAAGGCTCCAAAAAGTATTAATAGTCCAAAACCTAGGGCCAGTATCCTTGGTGGATTCAAACTCCTTCTATCTGTTGTTACTGCCATATCCTCTATTACCCTCATACTACACCTCCTTGTATATTATACATCCATATTATACACCAATATTATATAAAAATATTGTGCAAAAAAATAAAAGCTCCGTAAAACGGAACTTTTAAAACCTATTTATATTAGTTACCTTTAGCAACTTCTACTAGTTTAGCAAATCCTTCTGGATCATGAATTGCCATTTCTGATAACATTTTTCTGTTGATGTTTATTTCTGCCTTCTTTAAGCCATTGATAAATGTACTATAGTTCATACCATTCATTCTAGCTGCAGCATTGATTCTAGCAATCCACATTTGTCTGAATTGTCTCTTTCTTTGCTTTCTTCCTGAATAAGCATAATCTAATGATTTCATTACAGCTTGGTTAGCTGGTCTATATAATTTACTCTTCGCACCATAGTATCCCTTAGCTTGTTTTAAAACTCTTTTATGTCTTTTTCTAGCAGTTACACCGCCTTTAACTCTTGCCATTGTTCCTACCTCCCTCTAACTTTACTACCTATCTTGGTATTAATGAATCTATTCTTTTTTGGTCTGCTTCGCTCACTAAAGCTGGTTGTCTTAATGTTCTTACTCTCTTTGGAGATTTTTTACCAGTCTTATGGCTCTTGTATGCTTTGTATCTTCTTAATTTGCCTGTTCCTGTTCTTTTAAATCTCTTTGCTGCTCCTCTATGAGTCTTCATTTTAATTTTCTTTGCCATTATACTTACCTCCCTGCTACTCGCCTTTAGGTGCTAGAAACATAACCATGCTTCTGCCTTCCATTCTAGCTTTCTTATCAATAGTTCCATATTCTTCAGTTAATTTAGCAAAATCATCTAATACTACCTTACCCATATCAGTATGACCTAGTTCTCTACCTCTAAATCTAACACTTACTTTTACTTTGTCTCCGTTCTGTAAAAAGCCTATAGCTTGTCTGGCTTTAACATTCAAGTCATGTTCTTCAATGTTTGGAGACATTCTAACTTCTTTAAGGTTAATAACTTTTTGATTTTTCTTAGCTTCTTTTTCCTTCTTAGCCATTTCGTACTTGTATTTTCCATAGTCCATGATCCTACATACTGGTGGCTTAGCATTTGGGGCAACTTTTACCAGGTCCATTTTCTTTTCGTAGGCCATTTCCATAGCCCTCTTAAGATTAACAATACCTAATTGCTCACCATCAACATCAATAAGTCTTACTTCCTTCTCTCTAATTTCTTCATTAATTTGAAGTTCCTTAATAGTTCTACACCTCCTGAATTGTATAAAAAAAACGGGTATAAAAATACCCGCTAATCGACTGCAACAAAGTAAACAGCATAAAACTGTCCCTGCTAAATTAAAAGTCTTAACCTTAAAAGCATCTTGCCATAAGGTGAGAAGCGGATACTTCTGCTTGTTTTCCATATCATCAAAATCAATTATATATTATAGATGAGTTCTTGTCAACATTTCTTTTATACTACAATATATTTTTTAATACCTTTATATAATAACCCTATTTTCCAGAAATATCAAGTCTTTTTAATCTAAAAGGGCCAGCCTTATAAAGCCAGCCCCTAAAAAACTATTGAACCTTATCTTCTATTTCCTTAACTATACTTTGAACAAAGTCCTCAATCTTAACCTGACCTTGATCTCCATGGTCACGCTTATTCACTGAAACCTGTCCGGACTCAACTTCCTTCTCTCCTATAACAAGCATATAAGGAACTCTTTGCATCCTAGCCTCTCTTATCTTATATCCTATCTTCTCAGATCTAGCATCAAGCTTAACCCTAACTCCAGCTTCTTCAAGTTTCTTCTTAACCTCGTAGGCATAGTCATTAAACTTGTCTGATATTGGTAGTATACTAGCTTGAACTGGTGATAGCCAAACTGGGAATTTACCTGCATAGTGTTCTATTAGGATTCCCATAAATCTTTCCAAACTTCCTAGTATAGCCCTATGAACCATAACTGGTCTTTGTTTTTCATTATTGCTATCTATATATGTTAGGTCAAATCTTTCTGGCATTTGGAAGTCTAACTGTATAGTACCACACTGCCACTCTCTACCTATAGCATCTTCTAGGTGGTAGTCTATCTTAGGACCATAGAAAGCTCCGTCTCCTTCATTTATAACATAGTCTACACCCTGTTCTTCTAGTGCCTCTCTCAAGCTAGCAGTAGCCATTTCCCACTGCTCGTCGCTTCCCATAGAGCTTTCTGGTCTAGTTGAAAGTTCTACATTGTACTTAAAGCCAAATACACTGTAAATTTCATCTGCCAAGTCCATAATCTCCACTAGTTCGTCCTTTATTTGGCTAGGTAGCATAAATACATGGGCATCATCCTGAGTAAAAGTTCTTACCCTCATTAGACCATGTAGAGTACCTGATAACTCATGTCTATGAACCTGACCAAGCTCAGCCCATCTAATTGGTAGGTCTCTGTAGCTGTACATATTTGACTTGTAAACCAAAATAGATCCTGGACAGTTCATTGGCTTAATAGCATATTCCTTGTCATCTATCTTAGTAAAGTACATATCATCTCTATAGTGATCCCAGTGACCTGACTGTCTCCAAAGGTCTTCGCTTAGGATCATAGGAGTCTTAATCTCTCCATAGGATCTTCTCTTGTGAACTCCTCTCCAGTATGACTCAAGCTCATTTCTTAAAATCATACCATTTGGATGGAAGAATGGGAAACCAGGACCCTCCTCATGAATACTAAATAGATCTAGCTCCTTACCTAGTTTTCTGTGGTCTCTTTTCTTAGCTTCTTCCAATCTTTCTAGATATTGATCTAGGTCCTTCTTCTTTTCAAAGGATATACCATATATTCTCTGAAGCATCTCATTCTTTTCGTCGCCCCTCCAATAAGCCCCAGCTATTGAAAGCAACTTAACAGCCTTTATCTTCTTAGTGCTTAGTAGGTGAGGTCCAGCACAAAGATCAACAAATTCTCCCTGTTTGTAGAAGGATATTTCTTCACCCTCATCAAAATGCTCTATTAGATCCACCTTATACTTCTCACCAATTTTCTTGAAGTGATCTAAGGCCTCATCTCTATCCACTACAAATCTTTCCATTTCAAAGTCTTCCTTAGCCAATCTCTTCATCTCAGCTTCTATCTTCTCTAGATCTTCTGGAGTAAATCTATGTTCTGTGTCTAGATCATAGTAGAATCCATCATCTATAGCTGGTCCTATGGCAAACTTAGTTCCTGGAAAAAGATTCATTATAGCATGGGCCATTAGGTGAGCTGAAGTATGCCAAAATATTTCCTTACCTTCCTTGTCATCAAACTTAACTATCCTAACTTCTGCATCTTCCCTAACCTCTTCCTGCATACCCATAGTTCTGCCATTTACTACAGCACCTAGGGCCTGTCTAGCCAGTCCTTCACTAATGCTTTTTGCTATATCTAAAACCTTTACAGCCTCGTCAAACTCTTTTACACTACCATCTGGTAAAGTAATCTTTATCATCTATAACGCCTCCTTATTTTCGGTATAAAAAAACTCTCATCCCTGCATAAATGCAGGGACGAGAGTATATTCCCGTGGTTCCACCCTAATTGGTTCTTTATATTTTAACGTAATTCTACGTATATCCTTTTAAGATATAAGCTCTGGGTTAGTCTTCAACCAGCCATTACATAAGGGTACTTACAGCCCATGATACCCTCTCTCTTGATGAATAGATCTAGCCTACTCCTCCCATCAACACCTTAATATTCATTTGATTAAAATACATTATACCCAGTCTCCTGGGAAAAATCAAGATTTATTTTTTATTAATCTTTGATGTCATAGTCTTAAAGTCACTACCATACTTAGATTCCTTAACCTTTTTTACCTCTTCTAGATAGTCCCTATCCATAGATTTCTTTATAAAATAGGATAGGATCATAGCAAAATAGATGAAGATATAGGCCTTTAACATAGGTAAAACTGGGCTTATCTCACCAGAGTTAACTATAGATGTCTTACTTATACCTATCTGCCTATGGGAACCTATGGCAAAGAGCATACCTATAACATTAACGAAAACATAGATAATAATCTTATAGAGTTTTCCATCTAAATTTCCCAAAAAGAAAAGATACCAAACCTGATAGACCAAGTAGATCAAGGCTATAATAGAAAGATATTCAAAGTTTTCATAGTACCTCATCATCCTGTCTACATACTTGCCCCTTAACTCTCTATCATGATATTGATTCATAAAATCCTGGTCCTTACTATAGGCATCAAGCCTATAGGATGCAAAGGCTGAAGAAATTGTAAATATAATTATTAGTATTAAAAGTACCTTATCAAATTTCATAGAAGACCCCCTAGTTTATTTTAGAACTTCAATAACTCCTTCTAAACCCAGTAGTTCCTGGTCCCCAGACTCCATATTTCTAAGAGTATACTTACCCTCATTGAATTCATCTGTTCCTATTATTATAACATAAGGTATATCTAATTTATCAGCATAGCCAAACTTCTTACCTGTTTTTCCCTTTTCATAGTAGATCTGATTTTTTATAGACTTCTCTCTTAATTCCCTTGAAAGCTCTACAGCACTATCCATTAAATCTTCTCCCATAGGGATTATAAGGGCCTTAGTTAGGTAGCTTCTCCTATCATCTAAAAGTCCTCTTGAATTTAACTGATCAAATAATCTGGTTAAACCTATTGATATTCCTACTCCTGGAAGCTTTTGTTTTGTATAGTGTTCTGCTAGGTTGTCGTATCTTCCACCAGAACAAACACTTCCTACCTCCTTATAGTTATCAAGGAAGGTTTCATAAACTGTTCCTGTGTAGTAGTCTAATCCACGAGCAATTGTAAGGTCTATCTTATAGTTGTCCTCTTTAACTCCGAAAAGGTCCACATATTTTACAACATCTTCTAATTCAGCCAGGCCTTCTAGGAAGTATTCATTGTCTATTCTAAGAGCCTTAAGGCTGTCTAGGATCTCCCTATTGCTTCCATCTATCCTTATAAACTCCATAATCCTAGCTGCAACTTCATCAGTAAGACCCTCTTCTACAAGTTCCTCTATAACCTTAGCCTCACCGATTTTTTCTATCTTGTCTATAGTTCTAAGGACATCTGTACTGTCCTCTATGCCAAGTGATAGGAAGAAGCCCTTTAAAAGTCTCCTGTTATTTATAGATACTGTAAAATCATCGAAACCTAGATTTTTAAAAGTAAAGCATATAACACTTAGAATCTCTGCATCGTTTACTATATCTAGCTTTCCATTTCCAACTATGTCAATATCACACTGGTAAAATTCTCTGAATCTGCCTCTCTGGCTTTTTTCCCCTCTATAAACCTTCCCTATATGATACCTTCTAAAAGGAAAGGCCAGGTCTTGAAAGTTCATTGAAACATATCTAGCAAGAGGAACTGTCAGGTCAAATCTAAGGGAAAGGTCTGTGTCCCCCTTCATAAACCTATAGATTTGCTTTTCTGTATCTCCCCCACCCTTGGCTAAAAGAATCTCTGACTTCTCAATAACTGGTGTATCTAAAGGTAGAAAGCCAAAACTTTCATATGTATTCTTTATTGTATCCAGCATGTTATTAAAAACCAGCTGATCTTTAGGAAGCAATTCCATAAATCCTGGTAAAATTGACGGTTTAACTATTTCTTTATTCATTAACAAGCCACCTCCATAATCTATACAATATATATTATAACATTTATTAATATCAGTCGAATTTATTTCCCACTTTTCTTATACAATTGCTCTCACTAAAACAATAATAGATCCTATTTTTAAATATTTCCTCTATCAAGCCAATAGTTTCTGCTGTTTTCTCTGTTTTTGGTCCATCCAATCTTATGGAAATCCTCTCTGGTGACAGGGCAAGAAGTGCGCCCACTAGAATATCTCCATCTTCCACCGGTCCTAAATCCAAGTCCTCAACTATCTCATAAAAGTAACCCCTAGCTATCTCTTTTGAAGATTCATCATAAAGTCTATAGTCATCCCCATTAAAAACTATAGAAATCCTCTTAAGTTCAGACTTCTGATCCGACATATAATTAAGCACCTCTATAAAATCATCATAATCCTTGTTATAATTTAGACTATCTATACTTAGGTCAACAACAGATTCAACTATATCATTTAAGTTCTTCAGTCTAAAGACAACAAAACCATCTAAATATATTAAGGGATAGGATTCCATATAGTCAACTATCTCAGTCTGAATATATTCACGCTCCAATATAAGGTTATCTTCATCTACAAGCATCTCTTGGGCTATAGAATATGCCAAGTCCCTTTCTTCCTGACCAAGATGGCTGTTTTTCATATCCAGGCTCTTTCTGATATTTTCCAGTCCATAAATCCTAAGAACAACCTCCAATATAGCTCTAGATACTCTATCCTTAAAATCTTCAGGATCTAGATCCTTGTTTTCAAAAGTAAAAAGTGTCATATTTTTAAAGCTATCCCTAGATAGTCCTATACTTTCATCTATGTAGTCCTTAAATATCTTATCTGCCAAGTCCATATGTACATCAATTCCCAATTTTATAGTCATTATTCCCCTCCTTCCACTACAAACTAAAAAACATCAAACTCCCTATGTCAACAAGCTCTCCTTGGTTAAGTTCAATAATTTCTATGTTTTTTTCAAGTAGAAAAGCTCTGATCCTATCACCATCTATATGGTGACTTAAGGATCCATTAAACACCGCTGTAGTCTTATCTAACATTCCCATAGTTCCACCTATAAAGCCACAGGAATAGCCCTCTAATTTTATATACCCACTTTCTATGGATAAAATATCTAAATCTTCTTTTTTTATTTTTTTTACAATTCCCATATCAGATGTTATAAGAGCCCTGTCTGATATTATGGCCACCGAACACTTGCTGTAACCCTGGGCTATATTTATAAACTTATAGTTTAAATCTTCGAATTTGGTTTTTAGGGTCTTGTCTGTATATTCTATATTATGTGCAAAGATATTTCCAATATTAATTGCATTATAGGAAATGTTTTTCGGATACTCCTTCTCCAAGACCGTCTCCCCCTCTATGAGTTTAAAGGATTTAGATCTTAATAATTCCTTGAAGTCCTGGCTTATGTCTGGTGAATGGAGGAGGGTCTTCTCCCCTAGTGGGTGAAATAACATATCTGGATGATAGGCAACTGGGTCTGCCAAGTTCTCTGACTTTTCAACTAGAATCGGTTCTACCCCCAGCTTCTTAAGAGATTCTAAACTCTCCTCGCTAATCCTAGGATCTAGTAAGACATGATTAGCCCTTTTGACTGGTATGAAAGTTGACATCTAGACACCTTCTTTATAAAAAAAATTAACCTTCTATATATTATAGAAGGTTTTAATGGAGGCGGCACCCAGATTTGAACTGGGGGTAAAGGCTTTGCAGGCCTCTGCCTTACCACTTGGCTATGCCGCCATATTAAAATTAATGGAGCGGAAGACGAGATTCGAACTCGCGACCCTCGCCTTGGCAAGGCGATGCTCTACCACTGAGCCACTTCCGCAGATGGTGCCCAGAGGCGGAATCGAACCACCGACACGGAGATTTTCAGTCTCCTGCTCTACCGACTGAGCTATCTGGGCACAACTTTTTGCTACATTTATTACTATACATTAAAATTTTATAATTGTCAATACTTTTAATTATTTTATCATTTCTTTTAAATCATCTGTTGTAAATACATGTTTTTCATTGCAAAAATGACATCCAAGCTCTGCCTGACCTTCCTCTATAAGGCTTTCTATTTCTTCTTTACCAAGACTAATTAAAGCTCTTTCCATTCTCTCTCTTGAGCAGTTACACTTAAATAGAAGTTCCTCCTTAGCCAAAACTTCAAATTCCAAGTCCTTAAATATATCAGAAGCTATATCTTCTGGAGTCATGCCTTCATCTATCATAGTTGATATGGGTTTAGCTGCCTTTAGGATTTCTTCAAGAGCTTCTATTTCCTCTTCCTCAACATTAGGTAAAAGTTGAATCATATAGCCTCCTGCTGCCCTTAT
Organism: Tissierellales bacterium; assembly: GCA_030152145.1. Taxonomy (GTDB): domain Bacteria; phylum Bacillota; class Clostridia; order Tissierellales; family JASKZW01; genus JASLIL01. Next base: position 25,215 of record JASLIL010000033.1, read on the forward strand.
AGTCAGGTCCCTTTCTACTAGAACTCCCAGACTTATGGCAGATGGTTGCTGCTCTGATACATAGTAGTAATTAGCCAAATCTTCAGCTATTTCACCTGTTACAATGGGTGTTTGACCTGTATAGGGGTCCTTAAGTCCCAGGTCCTTAATAACTGTTAGGTAGCCATCCTGTCCTACTGCACCACCTACATTAAGCTTTCCATCTTCTCTATTTTCAAGATCTACATAGGGATTGTCTACATAGCCCTTAACCTCACCCCTGTTATTTCCAACAGTAACTACATTTCCTATAGGTCCATCTCCCTTTATTATAAGGGTTAGTGAATCGTCCTCATTTTTCATATCCTGACTCATCAAGGCATTTGCTGTTAGCATTCTACCAAGAGTAGCACTAGCTACTGGGCTAGTATTGTGAATTTTTCTAGCCTGATCTACCATCTTTGTAGTAGATGCCACAAAAAACCTCATAGACTTATTCTTATTTATACCTCTAATCATATAATCTTTCATAAATAAACTCCTAACTAATCCTATATTTCTCTATCATATCTATTTATACAATAATAAAGCCCCTTTTGCAAGGGGCTTAATTGCTACATAAACATATTAGATTAAAGTTTGTTTACATCTGTAGCTTGAGGACCTTTTTCTCCATCAACTATTTCGAACTCAACTTCTTGTCCTTCGTCTAAAGTTTTGAATCCTTCGTCTTGGATAGCTGAGTAATGTACGAATACGTCTTGTCCTTCTTCTGTTGAAATAAATCCGTATCCCTTTGTAGCATTAAACCATTTTACTGTACCTTTTACCATTGAAACATTCCTCCAATACAACAATTTAAAGTAATAATTCATTACCTTAAATTTATCATAACATAGTAGATATCACTATGTCAAACATATTTGGAATCAAAACGACCTATAGAAAAGCCCTTTAGTATAGAGATTTTTTATCTTAAATCTCCTTTACTTTATGGCTACAAATGTGAATCTGTCAGACTTTTCAGTAGAATCTGAAAATGTAAAACTATCATAGATTTTTATATTTTTAAAGCCATTTTTTTCTAATATTTTTTTAACAAGCTCTGGATAAAATATACCCTGGGCATGCTCCTCCCTAAATCTTTC
>JASLIL010000067.1 GCA_030152145.1 Tissierellales bacterium
AACAAAAGAGGGAGCAGGCTTTAACAAGGATACTAATATAGTGTCTATAATCGGTCCAGACAGTCTGGAGGATTATCCCATTATGACAAAAAAAGAAGTATCAGATATAATAATAGATAAGATATTGAAAATAAAGTAAAAGCTAGATTTTAATCTAGCTTTTACTTTTTAAGGGGCTGATTAGGTGAAGAAATATGCATATATTATAACTGAAAATAGAGCTTTAAATATAGACAAGGTCTTTACTTATGAGATAGGTAAGGAGCATCAGGCCGCCTTAAAAATAGGTATGAGGGTGGTAGTTCCCTTTGGAAGAGGCAATAGACTTATGAAGGGTTTGGTTATAGACATAAGGAATTACTATGAGGGAAGCTATAGCTTAAAGAAGATAGATTCTATAATAGATGACCAGGCCATAGTAGACCAAAACCTAATAGATCTTAGTATCTGGATGAGTGAAAACTACATAGCATCATATTTAGATTCTATAAGGACTGTCTTGCCACCAGGAGACTTTAAAAAGTTGTGGACAGAGCTTGAAATAGTTGATGAGAGCTATAGGCCTCTTGGACCTAAGGAGGAGGCTCTTTTTAAGAATCTTCAGAGGGGGGTAAATTCCTATAAAGATTTAAAGAAGGAAATATCAGGCCTATCCTCCCTGGTTAAGAAGCTTATTAAAGACAAGGTTTTAAGGAAATCTCTTAGGATAGATACCAGTGTTAAAAAACAGTATGAAAAATATATAGGTCTAAGGGACAGGGACCAAGCCTTGGAAAAAGTAGGTAAAAGGGCCAAAAAACAGAGGGAGATAGTTGACTACCTCCTATTAAAAAACCAAGAAATATCTCAAAGGGAAATTTTACAGGCTGTTGATACAAGTAGCTCTACCATAAGGGCCTTAAGGGACAAGGATATAGTCTATGAGATAGAAAAAGAGATCTACAGGGACCCAGTAAAGAAGGATATTGAAAAATATGAAAAGCACATACTAAATAGGGAACAAAAAAAGGTATATGACAGCATATTGGCTTCCAGGCATATAGATTTTCTAATTAGGGGGGTTACTGGCAGTGGCAAGACAGAAATCTACCTTCAATTAGTAGAGGCTATGTTAGAGGAAGGAAGAGACAGCATAATATTGGTACCAGAAATATCTCTTACACCCCAGACCATAGACAGGTTTGTGGGAAGGTTTGGGAATCAGGTGGCAGTTTTACATAGCAGGCTTTCCTTTGGAGAAAGGTTTGATGAGTGGAGAAAGATAAATGAGGGGGAGGTAAAGATAGTTGTAGGAGCTAGGTCAGCTATATTTGCCCCCTTTAAAAATTTAGGCCTAATAGTTGTAGATGAGGAGCATGAAACCAGCTACAAATCCTCTATGAACCCTAAGTATGATGCCCTGGAGGTAGCTAGGAAAAGAGCTATAATGGAGGATGCCAAGCTTGTTAGAGGATCTGCAACACCTAGGATAGAAAGTTACTACAGGGCCCTAAATGGGGACATAGTTCTTCTTGAATTAGATAGGCGAGTCAATGAAAGAAATCTACCTGAATTGGAAATAGTAGATATGAGGGAGGAGTTAAACAAGGGAAATATGACTATGTTTAGCCAGGATCTCTATGGGGCCCTAAAGGAAAACCTAGCCAGAGGTAAGCAAAGTATTTTATTTTTAAATCGAAGGGGTTTTTCCACCTTCGTTTCTTGCAGACAGTGTGGTTATGTAGTAAAATGTAAGGAATGTGAAGTCTCCTTAACCTATCACAAGGGTAAAAACCTTTGTAAATGTCACTACTGTGGCTATACGGAAAAAGTTCCCAAGCTATGTCCCCAGTGTAAAAGTAAGTATATAAAATACTTTGGGGTGGGAACAGAACAAGTGGAACACTTTGCAAGAGAGATTTTCCCAGAGGCCAGAATAGAAAGAATGGACTTTGATACTGTTAGGGAAAAGGGCAGCTATGAGAGAATCTTAGGTAAGATGAAGGCTGGTCAAGTGGATATACTCATAGGGACCCAGATGATAGCCAAGGGCTTGGATTTTGAAAACCTTACCTTGGTAGGAATAATAACAGCAGACACCAGCTTGAATTTACCAGACTTTAGGGCTTCAGAACTAAGTTTTAGCCTTATAACTCAGGTAGCAGGTAGGGCTGGAAGAGGTCAGACTGAGGGTAGGGTTATAGTTCAAACCTATACTCCAGACCATTATAGTATAGTTCATGCAAAAAATCATGACTATAAGGGCTTTTATAAGGAAGAAATAGCCCTTAGACAGGCCTTTCACTATCCGCCTTTTGTGGATATGATATCTATAGTTATATATGGAGAAAACTATAGTCATTTATTGGAGGTATCCAATAATTTGGCTCTTAGTTTGAAGCAGGAGTTTAGGGGGAGAGATGTAGAACTTATAGGCCCCTACCCAGCACCTTTGGATAAGATAAAGAAAAATTTTAGGTATCAAATTCTTATAAAATATAGGGAAGTAGATTCCTTGGTTAAGGAGTCTGTAGATAGAGTATGTAATTTAAATATATATGGTATAGACTTTAAGGATTTAAAGGTAAACATAGATGTAGATCCTATATCTATACTTTGATTTAGGAGGTAGACTAATGGCAATAAGACAGTTGAGACTAGATGGTGATCCACTATTGAGAAAAAAATCTAGGGAGGTTACAGAGGCTAATGATAGAATCTTAACCCTATTAGATGATATGGTGGAAACAATGTATGAAAATGATGGTGTTGGATTGGCAGCACCACAGGTGGGGATTTTAAGAAGAATAATAGTTATAGATGTTGGACAAGGTCCTATAAGGCTAATAAACCCAGAGATACTCGAAAGAGACGGGAGTCAAGAGGGTGTTGAGGGATGTCTAAGTGTGCCAAATAGGGCAGGAATAGTAATAAGACCAAACCATGTAAAAGTTAAGTATCAGGATGAAAATATGGATGAAAAAATTATTGAGGGAACTGGGCTTTTGGCTAGGGCTCTTTGCCACGAGGTAGACCACTTAGAGGGTGTTCTTTTCACTGATAAGATGGAGAGAGAGATCAAGGAAGACGAGGAAGAATAGTTGGGAGGGATAGGATGAAGCTTATTTATATGGGAACACCGGATTTTGCAGTTCCGGCCCTGGAGGAATTATATAAGGCAGGATTTGAAATATCTTTAGTAGTAAGTCAAGAAGATAAGAGAAGGGGAAGAGGCAAGAAGCTTCAGCCAACAGCAGTGAAGGCAAAGGCTCTGGACTTGGGAATAGAAGTTTTTCAGCCAGAGTCAATAAATTCCGATAAAGCTTATGAGAAGCTAAGTTCTTTAGAACCAGATGTAATAGTTGTTACGGCCTATGGACAGATCCTATCTGAGAGGATCTTAAAATTACCTAAGTATGGCTGCCTAAACATTCATGCATCCTTGCTACCTAAATACAGGGGTGCTGCTCCTATAAATAGGGCTATAATGGATGGTGAGGACTATTCAGGCATTACTATTATGGAGATGGAAAAGGGTCTGGATACTGGTGATATACTTTTACAAGAAAAAATGGCTATAGAAGAGGATTTTAATGCAGAAGATCTTCATGACAAGCTATCCCTACTGGGAGCAAGACTTATAGTTGAAACCCTTGAGAATATAGATAGCCTTAAGGAAAACAAACTAAAGCAGGATGATTCGGAAGCTAGCTATGCAGAAAAAATATTTAAGGACACAGGTCTTATAAATTGGGAAGAGGAAGGTCTTAAAATTTATAATAAGATTAGGGGCCTGCAGCCTTGGCCTGGTGCCTTTACTTTTTATGGTGATAAAAATATAAAACTGGGCAAGGTTAATATTATAAGAGATAAGGAAAAATACAATCCTGGCTTAGTGACTAAGGTATCAGAGGAAGGCATATTTGTAGACAGCCTTGACTCTAGCCTGATCCTAAGGGAAATTCAGTTTCCAGGGAAGAGAATGATGAAGGTTGAGGACTTCCTAAAGGGAAATGAATTTGAGGAAGGTATTTTTCTTGGATAGGAGGAGACTAGTATGAGCAATCAAGATAGTTGGTTTTTAGTGCTTATTATTGCCATGGGCTTATCTTTTTACTCTCAGATGAAGATTTCAACTACTTTTGGGAAGTACTCCAAGGTTAGAAGTATGTCTGGGAAGACAGGAAGCCAGGTAGCCAAGGAAATTCTTGCAAGAAATGCTATCTATGATGTTAGGGTGGAGCCAGTTAGGGGGCAGCTAACAGATCACTATGACCCTATGAACAAGGTTTTAAGACTTTCAGAGTCAGTTCATGATAGTAGTTCTATAGCAGCAGTGGCTGTAGCAGCCCATGAGTGTGGACATGCAATTCAACATAATGTTGGATATGTTCCCCTAAATCTTAGAAGTGCTATAGCTCCAGTTGCCAGCATTGGTTCAAGGTTTGCTTGGATAATGATTTTAGCTGGATTTGCTATTAGCAGTAGACTTATAGACCTAGGTATTATGATGTATCTGGCTATAGTTATATTTCAGGTAGTTACCCTGCCAGTTGAGATCAATGCAAGTAGAAGGGCCTTGGCCCAGCTTAATGATGGGATAATACCAAGTGAGGAGAATTATCCAGCTAAAAAAGTTCTTGAAGCTGCAGCTTTGACCTATATAGCAGCTACTTTAGTAGCTATAGGCGAGCTTTTAAGGTTGCTGGCTATGACCAATAGAAGAAGAGATGATTAAAATATTGCCTACTTGTTAGGCAATATTTTTTTTGGAAAAAATTATGAATTTCTTAAATATGTCTATATTCTTGTCAAGAAGGTAATTATAGGCTGGTTTTATGATATAATATTTAATTAAGAAATACTTATGAGGTGGTTATTTGAATAAAATTAATTTAAGCAGTATGACGCTAGAGGAATTAAAGGAATACTTGGTTAGTATAGGGCAGAAAGCCTATAGGGCAGATCAAATTTTTTCATTTATTCATGGGAACATGGTAGATCAGATTGATGATATAACTGTACTATCTAAGGGCCTTAGGGAAAAGTTAAATGATCTAGCCTATATAGAGAAGGTAAGTATACTAAAGAGATATGACTCAGAAATTGATGATACTAGAAAATATTTATTTCAACTAGAAGATGGAAATATAGTAGAAGGTGTGGCTATGCACTACAAGCATGGCTGGAGTGTCTGTATATCAACTCAGGTTGGCTGCAAGATGGGATGTAGTTTTTGTGCCTCTACAAAGGCTGGCCTAATAAGACATCTAACAGCAGGAGAAATGGCAGGAGAAGTATATGCCATAGAAAAGGACCTAGGAGATAGGGTGGGAAATATTGTCTTAATGGGAAGTGGGGAACCTTTAGATAACTATGGTAATGTTATTAAATTCTTCCACTTGATCCATCATGAAAAGGGAAAGAACCTATCCTATAGAAACTTAACACTTTCAACCTGTGGACTGGTAGAGGGCATATATGATTTAATGGCAGAGGACTTGCCTATAACCCTTTCTATATCCCTACACTCTCCTTTCACTGAGGAAAGAAAGGAAATCATGCCTATAACTAGGAGATATAGCGTAGAGGAAGTAATCCAAGCCATAAAAGATTATATAAGAGAGACTGGAAGAAGGGTAACAATAGAATATACTCTTATAGAGAATGTAAATGACGATAAAAGACATGCTGACAAGCTAATAGAATTACTAAAAGGTATGAATGTCCATATAAACCTAATACCTTTAAATCCAATTGATGAGTACCATGAAGGTAGACCATCTATGGATACGATAAAAAGATTTAAGGAACTTCTGGATAGAAGAGGTTTAAATACAACGGTGAGGAGGGAGATGGGAAGCGATATAGATGCATCTTGCGGACAGTTGAGAAGAAGGTTTACAGAATCTTAATTATAGATGAAGAGGTGAAAACCATGGAAGTTTTTGGCAACACAGATATAGGAATAAAAAGAAAATCCAATCAGGATTTCTACCATATATCAGAGGATAAAAATTTATTTATAGTTGCTGATGGAATGGGAGGCCACAAGGCAGGCGAGGTGGCAAGTCAGATGGCAGTTGATACCATAGTTAACTACTTAAATAGATGGGACCTAGATTCTTCAAATGCAGAAGTTCGAATCAAGGAAGCCCTTGATTTGGCTAATAAAACTGTCTATCAAAGGTCTTTAGAAAAGAAAGAGTGTTTAGGAATGGGAACTACTGTGGTTCTACTCTATATATATGAAGATAGGGCTTTAATAGCCAATGCAGGTGATAGTAGGCTCTATATTATACGTAATGATGATATAGAGCAGGTTACAGAGGATCACTCCCTTGTTGCAGAACTTTATAAAAGTGGTACAATAACCAAGGAAGAAGCCCACAAGCATCCACAAAAAAATATTATTACCAGGGCTGTGGGCACCAGTGAAAATATTGAGATAGATTTTTTCAAGCTGGATATTGAAAGAGGAGATATTTTTCTTCTCTCAACAGATGGACTTACTAATGTAGTAAGTGATCAGAGAATAAAAAAAGAGCTTTTAAAGAGTGATTCTCTAGAGAAAGCTTGTAATAAGTTGATAGACCTAGCTAAAAATGAAGGCAGTCAGGATAATATAACTGTTCTAATTGTTAAAAAATAGATGACTGAGGTGATTTGTGTGAAGGAAATTATACTAGGTGGCCGCTATAAACTTTTGGAAAAAGTTGGTGGAGGTGGCATGGCCATTGTATACAAAGCTAAATGTCAACTCTTAAATAGATTTGTAGCAGTTAAGGTTTTAAGAGATGAATTTATTGAGGATGAGGAATTTATAAAAAAATTTAGGCAGGAGTCTCAAGCAGCAGCCAGCCTGTCACATCCAAATATTGTCAATGTCTACGATGTAGGAGTAGACGAAATAGATGACAGTAAGATCTACTATATAGTTATGGAATATATAGATGGAAAGACTTTAAAGGAAATAATTAGAGAAAAGGGTCAGCTATCTGTTGCTGAAACAGTAGAGTATGCTATAGAGATGGGAGAGGCCATAGAACATGCCCATAGAAATCATATAGTTCATAGAGATATAAAGCCCCATAATATTATGATAGATAAGGATAATAGGGTTAAGGTAACTGACTTTGGTATAGCTCGTGCAGCTACATCTTCAACCCTAACCAATACATCTAATGTTATAGGGTCAGTACATTATTTTTCACCAGAGCAGGCCAGAGGTGGCTTTACAGACTCTAAGTCTGATATTTATTCCCTGGGTATAGTCATGTATGAAATGATAACAGGTAGGTTACCTTATGAGGGAGACACTCCTGTGTCAGTGGCACTAAAGCATGTTCAGGAGGAAATACCTTTGGTAAGGAAGGTAAATCCCAAGGCCCCAGAAGGTCTTGAGTTCATAATAAAGAAGGCTACAGAGAAAAACCCTATAGATAGGTACCAGTCAGCAGAGGCACTGGTTAAGGATCTTAGGGATTTCCAGGCAGGTAGTTTAAGTGCTGAGAAGTTTGAGGCAGAAGAGCTTTTGGACTCTCCAACTCAGATTATAGATCCTATAGCTGAAAGCCAATTAAACGAGGAGAAAGAAAAGGACATGAAGAAGGAAGACAAGAAAAACCATAAAAAAACTAATAAGGAGAAAAAGTCAGGAGGCCTTAGGGTTATTTTACTGGCAGTCTTATCAGCTCTTTTAGTAACTAGTCTAGGAGCCTTTGCTATTAGTAGCTTAAGAGGAGCCTTGAAGGTTAAGGAAGTTGAAGTACCAGATCTTTTAGGTATGGAGGAGGCCAAGGCTGAAGAGGAATTGGCTAAGAGGGGACTTAAGTTTGCTGTTGGAGACAGGGTTTCAAACAAGGATTATAAGGAAGGTCAGATAGTTTTTCAAAACATAAAGGCTGGGGAAAAAGTTAAGGAAGGTTACACTATAGAAGTAGATGTTAGTAAGGGTGTCAACCATGTTAAGGTTCCCAAGCTTATTAGTAGGGATATAAAGGATTTTGAAGATATATTGAAGGAGTATGGTTTGGAGAGAGGTTCAGTAAGCTATGAGTATAGTGATACTATAGATGAGGATTTAATTATAGAACAGTATCCAGCACCTTATTCTGAAGTAGAAGAAAACACAGAAGTTAATATAATAGTTAGTCAGGGAACAGAAAACAAGTTAATAAGTATGCCTAAGCTAGTGGGCTTGGCAGAGTCTGATGCTAAGGCTGCCTTGGTAGCCAAGGGCTTAAGCTTAAGTAGTAGAAATGATAAGCATAGCTCAGAGTATCCAAAGGGTGTTGTTATATGGCAGAGTATAGATCCGGGAATGGAAGTTTCCCCTAATACAGAGGTTAATATAACAGTAAGTCTAGGTGAGGAACCTAAGGAGGAGCCAGTAGAGGAAGAACCTAAGGAACCAGAAGAACCTAGTATACCTTTCAATCTGGAGTTAAATCTTCCAGGAGCTGAGGAAAGTACAAGTATTCAAGTTGTTAGACATCAGAATGGTCAGAAGGAGACAGTTTACACAGGAACAGCAGACCCAGGAGAAACTTCAATAACTATAAATTTAGATGGTAATGTATCTGCTAAGTTTGATGTATTCTTAAATGGTGACTATTATAGCACTATAAGTCATCCAGATAGATAGGAGGTCCTTATGTTAGAGGGAATAATAGTTAAGGGCATAGGTGGATTTTACTATGTTCAAACCGATGAAAAGCTTTATGAATGTCGTGCCAGGGGACTGTTTAGGGAAGAAAAAATCAAGCCCCTGGTAGGAGATAAAGTTAAGATCAGGTTATCTGGTGAGGAAACAGGTTATGTAGAGGAAATTCTTCCTAGAAAGTCTGAGTTAATAAGACCACCTGTGGCTAATGTTGACCAGGCCATAATAGTTATGAGTGTAAAATCTCCAGACATTAACCTTTGGCTTTTAGATAGGTTTTTGCTTATGTCTGAATATCAAAATCTAGATACAACTATAGTTTTAAGCAAGATAGATCTGGGCTCTAGGGAAGAGATAGATCGTATTGAAAGGATCTATAGTAAAGAGGGCTATAGTTTTATAGAAGTGGACAATACTAGTAATAAGGGAGTAGACCAGGTTAAGGCTAGTCTTGCCAATAAGATTACTGTATTTGCAGGTCCTTCTGGAGTTGGAAAATCTACACTTTTAAATTCCCTTGATGGAGGCTTGGACTTAGAAACAGGCAAGGTTAGTAAGAAAACAGCCAGGGGTAAACATACAACTAGGCATGTAGAGCTTATGAAATTGGGAGAGGGAACTTTTGTCCTGGATACACCAGGTTTTAGTTCTTTAAATATTGACTTTGTAGAGGATGAATATGAACTAGGTCAATATTTTAGAGGATTTATAGATAGGGACAGACCTTGTAAGTTTACAGGCTGTCTTCATGATAAGGAACCAGGCTGTAGTGTAAAGGCTAAGGTTGAAGAAGGCACTATATCCAGGGAAAGATATAAAAATTATTTAAGCTTTTTAGAAGAAATAAAAAACATTAGGAGGTATTAGCAAATGGTAATGGTATCACCTTCAGTATTATCAGCTGATTTTGGAAGATTAAACCAACAGATAAAGGAATTGGAAAAGGGTGGTGCAGACTATATCCATCTAGATGTAATGGATGGTATGTATGTTCCAAACATAAGTTTTGGTGCACCAATAATAAAGAGTATAAGACCTACAACAGACATTCCTTTTGACGTTCATTTAATGGTTGAGGCACCAGAAAGGTACATTAAAGATTTTGTAGATGCAGGAGCAGATATAATAACAGTTCATCAAGAGGCCAGCCTACATTTACACAGAACTATTCAATTAATTAAATCCTATGGTGTAAAGGCAGGGGTTTCACTTAACCCAGCAACTCCAGTAGAAACTATTAAGCATCTTATAGATGACTTGGATATGGTTTTAGTTATGACTGTTAATCCAGGGTTTGGTGGACAGTCCTTTATAGAACCTATGAAGGATAAGATCAGGGAATTAAGAAAGATTATAGACGATAGGGGACTGGATACAATCATAGAAGTAGATGGAGGAGTAAAGCTTGACAATGCTAAGGGTATTATAGATTGTGGAGTAGATATGATTGTAGTTGGATCTGGTATATTTAAGGCTGATGACATAGCTGAGGAAACTAAGAAATATAAGAGCCTTTAATTGCTAAATATCCTAAAAGTTGTTATAATGAAATTATCAACTAAATAGAGGGGAGCTTTAGGCTGAGAGGAGAATAATCTCGACCCATAACCTGATCTAGGTAATGCTAGCGTAGGAAAAAATATTATAAATTGAGTCCATGCCTATTTTAGGCATGGACTTTTTTAATTAAGGAGGGGTTTATATGACAGAACAAGGTAATAAAACAAAAATGTTAGTTGAAGGCGGTATTATGATAGCCTTAGCATATTTTTTAAACACTTTAAAGCTCTACAGAGCACCTCAAGGTGGTTCTATAACGCCAGGGGCAATGGTACCAATAGTTCTTTATGGACTAAGATGGGGTGTAGGACCAGGAATGTTTGCAGGAGCAGCCTATGGATTCTTGAAAATGGTTCTTGGAGGTTATGTAATTTCACCAGTACAGGGTATACTAGACTATCCACTAGCTTATGCTTGTCTGGGACTGGCAGGAATTTTTAGAAAGTCTATTCTAGACAGTGATAAGGAATATGTAAAGCTAGTACTGGCAGTATTTATCTCAGTATTGGCACGTATAATCTGCCATGTCCTATCAGGAATATTATTCTTTGGTAAGTATGCAGCAGAGGCAGGACGTTCAGCTATAGTTCATTCACTTATAGTAAACTCAATGCTATTTATAGAGATGGGTATTACTGCCTTGGTACTGGTATTAATATGGAAGCCTTTAAAAAGAGCCAACATATAATGAAGGGCCTACTAGTAGCAAGCGGGTCAATAAGGGATTTAGATCTTCTTAAAAGCTACTATAATAAGGTTGATTACTGTATAGCCGTAGATGGTGGTATGAACTATTGTAAGAATGCTGGCATTGTACCAGATTTAGTAATTGGAGATCTAGACTCTATAGACAGGGAGGTTCTAAGCTACATAGAGGACTTGAATATAGAAATTTTCAAATATCCTGTTGAGAAAAATGCTACAGATTTAGAGATTGCAGCAGACTATCTTTTAGAAAAAAACTTTAATAAAATATATCTTGCTGGGGTAGTAGGATCTAGATGGGATCATAGTCTGGCAAATATTCTTCTACTCAACAAGCTAAAGGATAGGAATGCAGATGGAATTATAGTTAATAATAAGAATACTATGTGTTTAGTTGATGATTATATGGAAATTAGGGATTCTAAGAACTACATATCCCTAGTTCCTAGTAGTGATGAAGGAATAGAAGTAAGCCTAGAGGGCTTTAAATACCCATTAGATAGGTTTTCAGTAGACTATGGTAGTACGAGATGTGTTAGTAATGAATTAGATGGAGAAGTTGGAATTATAAGGGTCCATAAGGGCAGAGCCTTTGTAGTAACTTCTGAAGATTAAAATAAGAAAAGCTTCCAATTACTATATATAATAGTAGGAAGCTTTTTTTTATAATGCTCTTTCAACATATCCAGATCTTAAACATCTAGTACATACATTGATTCTTTTTGGTTGTCCATCAACTATAGCTCTAACTCTTCTTAGGTTAGGAGCCCAACTTCTATTGCTTTTTTTATTTGAGAAGCACACTTTGTGACCAAATTTCTTTTCTTTTGAACAAATATCACATCTTTTTGCCATGTAAGCCACCTCCTTAAAACATTAAAATCAATCTGCCGTTTATGGCTACAATCCATTTTACCACAAACCATGGTAAAAAATCAACTATAATTATAAGTTGAAGTATTAAGTATAATAGGGTAATATATACTTGTGTAGAATATATTACCCTATTATACTTAATACTTCAACTTATAATTATAGTTGATTTTTTACCATGGTTTGTGGTAAAATGGAT
>JASLIL010000081.1 GCA_030152145.1 Tissierellales bacterium
ACTATGAAGAATATGAGGAAGAATATGAGGAAGAAGATTTAGAAGACTATACTGTAAACTCAAGTCCGAAGAGTAGTAAAATAGTTAATATCCATACAGCATCAAATATGAAGCTAGTAATTCATGAGCCATTAAACTATGAAGATGCACCAGTTATAGTTGATGACTTAAAATCTAGAAAAACTGTAGTGGTAAATTTAGAGCAGCTTGATGCTGGTATAAAAAGAAAGATATTTGACTTTATTAATGGTGGACTTTATTCTCTAGAAGGTAATATTCAAAAAGTAACTACAGATATTTTTATATTAGCACCTAAAAATGTGGATATTGATGGTAACCTAAGAGATGAGATAAAAAACAAGGGCGTATTCAACTGGTAATTAGAGAAGGAAGATAATATGGTAACTATATATAGATCAGTATCAACACTTTTTGGAATTATAAGAACATTAATACTAGTTAGGATAGCTTTTTCCTGGCTTAATATTGGGGTACATACTACCATTGGAAGGTTTGTGTACGATATGACAGAACCTGTTCTTTATCCTGCAAAGCTTTTGCTGTCTAAATTAGGCTTAGATAGAGGAATGCTTGATTTTTCTCCTATGCTGGCTATTTTAATGCTTGAGCTAATTTTGGAAATACTTAGGAGTTTGATCTTCTAATGTATATAAACAAGGATGATTATCTTGGGCATATTAATGATGAGGAACAGGTTTTAAATATGAAGAGGATTCTGGATAAACTTGAGATGAGTTTAAATAATCATACTGTGGAAACTACAGACTTTCTCAATCCTTATGAAGTTAAATTGGCAGAGTCTATTTTAAATAGGTTTATGGATTTAGGATACAGAGTCTATGGTGGCTCAGAGCAGAGCGAAAGAAAACTTATATCTATTTATCCAGAGTATTATTATTTTACTGATGAGGATTTGGAATTAAAGGCCTTAGAGATTAAGAATTTTACACCTAAGCTTAGCCATAGAGATTTCTTAGGAGCTATTTTAGCCCTTGGAATTGTTAGAGATAAGGTTGGAGATATAATAATTCATGAGGACAGGGCCTATGTTCTCTTAAAGAGAGAAATATTTGACTATGTCTTATATAATCTAGAAAAAATAGGGAGAGAAAATATAGAAGTAAGGCCTGTAAATCTTGGAGAAGTCTTGCCAATGAAGGAAGACTATAGTGAAAAATCAAGTACTGTATCTTCTCTGAGAATAGACTCTATAATTGGCTTGGCCTATAATCTTTCAAGGAATGATAGTCAAAGGCTTGTTAAGAATTCTAGAGTTAAAATTAATTGGAAACCTATAGAGAAAAATTCCATAGAGCTTAATAGTGGTGATTTAATTTCAGTTAAGGGATTTGGTAGATTTATTCTACACTCTATAGATGGAATTACTAGGAAGGATAGGATAAGGGTGACTGTTAGATTAATAAAATAAATGGAGTGATTCATATGATAACGCCTTTTGATATTAAGAATCAAGAATTTAACAAATCCTTTAGGGGTTATAGTGAAATGGAAGTTGATCAGTTCTTGGATCAAGTAATAAATAGCTATGAGAAAGTTTACAATGAAAATGTTGAACTTAAGGATCAAATTCTTGTACTGAAGGATAATTTAAAGAAATATAGCAATTTAGAGGAAACAATAAAAGATACTTTATTGGTAGCCCAAACAACAGGAGAGGAAATTATTAACTCATCTAAGGAGAAGGCGGATTTAATTATAAATGAGGCTGAGTTAAAATCTAAGAAGATCTTGGATTCTTCTATGAGAAGGGCAGAGGAGTCTGAAAAAGTATATAAGGATTTAATAAGAGAGGCTTCTATTTTCAAGACCAGATATAGGAATTTTATAGAATCTCAGCTTATAACTTTGGAGGACTTTAAAATAGTTGAAGTTGATGAGAGAAAGAGGCAGTTTGACTTTGAGAATGAGGAAGATAAAAGGCGAATGAAGGAAGAGTTTGAAAAGGAAAGCCAAAGGGCCAAGGATTTGGAGAAGGAACTAATGGACAAGGTTAAGTTCTTGGAAAAGGAAGTAGGATCCAAGATAATTGAAGACAAACCTAAAGAGGAAGATCAGGAAGAGAAGGCAGAAAATAGCAATAAGTAGTAAATTAGCTTGGAGTCATTTCTCCAAGTTTTATTTATTTTAGATTGGAGGATTAGATGACAAAGAGTATAGATATAAGAGATGGAGTTTCTATAGGTGGTGGATTTGAGATTATATCAGGCCCCTGTTCTATAGAGAGCCTATCACAACTAGAGGAAGTTTCCTCTAGTTTAGTAAAGAACAAATTGAAGTTTATTAGGGCTGGGGCCTTTAAACCCAGAACAAATCCAGAATCATTTCAGGGACTGGGGCTAAAGGGCTTTGACTACCTTAATGAAATTAGGAATAAGTATAATCTTATAACTGTTTCTGAGGTAATGGATCCTAGAGATATTGAAGCGGCCTTAGAGAATATAGATATAATCCAAGTTGGTACTAGGAATATGTATAACTATTCCCTTTTAAAGGAGCTTGGTAGGATAGATAAGCCAATTCTTCTAAAGAGAGGAATGTCAGCTACTATATCTGAGTGGATAAATGCTTCAGAGTATATAAGAAAGGCTGGAAATGAAAAGGTCATTATGTGTGAAAGAGGGATTAGAACCTTTGAAACCTATACAAGAAACACCCTGGATCTTATGACTATTCCTATAATCAAGAAGGAAACGGATCTACCTATTATAATTGATCCAAGTCATGGAACTGGAAGGAAGGAGCTTATCTTGCCAGCTTCTATAGCTGCAAAGGCTATGGGTGCTGATGGTATTATGGTGGAAATTCACCCAAGACCTAAAGAAGCCTTTTCCGATGGAGATCAATCTCTAAACCTAGAAGAGTTTGAAGACTTCCTATTAAATCTTAGATAAGAGGAGGGCTAGCAGTGTTACTAATAGCTTTAAGTCTATTGGGACTAGTATTAGATCAAATAACAAAGTTTTTAGCTCTAGCTGAACTAAAGGATGGAAGAGTAATTAGCATAATAAGAAATTTTTTAGAACTAGAGTATGTTGAAAATTACGGAGCAGCCTTTGGAATTCTTGAGAATAAGAGGGTTTTCTTTTACCTGGTTAGCTCTTTGGTTATTGTATTTATAGCTTTTTTTGCCTATAGGAATTACCACTATCTAGCCAATACAACTAGAGTGGCCTTGGCCCTTTTACTAGCAGGCTCCCTAGGAAACTTAATTGATAGGGTAAGACTTGGCTATGTTATAGATTTTATAAGTGTTAAATTTAAAGAAGGCTATAATTTTCCGGTATTTAATGTAGCGGATATGTTTGTTGTTATTGGAACAGGCATTATAATGCTCTTGATTATACTTGAAAGGGAAGATTTATAATGGAATTAGAATATAAGGGGCCATCAGATAGTCTTAGGTTGGATAAGTTTCTAGTGGATAAGATTCATGGTTATTCTAGGTCCTATCTAGCCAAGAAAATAAAAGATCAGGCTGTATTGGTAAATGGCCTTAGAGTAAAGCCCAGCTATCTATTGGAAGATGGAGATAAAATAAAAGTAAGAGAACTAGAAGAAAAGCTTGATTTGATTCCAGAGAAAATGAATCTAGATATAATATATGAAGATGATAGTATTATAGTATTAAATAAGCCAAGAGGTTTGGTTGTTCATCCGGGAAAAGATAATGAAAGAGGAACCCTAGTAAATGCTTTACTAGCCTATACTGATAGCCTTTCAGACCTGGATGGGGACTTTAGACCTGGAATAGTCCATAGGCTTGATAAGAATACAGAGGGACTACTAGTTGTAGCAAAAAACAATGAAAGTCATGAATTTTTGAAAAAACAGCTAATGGAAAATAAGATGAAGAGAGAGTATCTTGCCCTGGTTGAAGGACAGATCTATGGCCAAGGTCAAATAAATCAACCCATAGGTAGGGACCCAAACAACAGGATGAAGATGACAGTTATAGAGGAGAACTCTAAGCCAGCCCTTACCTTCTATGAGGTCTTGGAAAATTTCCAAGACTATACCTATATAAAGGCAGGGCTTTTTACAGGTAGGATGCACCAGATAAGGGTCCACATGAGCTATTTAGGTCATCCTGTTCTTGGAGATTCTATTTATGGTTCACCCTCTAATGACTTTAACTTAAGAGGTCAACTGCTTTGTTCCTACAAGATAGGCCTTGTCCATCCTCTTACAAAGGAATACATGGAGTTTGAAAATAAGCCTTCTAAGGACTTGCTTAGGGTTTTAAATATATTGAGAAAGGAGAGCTGACATGGTGGAAAAAGTTCACATACTAGATGATAAGGATATAGGAAGAGTAGTGACTAGGATTTCTCATGAGATTATAGAAAGAAATAAAGGTGTAGATAATTTAGTTCTTGCAGGTATTAAAACCAGGGGAATTCCTTTTAGTCAGAGGCTGGCTAAGAAAATAGCCTCTATAGAAGGAAAGGAAATTCCTTATATAGAACTTGATATATCCCTATACAGAGATGATTTATCAAAAAAATCAATAGAACCTATAGTTACTAAGGTAGACAGTAAGATGGATATTGAGGGGAAGATAGTTGTTTTAGTTGATGATGTTATTTACACAGGACGCACTGTAAGATCAGCCCTAGATGCTTTAACTGATCTAGGTAGGGCCTCTAAGGTTCAGCTAGCAGTTTTAATAGATAGGGGACATAGGGAATTACCCATTAGACCGGATTTCATAGGTAAGAATCTTCCTACTTCAAGAGATGAAATAGTTAGAGTTAAGTTTAAGGAAATAGATGGAGAGGATGGAGTAACTATAGAATAGTTGCTTCATCCTCTTTTTTTCCTAGATTTAGAGGTCAGTAATTTCTTCTAGTTTATTTATGAGATCTTCGCTTGGATCCACAAATATTGTTTTAAAGTCTTCGTATATAACCATTCCTAATTTGGCTCCACTAGGCTTCTTAACATTTTTTTTCTCTGTGTAATCTACAGCCACACTAGTTGAATTTTTTCCCTTACTATAGTAGGCCGCAAGTGTAGCAGCTTCCTCTATAAGCCTCTGGCTAAATTCATTTCGATCATTCCTTACAAGTACATGGCTGCCAGGCATATTTTGAACATGGAACCACAGGTCATCTTTTTTTGCAAATTTTAAGCTTAATTCATCATTTTGCCTGTTGTTTTTACCAACATATATATGGTAGCCCTCAGAGCTAATATAGTGATGGGGCTTAGATTTATTTGGGCTTTTCTTCTTTCTTTGTTTTCCCTTTATATAGCCTGATTCTATAAGCTCCTCCTTAATATCATGAAGATTATCCAGGTCCCTAGAGTTTTCTATGCTGTTTAGGATATTTTCAAGATAGAGAATTTCATTTTTAGTTTCAGGTATCTGCTTAGTTAAAAGTTTGGAAGCGTTTTTTAACTTAGAATATTTCTTATAGTATCTTTGGGCATTTTCATGGGCAGGATATCTTTCATCTAGGGGAACTTCTATAGTCTCCATATTTGGGCTATAGTAATTTTCTAGACTTATGGATCTTGCCCCCTTTTCTATTCTGTATATATTTGATGATATTAGGTCAGCATAGATCTTGTAGATTTCTCGATTTTGGCTATCCCTATACTCTTCTTCTTGTTTATTTAACTTGGACCTTGTCCTATCCAGTTTTGTTTCTATAGCCTTCCTTAAATCCTGGGATTTTTGACTGATTTTATCAAATCTATGATTTAAAAGAAAATATTCTTCTATGGTCTCGGATATAGAATTCTTGGCTAAAACTTCAGCCTGAAATTGTTTTATAGGAAAGGAATAAAAACTTTTGTACTTTCCTCCCTCCTTCATAAGGGAAGGGGAGTAATCAGAGTTTTTAATTCTGTCCATAAATAGATCAAAAGTTCCATAAAGCTTATTTAGATCGTCATCAGTTAGTTTAGATGGGTTAGAGTTAGGGTCTATCTCACTTAAGAAGCAGATTTCCTTACTGATTAGGGGGCTAAGTCCCATGTAGTTAAGATAGAAAACCTTAAATGTTTTTCCCTCAGAGTCTAAAAATAGTTTCTTAAACTCTTCCAAACTTGTATTTAGAGGATCAAGCTTATCAAGAGGAGGGTAGGAATACTCTATACCAGGCAGAACCTGTCTAACCCTACTCATATCAAATCCAACCTTTTTAATAGAGTCAATAATCTTTCCACTGGCCTTGTCTATAAGAATTATATTGCTGTGTCTACCCATTATTTCAATAACCAAGGTTTTCTCTATGGGCAGAGCCAGTTCATCTATTGTAGATATATCTATGGAAACAACCCTATCTAAAGCAAGCTGTCTTATATCTAGAATCTTACCGCCTACTATATGTTTTCTAAGTACCATACAAAATGTAGGTGGAACTGGAGGATTAGTGGATTTTAAAGAACTAAAGTGTATTCTTGGATTGGAAGAATTAGAGGATAGTAAAAGTTTTTTGTTTTCACCCTTACTATAAATCGTAATTTCTAAATCCTCATCTTCTGGTTGATAGATCTTGTCGATTCTCCCACCTATCAAGCTTTTATTTAAATCATATACTATATTACTTGTTACTATTCCATCTAATGACATTTTAATACCTCCTAAAATTGCTATAATAGAATTATAACACATATTATAATTAGGCTAAATATTAAAAAAATGTAACAATTACTAGATAAAAATTGAAAAAGCCTATATAATAATCTAACATACCGGGAAAATTATTAGGAAAGGGATGAGACCATGATAAAGAGCATGACGGGTTTTGGTAGAGGGGAAGCCTTGGATAAGTACCAAACTTTTAATGTAGAGGTAAAAACTGTTAATCATAGATACAATGATATATTTATAAAGATGCCCAGGCATCTAAGCTATCTTGAGGAAAATCTTAAGCAGCTTATAAAAAAATACATATCTAGGGGACGAGTAGAGATATTTGTAAAGCTTGAATACAATGATGATATTAGTCCTCTTGTAATGGTAGATATTCCTTTTGCCAGATCCTATAAAGAAGCCTTAGAAAGGCTTAATAGTGATTTAGATTTAAATGAAAGAATTAGTATGGATCATATTTTAAGAAACTCAGAGGTTTTAAGGGTGGAAAAGGAAGAGGTAGATGAGGATTTAACCTTAAATACCTTGGAAGAAGCTCTGGAAAAAGCTCTGGAAGGTGTTCTTGATATGAGGGAAAAAGAGGGCCTAAGCCTTCTTGAGGACATAAGGTCTCAGCTAGGCGAACTGGAGGAGATACTAGATGAAATTGAGAAGCACTCATATACAGTGGTTGAGGAGTATAGGGAGAAGCTAGAATCCAGAATAAAAGATTTGCTTGGAGAAAGTGTTGAGGTTGACCAGGACAAGTTAACCAATGAGCTGGTATTCTATGCAGATAAGGCAGATATTAATGAAGAGCTGGTAAGATTTAGATCCCATATAGGTCAATTTATAAAGATCATGGAGTCAGAAGATGCTGTTGGAAGGAAACTAGATTTTCTGATCCAGGAGATGAATAGGGAGATAAATACAGTAGGTTCAAAATCTAATAATATCAATATATCCAGCAATGTAGTTAGGGTAAAGGCTATAATTGAAAAAATGAGAGAACAGGTACAAAATATAGAATAAGTGGGGAGGAATTTTTGTGTCAGTAAAATTAATAAACATAGGTTTTGGAAATATGGTGTCAGCTAACAGAATAATTTCTATAGTAAGTCCAGAGTCAGCTCCAATAAAGAGGATGATTCAAGAAGCGAGAGATAAGGGGATCTTAGTAGATGCTACATATGGTAGAAGAACTAGGGCAGTTATAATAACAGATAGCGATCATATAGTACTATCTGCTATTCAGCCGGAAACAGTAGGTCAAAGGTTAAATGGCAAGCCTAATGACAAGCAAGATGTAGAATAAAGGAGAATGAAAAATGGCTAAGGGTTTCTTATTGGTAATATCAGGTCCTTCAGGTTGTGGAAAGGGGACTGTTTGCAAGCAATTGTTTTCAAGAAATGATGATTTAGTTTTTTCAGTGTCAGCTACTACTAGAGATCCTCGTCAAGGGGAAGTAGATGGAAGGGAATATTTTTTCCTAGACAGAGAAGACTATGAAGCTATGATAGACAAGGGTGAATTTTTAGAGTATGCTAATGTTCACAATAATTTTTATGGTACACCTAAGAAATTTGTTTTAGATCAGGTTGAAAAAGGTAATATAGTAGTACTGGAAATAGATGTTCAAGGTGCCCTGCAGGTTAGGGAGAATTATCCTGAGGCGACATTTATCTTCTTACTACCTCCATCAATGGAAGAACTTGAGGATAGGATTACAAAAAGAGGTACAGAAACCAAGGAAGTTATAAAACTTAGGATGGATAATGCTAGGGATGAAATAAAGCTTCTGGGTAAGTATGACTATTTGGTTTTTAATGATAACCTAGATACTGCAGTTGATGAGGTAGAGGCTATTATAAAATCTGAAAAGCTTAAGGTGAAAAGATACGATGATATTTTAGAAGATTTTTTAAGTTAGGAGGGATAGTTATGTTTAGTCCATCATTAGATGAATTATCAAGAATTGGTGATAGTAGATATACTTTGGTTGTTCTAGCTTCAAAAAGAGCTAGACAGTTAATAGATAATGCAGAGCCTTTAATAGAAACAGATTCTAAGAAACCTGTTACAATTGCTATTGAGGAAGCTCTAGATGGTAAGATAACTTATATAAGAAGAGATAAGGAGTCTGAATAATGTTAGAGAATAAAACTATAGTTGTAGGGGTGACTGGTGGCGTAGCTGCCTATAAGACTATAGAGGTAGTAAGCAGGCTAAAGAAACTGGGAGCCAATGTTAAGGTGATTATGACAGAACATGCCCTGGAATTTGTAGGAGAGCTAAGTTTTAGAACCCTCTCCCTTAATCCAGTCTATACTAATATGTTTGAGCCACCAAAGACATATGATGTGGAGCATATTTCCCTGGCAGAGGAGGCAGATCTATTCCTAATAGCCCCAGCAACAGCCAATATTATAGGTAAAATTAGCCATGGTTTGGCAGATGACCTATTAACTACAACTGTAATGGCTACTTTAGCCCCTGTATTTCTAGCACCAGCTATGAATACAAATATGTATTTAAATCCCTTGGTTCAGGAAAATATGAAGAAATTAGAAGCCTTAGGCTATAATTTCATAGAGCCGGGAACAGGGCTTTTAGCCTGTCAAACAGTAGGACCAGGTAGGATGGCAGAACCTATTGATATAGTTGAGGCTATAAAGACTTACTTTGATAAGGAAAAAGATATGTTGGGGAAAAAGGTCATAGTTACAGCAGGACCTACTATAGAAGAAATTGACCCTGTTAGGTATATTAGCAACTATTCTAGTGGGAAAATGGGCTATGAAATAGCCAGAGCAGCAAGGGAAAGAGGGGCTGAGGTTGTTTTAGTATCAGGACCTACAAACCTAGAGGCTCCAAGAGGAGTAAAGCTTATAGGGGTTAAATCAACTATGGATATGCTTGAGGCTATAGATAGGGAGTTTCTTGACTGTGATATTTTAATAAAGGCAGCAGCTCCTAGTGATTATAGACCTAAAACAAGGTCAGATATAAAGCTGAAAAAAGACCTTAGCCAGGAAGATATGACCCTGGACTTTATAGAGAATTCAGATATAGCAGCTTATTTTGGCAGTAAAAAAGGAGATA
>JASLIL010000004.1 GCA_030152145.1 Tissierellales bacterium
TTCATCAGTGTCATATTCTGCTAGGATGGCTATATTTTCTATCTTTTCTTGACTGGCTTTAAGCTAGAAGGAAACACAGTTTCCAAGGATCTAATTACTATAGAAAGTGGTAAGACACTAGATATAGTAATAAGGGTAAAGGCTATTAAAGCCAGTCAAGAAAAGATAGAAAATATAGCCATCCTAGCAGAATATGACACTGATGAAGATGGAAAGGTAGTAGATGAGGATGGAAAAGTAGTAGAAGAAGATGGAAAAATTCCTGAGGGAAAAGATCCATCAGAAAAAGAAGAGGAAGAAGTAGTAGATGGTGGAGTAGAGGTAGAGGATAAGGCTAAGGAAGGAAAATTAAGTGTAGAAAAAGAAGTTGTAGCTAAGAGAGATAGCTATAGCATATGCGACCTTGTTAGATATAGGGTTACTATTAAGGCTGATAAGGGAGCTGTAGATAAGATAGAGTTTAAGGATCAATGGCCAGAAGGTATGAATCTGGAAAAACCTCTTACAATGATTATGGACAATGAAAGATTGCTGGTAAGTGAATCTAAAGATAATCTTAAGTTGGCTAAGAGAAATATAGCTATTGATATAGAGGAAAGTAGCATAGATCTAAAACTAGATAGGCTAAGAGATCAGACCCTAGTCTTAGAATACCAACTTAGAATTAGTGATAAAATAGTGGAAACAGTTCTGGTAAACAAGGTAGATCTAAAGGGAGCTAAGCCAGGTACAGATGGTGAGGGAGAAGATGAGATAAAACCAGAAGTACTAGAGGAAGAAGTAATAGTTCCAGTAGAAATAGATCTTACTAAGGTAAATGATATTAAGGGTAAGAAAGAAGTTACAGTAGGAGATAAATTCCAATATAGCTTAAGTATAAGAAGAGCTACAGAAGAAAAAAGAGCTTGGAAGGGTAAATTGGAAGATAGCCTACCAGAAGGTTTGAAACTTGACAAGGATAAGGGTATAACGCTTAATGGTAGCGAGCTTGCTAGTAAGAAAGTAACTTACGAGGAAGCTACAAGAAAAATAGTTATAAGCGACCTAGAGCTAGCTTCAGACAAGGATGAATTGGTAATAACCATACCAGTTATAGCCTACAAGTCCACATCAAGTTCAGGTGCTAGAAACTCCTTTACAGTTAAGGAAGTAGATGAGGATGGTCAAGAAATACCTTCAACAGAAGAGGAAACAGAGGATAAGGACAGCATAGATATCTTATCCCAACTAGAATTTACTAAGTCTGTAGATAAAAAAGAAGTTAAGAATGGAGAAATCTTAAACTACACTATAAAATTAGTTAACAAAGATGAAAGATCTTTAACTGGTAAGATAAGTGATAATCTACCAGAAGGCTTAGAATTTGATTCCTTTAGGGTTAAAAAAGGATCAGAATGGGCAAAACTAGAAGAAAAACATGTTAATCTTAAAAATCTTCCTAAAGATAAGGTTCTAGAACTAGAACTTAGGGTTAGGATTAATTCTGAACCAGGAAAGACCATAGAAAACAAGGCCCTAGTGGAATTTGAAAATCAGTTTGGTGAGGATGATTCAAAGGAAACAAATAAGGTAAAAGTAAGGGTTATAGATGAAAGTAAGCTAGATATATCTCTAGAAAAAACTAATAATATAGGAGATAAGAAGTTTATAAAAGTGGGAGATGAATTTGAATACAGCATAGCTCTTAAGAACAAGGATGACAGAACCTGGAAGGGTAGATTGGAAGATAAGCTAGAGGACTATCTAGAACTAATTAGTGCAAAGGTAGAGCCAAACAAGGGCAACTTAAGTATAGATGGCAATACACTTGTTCTAGAAAATATAGAATTAGCTGGAGAAGAGTCTCTAAAAGTTACCTTGAAAGTTAAGGCAATAGACTTAACTAAGGGCTTGGAAAACACTGTAGTAGCCAATGAGTATGAACTGGATGGAGATGGCGAGCCAGTAGTGGATGAGGATGGTAATCTTAAGGACAAGGAAGGTACTGAAACAGAAGCGAAGGATCAGGAAGACCTAGATATAATCTACAAAGAAGGTAAGCTAAAGATTAAAAAGTCAGCTCTTAAGAATATAGGTAATAAGGACTATAAATATGCACCAGGAGAATCAGTTAAATATAATGTAGAGATAAGGCCTACAGGAGATCAGGATGACAAGAAAGTAACTGTCAGAGACCTGGTTTCAATAGATAGTTTACCATCAGAGCTTCTAGCTTCAAGTGACAATGTAATTCATGTTGAGATAGAAAAAGATGGAAAAGTGACAAAACAAGGTGTAGGTTTCCCAAGAGATCAGATAGATAAGATAGAAAAAGGTGAAAGGGGAACTATAGAAGGCACTATCCTAGGTAAAGACTATACTATTTGCTACTACAAAGAAGATGGACATTACAAGCTAAGACTTGGAATGGAAAGACTTGATGGAGATGAGATTCTATCTATAAAATATCAAGTTAAGATAGATGAAGAGTCCAAGGTGTTTGAAGGCAGTAGCGAGATGGAAAAAGAAGTTACTAATAGGGTAGAATGCTTTAAGAATGAGAATGAAAGATGTGATGGAGCAGAGAAAACTATAGTAGTTAAGAGACCTATAGACATAAGTGTCTTAAAGCTATCAAATGTTAGATCAAACAATCAAGGTGAAAAAATGGTTTACAGCAATAGTGGGGATCTGAGTGAGTACCAATATATGATAAATGTAAGTAACAACAGTAAGGCCAACTGGAGCGGAACCATAACAGATGATATCTACACGATGGCAGAAAGACTATATGATGATAACAATAGGTTGATTAAGACAGATAATAGTAAGAAGAGACTGGAGATAGTGAAGGTTATTAAGTGGGATACAGTAAATGCTAGTAACTACAAGGAAGTAGATTGGGAAGACTGGGTAAATGAAGATAATGACTCTAGCAAGGATTCTGGTCAAATATCCAGAAGGATAGAAAATCTTCCACCAGGAAAAACAGCAGGCTTGAGAATAGTAGTTAGAGCCTTGGAAGACAGCTCCTATATAATAGAGGAAGATGGAGTTAAGGAACTACACTATGCTAAGATAAGAAATAGGGCTGTAGTAAAGGGAGATCAAGGAGAAGAGCTAGAGGCTGAAGATCTAGGAGTAAAACTTCTTGGAGAATTCGTCGATATTAAGTCAGAAATGTTTGTCTATATCAATAAGAAAAATACTGATGAAGGCATGGAACTTATAGAGGAAGACGACGACACCATGGAAATAGAGATAGGAGACGAATTAACCTACTTTGTAGTAACTGGTTTAAACAGATCCAACTTAAAGGACAGAGACGAAATAAACAGGCAGTATGTTAAGGAAATGAATATAGTAAACACCCTACCAGATGGTCTAATCCTAACTAGAGATGGAATGGATAAGTCAGATGCCAAGATCTTCTACTATGAAGACAAGGACTTAAATCTTAATGAAGATGAGAATGTTGAAAAAGAAGGAGAAAGAGCCATGAGGGCAAATCTTGGATCTCAAAGCTCAGAGTCAATAGTTAGAAGGAGATTTAAGGCAGCTGTAGGTAAGTTCTACAAGATGAGTGATGCCGAGTTAGATAAACTAATAACTAATGAGTATGAAGCTAAGGTAGAAAGAGTTCCAAGAACAGACAATGTGGTTCTAAGAAGGGCAGGGGTAGACAGGACAGCTGAAAGAATTAGTATAGCAGATGAAAATAAGCCGGACCTAGTAGGAGAGGGACTTCTAGTACTTCAATACACTGCTAGGGTAACCAAGGAAACACCTAATATACTATTTAACACAGCAGAAATAACCTGTAACTGTCCTAGAGACAACCAAAGATACAACGCAGTATTGACAGCTCTTAGAAACGACATAGATGTTATAATGACCAAGGAAGCCTATTCTATAGGTAAAGATGGAGGCAAGATATTAAACACAGTATCACCAGGAGAGAAGTTTGAATATAGGATAACTCTAACAAACTGCAGTGAGCATGAAGCTGGAATTAGAGGTTCAGTATCAGACTTTAAGGATATAATAAATCCTAACCTAGAGGTATTTAAAGAAGAAATAAATGTAGAGGGAGCTGAAGTAATTGGTAAGATTTCTACCACTGAAACAAGTGAAGCCAACGGAGGAACAAAGGTAGAGATTAGGGAAATGAAAACAGATCCTCTAGAAGCTGGTGAAAGAAAAAATATAGTAGTAAGAATACCGGTTAGGGTTAAGGATAATGTAAGAGTAAACATGATACCAAATATAGCCCTATCAAGGGAGGTAAAAATATCTACAGGCAGTGGTGATGAAATAGACCATGATAATCGTATTCAATCAAATATTAAAAACCTATTTGTATCAGGTCAATCTGAAAGCTATGGATTGAATATTGAGAAGACAGCCTGGGATAAGAATGGTAAGGAAGCTGGAAGGACTAAGTTTGAAAATGGTGATAAGGTAAGCTTTAAACTAGAAGTAAACAATAAGAACAATAGCGACAGGATAGCTAGTGGAAAGGTTGAAAAGCTTAGAATAATAGACTATATGCCACAGGACTTAGACCTAGTAAAAGACAGTGTAAGGATAAGCTTAAATGGTAGGGACATCACTAGTAAGGTTGAGAACCTAAGTAATCTAAACAAGGTTGAGTTTAAGCTAGTGGACTTAGAAATATCTGACAAGCTATTGGTAACATTTGACACCATAGTCAATGGAAAGACTAGGACAACAACTATCACCAATGACGCCCTAGCCTATGCAGACTATAAGATAGGTGAGGACCAAATGTCATCAGTAGCCCACAGCTCTAAAACAGTCTATGTAGACCCAAGTGCTGGAGGAAAACCAGATCCTGAAGATCCAGGTAAACCAGATAAGCCTGAATATCCAGACAGACCTTATCCTGAATATCCAGTAGAGGACAAGGTAGACTCAAGTAAGGAAGCTTTAAAAGAAACAGATCAAGGCTACAAGATAGCAACATCTACAGATAGGTTTAAGAACAAGGACACAGTAAAATACAAGATAAGGGTTAAGAACAATAACAAGGATAAGAAGACCATAGAAAACCTAACAATAGTAGATGCTATCCCACAAGATCTGGATTTAATAAAGGAAAGTATAAGAGTATTCATCAACGGTGACGAAATAAGTCTAGAAGATGAAAGAATCCTAGACCTATCAAAGACCAAGGACAAAATAGTCTTAAACATCAAGTCAATAGACTATGAAGACACAGTAGAGCTAAGATTCAAGGCCATAATAAATATAGATGGAAAAGCTAAAACCATCTTAAATGAAGCCAGAATCTTTGCCAACTTTGAAGGAGATAAGGGAGACGCCCTAGCCAACCCTAAGGTTCGTATAAGGGTAGGAGAAGTGGATGATGACTTGAAATTAACAGATGACCACATAGCCTATATGCAAGGTTACCCAGACAAGACCTTTGGTCCAAGGAAAAACATGACCAGAGCAGAGGTAGCAGCCATGTTCGCTAGGTTAACTGCAGGAGGATTCATCATAGAGCCAGGAAGCATAGGCTTTAAGGACGTAAAGGTCAGCGCATGGTACTACAAACATGTAAGCTTCCTAGCAGAACACGGAATCCTAGAAGGCTACAAGGACGGAAGCTTTAAACCAGGAGCAGCCATAACCAGAGCAGAGTTTGCAACCATAGCAGCTAGATTTGACGATCTGGAAGGCGGAGAAAATATATTCAAGGACGTAGAAGGACACTGGGCAGAAGAATATATTAAATCAGCATCCAGCAAGGGTTGGATAGTAGGTTACCCAGACGGAAGCTTCAGACCAAATGAAAACATCAGCAGGGAGGAAGCAGTAACCATGGTAAACAGAATGCTAGAAAGACAGGCAGATCCTAAGTTTATAGAAGAAAATATAGGCAAGGGAATAATAAGTTACACCGACCTTAAGAAGAAACGTTGGTCATATCTAGACATAATGGAAGCCAGCAACGCCCATGATCACAAGATAGTTGATGACAGGGAAATCTGGTTAAGACTAAGGGAAATAAAAAAGAAATAAAGAACTAGAAAAACCGGTTGGTCAGCCAACCGGTTTTTTTATATTTAATCCTCCAAAAGCTGCTGCCTACTATTAAAGTAGGACCTATAGCCAAGATAGGAAGCTATAAAAGAAGCAATAGAGGTAGTGGATATAAGCATAAAGGTAACCATAATCTGATATTTCACAGCCTCCACAGGACTAACACCAGCCAAGATAAGGCCAGACATCATACCAGGCAGGGAAACAATCCCCAAGGTCTTGGCAGAATCTATAGTAGGAGTCATCCCAGTCCTTATACTATCCCTAATAATCTCCCTGGAAGCCTCTAGAGGATCAGCCCCCAAACTAAGCTTGGTCTCCACCTCCCTAGCCTTATCCTTAAAAGACCTGGTCATATTCTTAAAGCAAAGGCTAAGAGCCACCATAGAATTGCTAATAATCATACCACCAACAGGCACCACCTGACTAGAACTATAGTCCAGGGCACCAGTAGCTACAAGTATAAAAAGTGTCAGAAAAGACCCACAAGCAATAGCGAAAAAGGCAATTCTCTTAACATTTCTAATCTCTCCAGCCCTTTTAGCAGCAGTCCTACTGGCATTGAAAACCATAAATACTAGGAGAAAGCTAGTAAAAAGAAAACTCTCCCTAGAAAATATAAGGTCTAAAAAGTAGCCAACAATCAAAAGCTGTAAAACAGCCCTAGTAACAGACAGCAGTATATCCTTCTCTAAACCCAGCCTCTGGCTATAGGAAAAAACCAAGGCAATAAGAACCAGTGAAGACGACAAGACCAGAGAAGCATTGGTAAGATGCATCATCTTAAAACCTCCTCCCTTAAAATTTTCCCCTCTTCAATAAGGATCAACCTATTGGCATTTAATCTAGCCTCACTAGGATCATGGCTAATAGATATAATACTAGTTCCCCCAGAGTTTAAATCCCTTAACAAATCATTAACAAGCCTCTTATTCTCCCTATCAAGAGAGCCAGTAACCTCATCTAAAAGTAAAAGCTCAGGCTCAGTCAATATAGACCTAATAAGGGAAATTCTCTGGGCCTCCCCACCAGAAAGACTGGTAATAGATTTTGAAAGAAAGTCCTCCCCCATATTTAAG
Source organism: Tissierellales bacterium (assembly GCA_030152145.1). Lineage (GTDB taxonomy): Bacteria > Bacillota > Clostridia > Tissierellales > JASKZW01 > JASLIL01. The sequence continues at coordinate 7,128 of JASLIL010000004.1, forward strand.
GCCTGAAGAAGTTTAAGAACCCTGGCCCTATCAAAATCCTTGGATCTAATCCTAAAGGGATAGCTAAGATTATCTGAAACAGTCTGGCCAAAAAGATAGGGTATCTGAAAGGAATAGTGAACCAGGGATCTAAGCTCCAAAGGATCATAGGCCTCATAGGCCTGGTCCTTAAAAAGAATCTCCCCAGAACTAGGGGAAGTCAAAGAGCCAATAATCCTAAGTAAGCTAGACTTGCCACTACCAGAAGCCCCCACCAGTGAAAGGTAGTCCCCAGCCTCCAAGGAAAAGGACAGATCCTTCAATATATCCTTCCCATCCCTAGACCAAGAAATACTCTTAAGCTCCAATAAAGTCATAAAAACACCTCCCAAAAATTATCCTAACTCGATTATATTCCTAATAAAGCATAAAGTAAACAAGCTAAGAGAGCCTTGTAATCTTAAGATCTAGGTGATATACTAGGCTAACTAGAAAAATGATATTTTGAAAGGAGAAACTATAGAGACAATGTACAACTAATCCATTATTAAATAAAGAGAAGAAAATATATTAAGAACCTTAAAAGTCCTAATATATTTATGTCTATTTTTATTATGAGTGGATAGTTGCCTTAAAAGCTAAGATACCCAAGTCTATAGTCTACCTATAGTCTATTTTTCTGCTATCCTCTCGATTTAAAGGGGGATTTTTTTATGCAAGAAATCAAGATGACAAATATAAAGAAATATTACGGAAACAAGCTAGTCCTAGACATAGAAGACCTAGCTATAGAAAAGGGGGACAAGATAGGAATAGTAGGACCAAATGGAGCAGGTAAAACCAGCCTACTAGAACTTATAGATGGCAGGATCTACTACGACAGTGGCCAGATTCACTACGGGAAAAACACCAAAATTAAATACCTAGACCAGCTAGCAGGACCAGGGAAGAAAAGAATATCGGGAAAATCCTCATCTATATTTAAGGTCCCAAGGGACTGGACTGAAACTATGAGTGGAGGGGAGAAAACTAGATTTAAGCTAGCAGAAGTCCTCCAAAGCAAAGACCAGCTGCTCCTACTAGATGAGCCAACAAACAATTTGGATCTGGAGGCAATAGATCTGCTTACAGACCAGTTAAAGGACTACCAGGGCAGCATCCTGCTAGTATCCCACAACAGGGATCTTCTAGACCAGCTATCCAACAAAATACTGGAAATAGAAGGAGGCAGACCTAAGATCTACAAGGGAAACTACAGCAACTACCTGGACTTAAAGGAAATGGAAAATCAGAGGAAAGACTTTGAATACAGGCAGTTCATAAAGGAGAAAAACAGGCTGGACCAGCTAAAAAGAAATCTGGAAAGAAAATCAGCCAAGGTCAAAACCACACCTAAGCGAATGGGAAATTCAGAAGCCCGTCTCCACAAGATGGGAGGCCAGAAAAATAAAATAAAACTGGACAGGGCTGCAAAATCCATAGACAAAAGAATAGAGCAGCTAGACAGAAAGGAAAAGTTCCAGGAAGAAGAAAAGATTAGAATTGAAATTCCAGAATCAAGTCAAATCCACAGCAAGATCCTAATATCAGCAAAGGACCTAAGTCTAGGCTACGGGGAAGAGTGGATTTTTAAGAAGGCCAGCTTCAGTATAAAAAATGGAAGTAAAACTGGTCTTATAGGACCAAATGGCAGTGGAAAAACCAGCCTAATAAGGCTTATACTAAGGGGCCAGGAAGTAGGGGTAAATGAAAAGCTTAAAATAGGCTACTTTGACCAATCCCTAGACAATCTAGACCCAGAAAAAACCATACTGGAAAATCTTATGGAAGGCAGCGTTCATGGGGAGGAAAGGGCCAGGCTAGTCTTAGCCAGGCTCCTAATAAGGGGAGACAAGCTAGATGAAAAATTGGAAATACTAAGTGGGGGAGAAAGGGTAAAAGTATCTCTAGCCAAGATAATCCTAGGAGACAGCAACTTCCTCCTTCTAGATGAGCCCACCAATCACCTAGACACCACTAGCTTGGAAGTTCTAGAAGACCTACTGGCAGGCTACAATGGCTCCATCCTCCTAGTATCCCATGACAGGAGATTTATAGAAAATACCTGCCAGGATCTTCTAATAATAGAAGACAAGAAAATAAGATCCTTCTCTGGAAGCTACAGGGACTACCAGGATAAAAAATCAAAAAAACCAGAAAACCAGGGAGACAAGCTTAGGGAAGATAGGATAATCCTAGTGAAAAATCAACTAACAGCTCTAATAAGTCAAATATCTATAGAGGAAAATAAGGATAAGAAGGCAGAATATGATAGGAAGTATAGGTTAAAGCTAGAAGAATTAAAAAGCCTAGAAAAAAATTAAAAACCCTTAGCCCAGAGAAAACTCTGGGCTATTTTAATCCCTAAACTTTAAAGCCAGCAGCTAAGAAAGAAAAGATCTGCTATGATAGTGGTAATAGAACTTTTATAAGGAGGGATAGAATGGACAATGGTTTATATGAAAAAGTCCTAAGAAGCCTCTCTAGGGATTCAGCCCTAGACCAGAAGCTTATTGAAACAAGAAACATAGATAAAAGCGATTTAGACAAGGTCTTATCACTAGAATACCAAAAAGTCATTAGAAAGCTTCTTACCAGCCTAATTGATCAAGACGAGAAACTAGAAAAAATAAGGGAGATAAATAGAGTTCTAGGAGTAGACAACTTTGACTACCAAGACAGGAGCTTTAAAGAACTTCTACTAGTTCATGATGACGAAAAAATTAAGAGAGTATTAAAAGAATACAGGCCTAGAACATCCATAGCCCACACCAGCCTTTTTACAGGCAGTCATGGGCCCAGTCTTGTAAGCGAATTGAAAAGAGAAATAAGGACAGCTGATGAAATTGATTTTTTAATATCATTTATAAAATTCAGTGGCCTAAGACTTATTTACGAGGATCTCTTAGAGTTTACAAAAACCAGAAAGCTAAGAATAATAACAAGCTCCTATATGGCAGCCTCTGACTACAAGGCCATCATAAATCTAGCCAAGATAAAAAATACAGAAATAAAAATATCCTACGACACAGAAAGAACCAGGCTCCACGCCAAGGCCTACTACTTTAAAAGAAAGTCAGGTTTTAGCACAGCCTACATAGGCTCCTCAAACCTCTCAAACCCAGCTCTATCAAAGGGGCTAGAGTGGAATGTCAAGCTATCAGAATACAGCTCTAAAGATGTTCTTGTTCAATTTAAGAAAACTTTTGAAAGCTACTGGAATGATGAGGAATTTAAAGCCTTTGACCCCTCATCCCAAGAAGACAAGGAAGACTTAAAAAGCTCCCTAGAGAAAAAGAAGACAGAAGAGGGGGAACTTGTCTTCTTTGAACTAAGACCCTACTCCCATCAAAAAGAAATACTAGAAGATCTAAGACTTGAAAGAGAAGAATACAAGTCCTACAGAAACCTAGTAGTAGCCGCCACAGGGGAACGTGTCATAATAGTGATGGGTGCAATAAATCTTTTAAAGTCAAGGGTTTCAGGAACTTTTACAGAAAAATTTTTGTGCATTGCTTACAGTAATTAGGATCTAATTGCTGTAAGCAGTGCATGGGAAACGAAGCTTTAATTCTTTAAGAATTTATAAATGTATAGTATACTTATATTATAATCATTGTCAGTTACGACGTATCAGTAGTATATGACGAACTTTTAAGTATCTTATGATATAAAAAAGATAAATAGGAGGTGCAAGAATGATAAAAAGAATTTCTATATTTACTTGTGTATTGTTATTATTTATAAGCACAAATGCCTTTGCAGGAGATATACCTGAAGGAATTATGTTAGGTCATCAAAAGGCACTATTTA